>JAICKR010000043.1 GCA_025927835.1 Jatrophihabitans sp. | reverse complement strand
CGATCCAGCTCGCCGACACCATCGAGCCCGGCCGCGCGCTGCGGCCCAGCACCGCCGCAACCGCGCTCGCGCAGGCCACCGAGATGGGCATCGCGGCCGGGCGCGTCGTGCTCACCTCCGCGCGCCGGGCCGCGAACCTCGTCACCGGCGTCGCGCGCGAGGCGCCGGTGCAGCTGCCCAAGCTCAGCCGCATCGAGCGGCTCGACCCGTCCACGCGCATCTCGCTCGGTCTGCTCATCGACGAGGCCGCGCGGCGTGCCCCGAACGACGTCGCGTTCCTGTTCGGCGACCGCGCGTACCGGTGGGCCGACGTGAGCCGGCGCATCGACAACGTGGTCAAGGGCCTGGTCGAGATCGGCGTCCGGCACGGCGACCGGGTCGGCGTGCTGATGGACACCCGACCGAGCGCGTTCACCGTCGTGTCCGCGCTGAGCCGGCTCGGGGCGACCGCGGTGCTGCTGCGCCCGGACGGCGAGCCCGGCCGCGAGGCGGCGCTCGGCCGCATCACGTGGGTCATCTCCGACCCCGAGCACGTCGCGCAGCAGGGTGAGGTCGAGGGCGTCACCTGGGCCGTCCTGGGTGGTGGTGGCCCCAACAGCAGTCGTGAAGAGCAGTGGCGTGACCTGGACGCGGACGTCATCGACATGGAGCGCATCGAGCCGGACGAGGTCGAGCTGCCCGCCTGGTACCGCGCCAACCCGGACCGGGCCGGCGACGTCGCGTTCGTGCTGTTCACCGGTGAGGGCACCGGCACCAAGCCGGTGCGCATCACCAACCGGCGCTGGGCGCTGTCGGCACTGGGCACCGCGAGCGCGGCTGCGCTCAAGCCCGGCGACACCGTTTACAGCGTCACGCCGGTGCACCACACGTCCGCGCTGCTCATGAGCATCGGCGGCGCGGTTGCCGGTGGGGCGCGCTTCGCGATGGCCACGGCGAACGACCCGGACACGTTCTGGGACGAGGTGCGCCGCTACGGCGCGACCCACGTCTCCTACACCTGGACGTCGCTGCGCGAGATCGTCAACGCGCCCCCGCACCCCAACGAGCAGCACCACCCGATCCGGATGTTCATGGGCTCGGGCATGCCCCGCAATCTGTGGCGGCGCACCAACGAGCGCTTCCGTACCGCGCGAGTGCTGGAGTTCTACGCGTCCGCCGAGGGCGAGGCGATCCTGGCCAACGTCAGCGGCCGCTCCGTCGGCTCGATGGGCAAGCCGCTGCCCGGCACCGCCGAGGTGCGTGTCGCCGCGTACGACCTGAACGCCGACCGGCTGCTGCTGTCCGACGACGGCCTGGGCCGGGAGTGCCGCGTCGACGAGGTCGGGCTGCTACTGGTCCGCGCCAATCCCACGGACTCGACGTCGGAGCCGCCGCTGCGCGGCGTGTTCGAGAGCGGGGACGCGTGGCGCTCGACCGGCGACCTGTTCCTGCGCGACGAGCACGGCGACCTGTGGCTCGCCGGGCCCGCTGCCGAGGTGGTGCACACCGCCGACGGGCCGGCGATCCCGTCCGGCGCCCGGTTCGCGCTCGGCACGCTGCCCTGTGTCGACCTCGTCGTCGCGTACGGCGTGCCCGACGACGACGTCGAGGTGCTGGTCGGCGCAGTGGCGCTGCGCGGCGGCACCGAGCTCAGCACCGCCGACCTCGACGGCGCGGTCGACAAGCTGCCTGCGAGCCAGCGGCCGTTCTACGTCCAGGTCGTCCCGTCGATCCCCGTCACCACCTGGCACCGGCCGCTGTGGCGCCCGTTGCAGGCCAAGGGCGTGCCCACCCCGAACCGGCAGCGCAAGGTGTGGCGGCTGGGTGCCGACCGCGCCCACTACGAGGAGCAGGGTTAGCGCAACACAATGCGCCTGCGCGGTGTCTACTTCCCGTGGAGGTGTTGGTGCGGCCCGACGTCGGCTTCGCGGGGTTCGTGCGTGAGCACACCCCGGCTTTGCTGCGCACGGCGTACCTGCTCACCGGCAACGCGCAGACCGCCGAGGAGCTCGTCCAGGACACGCTTGTCCGGCTTTACCCGAAATGGGACCGAGTCGCGCAGGCGGACGTGCCGCTGGCGTACGTGCGCCGCTCGCTCACCAACGGTTACATCAACTACCAGCGCCGCGCGGCCCGCCGCGAGTACCCGCACGACGACGTGCCGGAGCGGGTCGACCCGCGCGACGTGATGACGCAGCTCGCCGACCGGGACCAGATCTGGGCTGGCCTGCGCTTCCTTCCCGAGCGGCAACGCGCCGCACTCGTCCTCCGCTTCTTCGAGGACATGACCGATGAAGAGTCCGCCGCCGCGCTCGGCTGCCGAGTGGGCACGGTGCGCAGTCTCATCAGCCGCGGGCTGGCCGCCCTGCGCGAGCAGATGGCCCCCACATGAACAAGGTGTCTTCCAGTGACTGACCCATTCGATCGTGACCCGATCGCCCGCGAACTGCGGGCGAGCCTCGAGCGACATGCGCACGAGGCGCCGCGCGGCGACCTGCTCGCCCAGCGGATCATCAACCAGGCCGAGGGCTCGCGCCGGTCCCGGCGTAACTGGCGCACCTGGACGATGCCGCTCGTCGCCGCCGGTGCCGTCGCCGCCGTCGTCGGCGCGATCGCCGGCGTGGAGAGCCTGCAGACCTCGGCCAACGGCCCGACCCCTGCGACGTCGAACGACGCGTCGGTGCTGCAGTCTCCGGTCAATCCGACGCAGACCCCGAGTGACAGCGCGCTGCCCTCGCCGACGACGCAGTCGAGTGGCGCGGAGACGCTACGCAACGTGAAGGTCCTCGACCTGACCTTCGTGAGCGAGAACCAGGGCTGGGCGCTCGCCGCCGCCGACTGCGTGAGCGGGCCGGGACGGTGCAGCGCGCTGTTCCACATGAAGGGCGCGAAGTGGTGGAGCATGCCGAACAGCACGCCGTTCAACGTCGAGGGCGTGACCGGCGGCTGCACCGATCCGTGCGTCACCAACATCCGCTTCGCCGACAAGGACACCGGTTATGCGTTCGGTCCGTCCGCGTTCTTCATGACGAAGGACGGCGGCAACCAGTGGACGCCTGAAGCCGGCGGCGCGATCGCGCTCGAGACGCTGGACAACAACGTCATCCGGGTCACCGCGACCAGTCCGTCCGGCTGCCCCGGACCGTGCGGGATCGGCGTCGAGACGGCGGCGATCGGGTCGAACGAGTGGACACCGAGATCAGTGCAGGCCGCTGCGGCAATCCGGGTCGTATTATCCCGCGGCGGTGCCGATGCCTACCTGCTCCTGACCCGCAATCCAGCCGCCGGTGCGGGCAGTGCGACGTCGACGCTGTATCGCTCGACCGACGACGGCGTGCACTGGATCGCCGACGGCGAACCGTGCCCGCAGACCGGCGGCGAGGTCGACAGCTACACGGTCGCCGCGGGTTCCCACGGAGCGGTCAGCGTGCTGTGCGCGGCACGCACGGACCAGACCCACCTCCGCGTCGCGGTCTCGACGGACGATGGCGCGACTTTCAGCAATGCGGGCCCGCCCATCCCGAGCACACCGAGTTTGCTCTCCGGAGATCCCGCGACCGTCCTCGTCGCTGCAGGCGACGGGCTGGCGCTCAGCAGGGATGGCGGAAAGACCTGGCACGTGGTGACGGAGGTGTCGGACCAGATCGGGTTCGTCGGCTTCGAGTCCACCTCGGTCGGGCGGGCAGTGTCCGCCGACGGCAGGACGATCTGGACGACGCGCGACGCGGGGCAGAGCTGGACTCCGACGACGTTCAGCTGAGCACACGTAACGGCCCCGGACTCGCTGACCGGCCGACAACCGAGGCGTCAGGCCGAGCGGACCTGCTCGAACAGGTAGTACAGCGCCAGCGCGAACTGGATCGCGAGCGCCGCCCCGGCCGAAAGGAACGAGATCCCGATGGTCGCGGCGTAGAAGACGGTGCCCATCGAGAACCGCGCGATCGAGCGCCATTCCTCGCGCCGGCCCAGCGGCGCGGCGATGAGCCGTCCGCCGCGCACCGCGTGCGCCCAGATGAGGCTGAACGCGATGGCGGAGAGGGTGAGCGTGCCGCTGTAGACCGCCTCGGCCTGGGCGGCGTCGGCGCCGCCGTCGCGCAGGTACTCGGCGACGAGGTGGGTGGGGAACGGCAGCAGCGTCGTCCACAGCAGCAGCAGCAGGTTCAGGAACAGCAGCACCCGGTCGGAGCGCACGATCGAGGTGAACATCGAGTGGTGGTTCGCCCACATTATCCCGATGATGAAGAAGCTGGTGAGGTAGGCCGCGAACTGCGGCCACTCGTGCAGCAGGCCCGTCCAGACCCCGTATTTCTTGGTATCGGGCAGCTTCAGCTCGAGGACGAGCAGGGTGACGGCGATGGCGAAGACCCCGTCGCTGAACGCCTCGATACGACCGGTGTCGTTGTCCGGCGCGGTCTCCGTGGCGGCCCCCGAGGTCACGCGGGCAAGCCTGCCATACCCCGGCGTTGAGAGTTGGCACTCGCCGCGTTAGAGTGCCAATCAGGGAGAGGTTGACCCCCGCGACGGCAGCCCGCCCCACCCAGACACGTATCTGAACCGTAGAAAACCCTAGAAGGGGAGCCACACCGTGACCGCGACCAAGGTCAGCATCAAGCCGCTCGAGGACCGCATTGTCGTGCAGGCGAACGAGGCCGAGACCACGACCGCGTCGGGCATCGTCATCCCGGACACCGCCAAGGAGAAGCCGCAGGAGGGCACCGTCCTCGCCGTCGGTCCGGGCCGCATCGACGACAACGGCAACCGCGTCCCGCTCGACGTCAAGATCGGCGACGTCGTCCTCTACAGCAAGTACGGCGGCACCGAGGTCAAGTACGGCGGCGAGGAGTACCTCGTCCTGTCCGCCCGTGACGTCCTCGCCATCGTCGAGAAGTAACTCAGCCGGACCGATCCCCGCCCCGGCGCGGCTCCACATCTGATTGGGGGCGTGGCCGGGGCGGATTCGGCTGCGCCATCCAGCAGCGAAGGGAATCCCATGGCCAAGATCCTCAGCTTCGATGAGGACGCACGCCGCGCGCTCGAACGCGGTGTCGACCAGCTGGCCGACGCGGTCAAGGTGACGCTCGGCCCCAAGGGCCGCAACGTCGTCCTCGACAAGAAGTTCGGCGCACCCACCATCACCAACGACGGTGTGACCATCGCGCGCGAGATCGAGCTCGACGACCCGTTCGAGAACCTCGGGGCGCAGCTCGCCAAGTCGGTGGCCACCAAGACCAACGACGTCGCCGGCGACGGCACCACCACGGCCACCGTGCTGGCCCAGGCGCTGGTCAACGCCGGCCTGAAGAACGTCGCGGCAGGCGCCAACCCGATCGCGCTCAAGCGCGGCATCGACGCAGCGGTCGAGGCGGTCAACAAGGCGCTCGACTCCGTCGCCAAGCCGGTCAACGGTGAGGAGGAGGTCGCCCACGTCGCCACCATCTCGGCGCAGGACGCCACGATCGGCGCGCTGATCGGCGAGGCCTTCACCAAGGTGGGCAAGGACGGAGTCATCACGGTCGAAGAGGCACAGACCCTCACGACCGAGCTCGAGTTCACCGAGGGCATGCAGTTCGACAAGGGCTATGTCAGCCCGTACTTCGTCACCGACCCCGAGGCCGGCGAGGCGGTGCTCGACGACGCCTACCTGCTGCTGACGACGCAGAAGATCTCCTCGATCTCCGACCTGCTGCCGGTGCTCGAGAAGATCGCCGAGTCGGGCAAGCCGCTGCTGGTCCTCGCCGAGGACGTCGACGGTGAGGCGCTGTCAACGCTGGTCGTGAACGCGATCCGCAAGACGCTGACCGCGGTAGCGGTGAAGGCGCCCTACTTCGGTGACCGGCGCAAGGCCTTCCTGCAGGACCTCGCGATCGTCACCGGTGGTCAGGTCGTCGCGCCCGAGGTCGGGCTCAAGCTCGACCAGATCGGCCTCGACGTGCTGGGCCGGGCCGGGCGTGTCGTCGTCACCAAGGACAATACGACCGTCACGCACGGCGCCGGCGAGCAGCGCGAGATCGACGCCCGCATCGGGCAGATCCGTCGCGAGATCGACGAGACCGACTCCGACTGGGACCGCGAGAAGCTGCAGGAGCGGCTGGCCAAGCTCGCCGGCGGCGTCGGAGTGATCAAGGTCGGCGCCGCGACCGAGGTCGAGATGAAGGAGCGCAAGCACCGCATCGAGGACGCGATCTCGGCCACCCGGGCCGCGGTCGAGGAGGGCATCATCGCCGGCGGCGGCGCGGCCCTGCTGCACGCCGCGGCCGCGCTCGAGGGCGACCTCGGGCTGGCCGGCGACGAGGCGACCGGCGTCGGCGTGGTGCGCAGCGGGCTGTCCGAGCCGCTGCGCTGGATCGCCAGCAACGCGGGTCTCGAGGGCTATGTCGTGGTGGCGAAGGTGCGCGAGCTGCCGGCGAACAACGGCCTCAACGCCGAGTCCGGCGACTACGGCGACCTGATCAAGGCCGGCGTCGTCGACCCGGTGAAGGTCACCAAGGCCGCGCTCGCCAACGCCGCGTCCGTGGCCTCGCTGGTGCTCACCACGCAGAGCGCGGTCGTCGAGAAGCCCGAGGACCCCGACGAGCACTCGCACGGCGGCCACTCGCACTCACACGGCGGCCACGGCCACGGCCACTCGCACGGGCCCGGCTTCTAGGGAGGTCGGGGAGGCGGGCTCGCCTATGCCGGCTGCAGGACGGGCTGGCGGGTGAGCAGCGCCTCCCGCTCCTCGACCGAGAGGCCACCCCACACGCCGTAGGGCTCGCGGGCGGCGAGCGCCCAGCGCAGGCAGCTGTCGACAACCGGGCAGTGCGAGCAGACCGCTTTCGCGCGCATCTCCCGGCGGGCCCGCGAGGGCCCGCGTTCGTTCTCCGGGTGATAGAAGTTCGCGGTGTCGGTGCCCCGGCACGCCGCCGCAACTTGCCAATCCCAGTCCCCCTCGCGCAACGGGGGGAGCCGCCTAATCTCCGCCATCGGCAGGTCTCCGAATGCGCTGGGCCGCCGTCCCGTGGCGACCGTCTGATCATTCAAAGATCGAGGTCACGAAAGGTGACGCGGCTCTCCGCCGAATTCGATCACTGGGCGATTTGTCCCGGATCGGGCGTCCTAACTGCCCGAAATCACCGACGTTTGCTCAGTGCGTGGACGGCGTCGGCGTACCCACGTGCGTAATCCCAGCTGACGTAGGCGTCCGGATCCGGCGCGAAGGCCGGCTCGTGCACGTGGGTGCGGCCCTCACCGAGGAGGGCACGCAGGTTGGCGGCCATGAGGTCCCAGCCGAAGAAATGCTGCTCGCCGCAGTCGGCGCAGTCGACCGTGATGCCGTCGATGCCGTGCGGGGCGAGGGTGGCGCGGAACTCGGTGAGCTCGGCCAGGTCGGCGAGTACGTCGGCGCGCTCGTCGTCGGTGAGTGGCTGGGCCGGTTCGGCGTCGTCGAGCAACGAGGCCGGGTCGTCCGGGTCGCCCAGGAACGGGTCAACCGGCCCATCGTCGAGGTTCATCGGACTCCGCCCGGGGCGCCGGTTGCCTGCGTCACGCCCCCCACGGTAAGACCCACCCCCACCTCGGCGCCAACCGAGATGGGGGTGGGCGGTGTTTCAGGGGGTCGCGATGGCCGTCAACGCGGGGGTCCGGGCGGCCCGTATCCCCGGCCAGACGGCCGCCAGCACACCCACCACGGCGGCCAGCCCGACGAACAGCCCGGCCTGCGTCCACGGGATGCTCAGCGTGCCGAGTCCCTGACCGCGCAGCGTTCGGGTGAACAGCGCGCCGAAGCCCACCCCGAGGCTGACGCCGAGCAGCGCGCCGAAGACCGCGATGAAAAGCGACTCCAGGTAGACCGTGCGGCGCACCTGCGCCCGGTGCATGCCGACCGCCCGCAGCATCCCGATCTCGCGCCGGCGCTCGATGACCGAGAGCGCCTGCGTGTTCACGATGCCGAGGATGGCTATGACGATCGCCAGCCCGAGCAGCCCGTACAGCAACCCGAGCAGGCCGTTGATCTGTGACGCGATCATGCCCTGGTACTCGGTGCGGTTGCGCACGTTCACCACGTAGAAGTCGTTGGTGACCCGCTTCAGGTTCGCGCGCAGTGCCTCGAGATCGGTGCCCTTGCTCGCGTGCACGAGCGCAACGTCGTCCGACCAGCGGTTCTGTGGCGTGAGCGCGCGGTACACGTTGCCGTTCACGGCCCAGTCACCGATGAGCTGGTCGTCCTTGAAGATGCCGCCCACCGTCACCGTCACCGGTCGCACGCCCGGCACTGACAGCGTGTGCCGTGTGCCGACCGTCCAGTCGTGATCGGTGGCGAACTTGTGCGACACGATCATCCGGAGTCCGGCCGTGCTCGACGAACCGGCGTCGAGCGGGACGCGCATGACGGTGGTCAGCGGACCGTCCACGGACGAGCCGATGCGGCTCTTGCCGTCGATGCTGGCCCGCAGCGTCTGGATCTCGGTCACCGACGCGACGCCGGGGACGTGCCGGGCCGCCACCGCGGCGGCGGGCGGCACGTTCACCGACGTGCTGGTGGTGAGGATGTAGTCGGCGGTGACGTTGTCGGCGAAGAGCTTGTCGATGCTCGCCTTCATGGACGATCCGATCACGGCGATGCCGGTCACCAACACCAGGCCGAGCGTCAGCGCGAACGCGGTGGCCGCGGTGCGTCGCGGATTGCGCACCGCGTTGGTGCGCGCCAGCTGACCCACCGGGCCGAACGGGCGTCCGATGACCCGGCCGAGCGGGACGATCAGCCAGCGGGCCAGCACCGGCGAGAGCAGCATCGCGGCGGCACACACGGCCACCAGGCCGAGCCCGGTGAACGACGCGGCGGCCGATGCCTTGCTCGCGGTCGCGCCGGCGACGGTGACTGCCGCGCCGCCGACCGCCACGACGACGCCGAGCGCGGTGCGCCGGCGCAGGCTGGCTGCGGTCGGGGTCGCGAACTCCTCGCGCATCGCAGCGACCGGTGCGGTGCGCCCCGCCCGGCGAGCGGGTGCGGACGCGGCCAGCACGGTGACGACGGTGCCCAGCAGGACGGAGATCAGGATCGTCCGGGTGCTGAGTACCAGCCCGCCCGACGGCAGCCCGAGGTTGAGCGAGTCGAGCAGCGCGTGCAGCCCGAACGCCAGCCCGATGCCGCCACCGAGACCGAGGCCGCTGCCGACCAGGCCGATGAGGAACGCCTCGCTCGTGACCGAGCGCCGCACCTGCTTGCGGCCGGCACCGATGGCGCGCAGCAGGGCGAGTTCACGCTGCCGCTGCGCGACGATCATCGAGAAGGTGTTGTAGATGATGAAGGTGCCGACGAGCAGCGCGACGATGCCGAAGCCCAGCAGGATGTAGGTGACGAACGACAGTGCGTTCGCGACGCCCTGCGCGTCGTCGTCACGCACCTGCGTCCCGGTCTTCGCCTCCAGCCCGGTGGGCAGGGCAGCGGCGACGCGTGCGGTCAGCGCCTGCTCGGACACACCGGGACGCGCGGCCAGGTCGACCGCGGTGTAGTGCCGGCCGTCGGTGAACAGCGACATCGCCTGGGCGCGGCTGAACAGCGCGCCGACGTACCCGCCGGTGTCGAACGAGACGTGGTAGACGCCGACGATGGTCGCCGCCTGGACCGCCGCGTTCGGGACCACGATCTTGACGTGCTCGCCGGGCCGCAGGTGGTACTTGCTCGCCGCGCCGTCGTTGATGACGATCTCGCCGGTACGGGCCGGTGCCCGTCCGTCGACGATGCGGGTCGGGTCGCCGATGCGGGTGCGCGGCTGCCAGGCGCCGCCGACGCTCGGGGCGCCTCCGGTGTCGACGCGCTTGCCGTGTTCGTCGACGAGGACGAGATCGTCCTCGATGCGCGGCTGGACGGCGGCCACGCCGGGCAGCTTCTCGAGCGTGCCCAGCAGCCCGGTGGGCACGCCGGCCTGGTAACCGTGCACGGCCTGCACCCGGGTGTCGATGCCCTTGTCACTGGTCGCGAAGATCGTGTCGAAGCTGTGCTTGAGCGTGTCGGTGAAGACGAACGAGCCGGCGACGAAGGCGGTGCCGAGCACGACCGAGATCAGGGTCAGGGCGAGGCGCACCTTGTGCGAGCGGAGGTCGCGCAGCGCGACCGTGCGCATGGCGGAACTCACTGCTCCAGCCCCTTCATCCGGTCGAGCACGGTGTCGGCGGTGGGGGCGCGCAGCTCGTCGACGATGCGGCCGTCGGCGAGGAAAAGGACGCGGTCGGCGTAGCTCGCCGCGTGCGGGTCGTGCGTCACCACGACCACGGTCTGCTGGAGCCGGTCGACCGAGGTGCGCAGGATGGTGAGCACCTCGTTGCTGGACCGGGAGTCGAGGTTGCCGGTCGGCTCGTCGCCGAACACGATCTCGGGACGGCCGGCGAGCGCGCGGCCGACGGCGACCCGCTGCTGCTGGCCGCCGGAGAGTTCGCCGGGCCGGTGCGAGAGCCGGTCTCGCAGGCCGAGGGTGTCGATGACGGTGTCGAGCCACTGCGGGTCGGGCCGGCGCCCGGCGATCGCCGTGGGCAGCGTGATGTTCTCGAGCGCGGTCAGCGTCGGCACCAGGTTGAAGGACTGGAAGACGAAGCCGATCCGGTCGCGGCGCAGGGCCGTCATCTTCTTGTCGGACAGGCTGCGCAGCTCCACGTCGCCGATGAAGACCGAGCCGGAGCTGACCGTGTCGAGGCCGGCCAGGCAGTGCATGAGCGTCGACTTGCCGGACCCGGAGGGGCCCATGATCGCGGTGAACTCGCCGCGGCGCAGCTCGACGTCGACATGATCGAGCGCGCGCACCGCGGTGTGGCCGGTGCCGTACAGCTTGACGACGTCGACCGCGCGGGCGGCGGAGATGGTGGGGGGAGCGGTGGCAACGGTGCCAGATCGGGTCATACCTCGAGCCTGTCGGCGCGCGGCGCGGCGAACCATTGGGATTCCCCCCGAATGCACCCTGACATTTGCCCTAGGAGAGGGGGTACGGGTAACACGACCGTCACTCGGGGCCACGTAGGATGGGTTACCGGCGACCACGAGGAGTTCATGACGGTGCCCGAGCCCGTTCCCGAGAAGTTCGCCCCGCTCGGCCTCACCTTCGACGACGTCCTGCTGCTGCCTGGTGCGACCGACGTCGTGCCCACCGAGGTCGACACCACTACCCGGCTGACCCGCGGACTCTCGATCGCGGTGCCGCTGCTCTCCGCCGCGATGGACACCGTCACCGAGGCCCGGATGGCGATTGCGATGGCCCGTCAGGGTGGCATCGGGGTGCTGCACCGCAACCTGTCGCTGGACGACCAGGCCTACCAGGTCGATCTCGTCAAGCGGACCCAGACGGGCATGATCCCCAACCCGGTCACGATCGGGCCGGACGCGACGCTCGAGGAGCTCGACGATGTGTGCGGGCAGTACCGCATCTCCGGGCTGCCGGTCGTCGACTCCGACCAGCGCCTGCTCGGCATCATCACCAACCGCGACCTGCGCTTCGTCCCCGTCGCGGAGTGGGCCAGCACCAAGGTCGACGAGGTCATGACGCAGATGCCGTTGATCACCGCGCCGATCGGCATCTCCCGGGACGACGCGACCAACCTGCTGCGCCAGCACAAGCTCGAGCGGCTGCCGCTCGTCGACGCGCGCGGCAAGCTCGCCGGGCTGATCACGGTGAAGGACTTCGTGAAGTCCGAGCAGTTCCCCAACGCATCCAAGGACGACCACGGCCGGCTGCTCGTCGGTGCCGCCATCGGCTACTTCGGCGACGCGTGGGAGCGCGCCGGCAGGCTCGTCGAGGCAGGCGTGGACGTGCTCGTCGCCGACACCGCGCACGGGCACGTGCGGCTACTGCTCGACATGGTGCACCGGCTGAAAACGGACAGTGCGACCCGTCATGTGCAGGTCATCGGCGGCAACGTCGCCACCCGGGCCGGTGCGCAGGCGTTCGTCGACGCGGGGGCCGACGCGGTCAAGGTGGGTGTCGGGCCCGGCTCCATCTGCACCACGCGGGTCGTCACGGGCGTGGGTGTCCCGCAGATCACCGCGGTGCACGAAGCCGCGCAGGCCTGCAAGGCCGCCGGCGTGCCGGTGATCGCCGACGGCGGGCTGCAGTACTCCGGCGACATCGCCAAGGCGCTCGTCGCCGGCGCCGACTCGGTGATGGTGGGCTCGCTGCTCGCGGGCTGCGACGAGTCGCCGGGCGAGCTCATCTTCGTCAACGGCAAGCAGTACAAGAGCTACCGCGGCATGGGCTCGCTCGGCGCGATGAGCTCACGCGGCAAGAAGTCGTACTCGAAGGACCGCTACTTCCAGGCCGAGGTCAGCAGCGACGACAAGATCGTCCCCGAAGGCATCGAGGGACGCGTCGCCTACCGCGGCCCGCTGGCCGCGGTCGCGCATCAGCTCGTCGGCGGGCTGCGCCAGTCGATGTTCTACGTCGGGGCGCGCACCGTGCCGGAGTTGCAGGAGCGCGGCCGGTTCATCCGCATCACGCAGGCCAGCCTCAAGGAATCGCACCCGCACGACATCCAGATGACGGTCGAGTCGCCCAACTACACGGCGGAGTAGGTCAGAGCTTGTCGGTTATCTCGCTGCCCTCGGTCTTGAGGCTGGCGCCGAACACGGCGGCCTGGGTGCGGCGCTGCATGCCGAGCTTCGCGAGCAGGCTCGACACGTTGTTCTTCACGGTCTTCTCGGCCAGAAAGAGCCGCTCGCCGATCTGCCGGTTCGTCAGCCCCTCGGCGATCAGCACGAGGATCTTGCGTTCCTGCGCGTTCAGCGACGCCAGCCGGGCGTCCTCCTGCTTGCCCTCACGGATGCGCTGCAGGACGCGGGCGGTCACCGTCGGGTCGAGCAGCGACTGGCCGGCGGCCACCTGGCGCACCGCGTCGATGAGGTTGGACCCGCGGATCTGCTTGAGCACGTAGCCGGCGGCACCGGCGAGCACCGCCGCGAAGATCGCCTCGTCGTCGTCGTAGGACGTGAGGATCAGGCAGCGGACGGCCGGCAGCTCCTCGCGCACCATGCGGCACACCTCGATGCCGCTGCCGTCGGGCAACCGCCCGTCCAGGATCGCGACATCAGGTGACACCGCCGGGATGCGGCGCAGCCCCTCCGCGACAGTGCCCGCCTCGCCGACGACCTCGAAGTCGGGGACGCTGTTGAGCAGGTCGGCCAGCCCGCGACGCACGATCTCGTGGTCGTCGAGCAGAAAGATGCGCGTGACAGTGGACGGGGTCTCGGCGGCATCCGTCATGGGCGGATCTGCCCTCCTTGCGATGAAACGATGCGGAGGTCAGAACACCACATCGGCGGCAGAAGCGGTACTCGGAACCCTGTGTTCCTCGTACGATCCTGCCTCAGTTCCATCGCGCAGGCCTATCGCCCGCCTGATCTCCTCGGTCGTCTCGTCCAGATCGCTGACGTGTTGGGCGAGCCGATCGGCCAGTTCCGGGTCGTCGAGCTGGGCGACGATCGCCTCGATACCCATCCCGGTGGCGAACAGCCGCTGCACGACGACGTCCAAGAACGCGTCCATGTGCGGCTCCCGGTCGGTGTCAAGGGGTACGAAGGCCAGGAGGGCGTTCCGGCAGCTGCCCCCCGATCGGCGGCCGCCCCCGCGCGGCGCCGAGCGTGTCTAGACCATCCCGTGCCGGCGCCGCGAGTCCCAGGGACAGTACGGCCTGTGCTGGCGGGTCTTTGGTCCTGCCGCCGGAAGAGCGGCCCGGGTGCGGCAGACTTGCAGGGTGCCTGAAACGGTGGAGATCGGCCTGGGCCGCAGCGGGCGCCGCGGTTATCACCTCGACGAGATCGCGCTCGTCCCGATGCGCCGAACCCGGGGCCAGGGCGCAGTGTCGACGGCCTGGCAGATCGACGCCCACCACTTCGAGCTGCCGCTGGTGGCCGCCCCGTCCGATGCGGTCGTCTCGCCGGCCACGGCGATCGAGATCGAGCGGCTCGGCGGGCTCGCCGTCCTCGACGGCGAGGGCCTCTGGTGCCGCTACGAGGACGCGGCCACCGAACTCGAGACGCTCACCGATGACTCCGCGCAGCTACAGCAGCTGTACGCGAAGCCGGTGGTGCCTGAACTGCTGCGCGCCCGCATCGGCGAGCTGCGCGCGTCGGGCGTGCGCGTCGCGGTACGCCTCGCGCCGCAGCACACCGCAGAACTCGCCCCGCACGCGCTCGCCGAGGGCGTCGACCTGCTCGTCATCCAGGGCACCGTCATCTCCGCCGAGCACGTGCAGAACGAGGGGAGCTTGCGACCCGAGCGTGCGCAGAGCGAGCCAGTCAGTTTGAACCTGAAGACCTTCATCGCCGACCTGGACGTGCCGGTCATCGTCGGCGGCGTCACGAACTACCAGACGGCGCTGCATCTCATGCGCACCGGCGCGGCCGGCGTGATCATCGGCTACGGCGCGCACCTGGGGTCGTCCACGCACACGGTGCTCGGCATCGAGGTGCCGATGGCGACCGCGATCGTCGACGCGGCGGCCGCGCGCCGCGACTACCTCGACGAGACCGGCGGGCGCTATGTCCACCTCATCGCCTACGGCGACCTGTCGACCGGCGGGGACATCGCCAAGGCACTGGCGTGCGGGGCCGACGCGGTGATGCTCGGCGACGCGCTCGCCGCCGCGGCCGAATCGCCCGGCGACGGGCTGTACTGGGACGCGACCGCATCGCACCCGCGGGTGCCGCGCTCGGAGATCGTGGACTTCGCGGCCGGCGACGACGACCGGCCGACCCTGGAGGAGTTGCTCGTGGGCCCGACCGCCGACCCCGGCGGCGAACGCAATCTGTTCGGTGCGGTACGCAGGGCGATGGGCAAGTGCGGCTACTCGTCGGTCAAGGAATTCCAGAAGGCGGAACTGATTGTGACGACGTCTCGATGACACTCAAGCTTGGTTACAAGGCTTCGAACGAGCAGTTCCCGCCGGTGGAGCTGCTCAGGTACGGCCAGCTGGCCGAGGAGTGCGGGTTCGACTCGGTGTTCGTGTCCGACCACCTGCAGCCGTGGCGGCACGACGGCGGGCACGCGCCGTTCGCGATGGCGTGGCTGGCCGCGCTCGGCGCGCGCACCGAGCGGGTCGTCATCGGCACGTCGGTGCTGACCCCGACGTTCCGCTACCACCCGGCGATCGTGGCCCAGGCGTTCGCCACCCTCGGGTGCCTGTACCCCGGCCGGGTCGTGCTCGGCATGGGCAGCGGCGAGTCGATGAACGAGGTGCCGTTGGGCGTGGAGTGGCCGGACGGCAAGGAGCGCTTCGCCCGCTTCCGCGAGGCGGTGAAGCTGATCCGCGAACTCTGGTCGGGAGAGCGGGTCAGCTTCGAGGGGGAGTACTACCGCACCGACAAGGCGACGATCTATGACCGTCCCGAGCAGCCGGTGCCGATCTGGCTGGCGGCCTCCGGCCCGGCCGCGACCCGCTTCGCCGGCCGCCAGGGCGACGGCTACATCACGACCTCCGGCAAGGACCCTGCGCTCTACACCGACACGTTGCTGCCGGCCGTGCGCGAGGGCGCACAGGCGGCCGGGCGCGACGTGGCCGACATCGACATGATGATCGAGGTCAAGGTGTCCTTCGATCACGACCGCGACGCCGCGATGCAGGCAACGCATTTCTGGGGCGCGCTCGGGCTCACCCCGGAGCAGAAGTCCGGGGTCGAGGACCCGGTCGAGATGCAGCGGCTGGCCGACGAGCTGTCCGTCGAGCAGACCGCGAAGCGGTTCATCGTGTCGACCGACCCGGACGAGCACGTGGAGAAGATCAGGACCTACCTCGACCTGGGCTTCAACCACCTGGTGTTCCATGCGCCGGGTCCTGACCAGGCGAAGTTCCTGAAGTTGTACGGTGCAGAGGTACTTCCGCGGTTGCGTGCGCTCTAGCTGAGCGCGCACGAACCCGGGTGGGGAGTCCATCCGGGAGAGCCGCGAAGGGACATATCCGCTCGGGCGGGAGTCGCCGGTCAATCGCGAGGAGCTCCCGTGACGGCAACCCCCGATCTGTCCTCTGCTCTGCGCCGCGCGCTGCGGCGGGCCCGCGACGGCGTCGCGCTCGACGCAGGCGAGGCCGAGACGCTGCTCGCCGCCCGCGGCGACGCGCTCGCCGATCTGTGCGCCTCGGCCGCGCGGGTGCGCGACCAGGGGCTCGCCGACGCCGGCCGGCCGGGCGTGATCACGTACTCGCGCAAGGTGTTCGTCCCGCTCACCCGGCTGTGCCGCGACCGGTGCCACTACTGCACGTTCGCCACCACGCCGAACAGGGTGGCCGCGCCGTTCGTGTCACCGGACGAGGTGCTGGCGATCGCCACCCAGGGCGCGGCGCTGGGCTGCAAGGAGGCGCTGTTCACCCTCGGCGACCGGCCCGAGGAGCGCTGGCCGGCAGCGCGCGAGTGGCTGGACGCGCACGGCTACGACTCGACCCTCGCCTATGTGCGGGCGATGGCGATCATGGTGCTGGAGCGCACCGGGCTGCTGCCGCACCTGAACCCCGGGGTGATGACGTGGGACGAGCTCGCCCGGCTCAAGCCGGTCGCGCCGTCCATGGGGATGATGCTCGAGACGACCTCGCGGCGCCTGTTCGACGACCCACACGGTGCTCATTTCGGCTCGCCGGACAAGGACCCGGCGGTGCGGCTGCGGGTGCTCGAGGACGCCGGCCGCTCGTCGATCCCGTTCACCACGGGCATCCTCATCGGCATCGGCGAGACCCCGGCCGAGCGCATCGACTCGCTGTTCGCGATCCGGCGCATCGCCCGCGCGTACGGCGGCATCCAGGAAACGATCATCCAGAACTTCCGGGCCAAGCCCGACACCGCGATGGCCGCGATGCCGGACGCCGAGCTCGGCGACCTGGCCGCGACGGTCGCGGTCGCGCGCCTCGTTCTCGGGCCGCGGATGCGCATCCAGGCGCCGCCGAATCTGATCACCGAGCGACGCTTGCGGAGCGAGCGTGGTGCAGCGGAATTCGCCCTGATGATCCAGGCGGGGATCGACGACT
The DNA here is from genome assembly GCA_025927835.1 of Jatrophihabitans sp. GTDB lineage: Bacteria > Actinomycetota > Actinomycetes > Mycobacteriales > Jatrophihabitantaceae > Jatrophihabitans. The sequence goes on along the minus strand of JAICKR010000043.1, from coordinate 4,276 downwards.
GGGGCGGCGTGTCGCCGCTGACACCCGACCACGTCAACCCGGAACGTCCCTGGCCGCAGATCGAGGAGCTCGCGGCGCACACCGCAGCTGCCGGGTTCCGGCTCGTGGAGCGGCTCACCGTCTATCCGCGCTACGTCCAGACCGGCGAGCCGTGGCTCGACCCGCGGGTCATGCCCCACGTCGCGGCGCTGGCCGCCCCGGACGGCCTCGCCGACGAGGCGGCGCCGCTGCGCGGGCGGCCCTGGCAGGAGCCGGACGAGTCGTGGTCGTCGACCGGCCGCGTCGATCTGCACACGTCCATCGACACATCCGGGCGTACGGACGACCGGCGCACCGACTTCGACTCGGTGTACGGCGACTGGGAGGCGGTGCGTAGCGAGGCCGTCCGCACCAGCACGCCGGTGCGACTCGACGCCGACGTCGCGGCCGCGCTGCGGGCGGCCGAGCATGACCCGGCCGCACTGTCCGACGCCGACGCGCTCGCGCTGCTGCATGCCGACGGCGCCGAGCTGGACGCGATCTGCGCGCTCGCCGATGCCTTGCGCGTCGATGCCGTCGGCGGCGACGTCACCTACGTCGTGAACCGCAACATCAACTTCACCAACGTCTGCTACACCGGCTGCCGGTTCTGCGCGTTCGCGCAGCGGCGTACCGACGCGGACGCGTACACGCTGTCCCTCGACGAGGTCGCCGAGCGGGCGGCCGAGGCGTGGGCGCTGGGCGCGACCGAGGTGTGCATGCAGGGCGGCATCCATCCCGACCTGCCCGGCACCGCGTACTTCGACATCGCGCGCGCGGTCAAGGCGCGGGTGCCCGACATGCATGTGCACGCGTTCAGCCCGATGGAGGTCGTCAACGGGGCCGCGCGCACCGGGCTGTCGATCCGCGAGTGGCTGAGTGCGGCCAAGGAGGCCGGGCTGGACTCCGTGCCGGGCACCGCGGCCGAGATCCTCGACGACGACGTGCGCTGGCTGCTGACGAAAGGCAAGCTGCCCGCCTCGACCTGGATCGAGGTGATCACCACCGCGCACTCACTCGGCATCCGCTCGTCGTCGACGATGATGTACGGGCACGTCGACAATCCCGCGCACTGGCTGGGTCACCTGCGCACGCTGGCCCGCATCCAGGACGAGACCGGTGGCTTCACCGAGTTCGTCGCGCTGCCCTTCATCCACACGAACGCGCCGATCTACCTGGCCGGTGTCGCGCGGCCCGGGCCGACGGCGCGGGAGAATCGCGTCGTACACGCGATGGCGCGCATCCTGCTGCACGGGCGCATCGACAACATCCAGTGCTCGTGGGTCAAGCTGGGCGCGGACGGGTGCCGCACGTTGCTGCGTGGTGGGGTGAACGACCTCGGCGGCACGTTGATGGAGGAGACCATCAGCCGGATGGCCGGCAGCCAGCACGGTTCGGCCAAGACCGTCGCGCAGCTGCACGAGATCGTCGCGCCGCTGCCCGGCCGCCGGGCTCGGCAGCGGCTCACCGACTACGGCGTCGTGCCGGAGGAGCGATTGGCCGCCGCGCACCGGTTCAGCGGCACGCTGCCATCACTGGCAGTACAGGGCTAGAGCCAATCCTTCTTCTTGAACGTGACGTAGAGCGCGAACGCGATCAACAGGATCGAGACCGAGCTGACCCAGAAACCCCAGTGGTGGTTGTAGCCGGGGTACGGGACGTTCTGCCCGTAGAAGCCGGTGATCGCGGTCGGCACGGCGATGATCGCAGCCCAGCTCGTCAGCTTCTTCATGATGAGGTTCATCCGGGTGTCGGACAGCGACATGTTCGTCTCGAAGATCGAGGTGATCATGTCGCGCAACGACTCCGTCCACTCCGATGCGCGCAGCACGTGGTCGTAGAGGTCCTCGTAGTAGGGCGTGAGCTCGGGTGCCTGGTCGTCGCCGGTCACGCGGCGCATCGTGGTGTTGACGACCTCGCGCATCGGCAGGATCGCGCGCCGCACCTCGACCAGTGAGCGCCGCAGGCCGAATGCCCGCCGCGACACCTCACGCGCCTGCTTGGCGCTCTCCGCGAACAGGATGTCCTCGATGTCCTCGATCTCGTCGTCGAGCGACTGCACCGCCTCGAAGTAGTGGTCGACGATCTCGTCCAGCAGGCCGTGCAGCAGCAGCCGCGGGCCGTACTTGATCAGGTCGGCGTTCTCGTCCCACCTGCTCACCACGGCGTCGAGATCGAGCGTGTCGTCGAGCCGGACGGTGACGAAGCCGTGCTTCGTGCTGAAGGCGGAGACACGCCCGCTCGTCAGCTGATTGTTGTCCGGGTCGTAGCGGATGGCGTACGTGGTCATGAACAGATGCGTCGAGTAGCGGGTGGCCTTGGGCCGTTCGTTGCGCGCGAGGGCGTCCTCGACGGCGTGCTGGTCGAGGCTGAGCTCCTCGGCGAGCTGGCAGACCGCCTCGTAGTCGGGACGGAGCAGATCGGCCCATACCAGGCAGTCTGGTTCGTCGAGATAGTCCGACACCTGCTCGAAGGGAAAGTTCTCCGCCTCGAGCTGCCCGTTGCGCCAGACGCGGGTGCGAATCACGGCATCCGTCATGTGGCCAGTGTCGCGCGGCTCTCGTGCGGAGGGGCGCAACGCGCGTAGCTTTCTCAGCTGTGGTGGGTTGGAACGCCTCACGCCTCCCGGACCTGTCCGGGCGGACCGCGATCGTCACCGGCGCCAATTCCGGCATCGGATTCCAGGCGAGCAGGCAGCTCGCCGCGCACGGTGCGCGGGTGGTGCTCGCGTGCCGCGACGTCGAGGCGGGTCAGGCCGCTGCCAACGCGATCCGCGGCGGCGCGACGAGCGTGGCGAAACTCGATCTCGCCTCGTCCGAGTCGGTGCGTGCGTTCGCCGAGGCGTGGGACGGACCGCTCGACCTGCTGGTCAACAACGCCGGGCTGATGGCTCCGCCGAAGCTGACGATGACCGCGGACGGTTTCGAGCGCCAGTTCGGCACCAATCACCTCGGCCACTTCATGCTGACCGGGCTGCTGCTGCCCGCGCTGAGCGCCTCCGGCGCGGGGCGGGTGGTGACGGTGGCCTCGATCGCGCACCACGGCGGCACCGAGACCGTCCTCGACGGCAACGTGGGCGAGTCGTACAACGCGCAGAAGACGTACTCGAACTCGAAGCTGGCGAACCTGCTCTTCGCGCTCGAACTGCACCGCGAGCTCACCGCGCACGGCCTGCCCGTCACCTCGACCGCGGCGCACCCGGGTGTCTCGGCCACCGGGCTGGTACCGGACAAGGAGGGGATGGGCGCGAACCCGGTGATGCGCGTCGCCGGACCGGTGTTCCTGAAGATCTTCGTCCAGTCGGCGCGCGCCGGCGCGCGGGCCACGCTGTTCGCGGCCACCGAGGGCAGGCCGGGCTCGTATACCGGGCCGCAGTGGTTCGGCGAGACGCGCGGCCCGATCGGCCCGGCGCGGCTCTCGTCCTACGCCCAGGACGAGAAGCTGGCCCGGCGGCTCTGGCAGGTCAGCGAGGAGATGACCGGCCTGCGTTATGAGTGGTCCTAAACTCTCTTCGTGGAGCCTGATCTCGTCCTGGTCGTCGACTACGGCGCGCAGTACGCGCAGCTGATCGCCCGGCGGGTGCGCGAAGCGCACGTCTACTCCGAGATCGTCCCGTCCTCGACGCCGGTCGCCGACATGCTGGCGCGCCGGCCCAAGGCGATCATCCTGTCCGGCGGCCCGTCCTCGGTCTATTCCGACGGGGCACCGCGCACCGACCCGGCGCTGTTCGCGGGCGGCGTTGCGGTGTTCGGCATCTGCTACGGGTTCCAGGCGATGACACAGGCGCTGGCCGGCGAGGTCGCGCGCACCGGTGGCTCGGAGTTCGGCCGCACCGCGCTCACCGTCACCGAGCCCGGCGTGCTGCTGCGCGGGTTGCCCGTGATGCAGCAGGTGTGGATGAGCCACGGTGACGCGGTGACCGTCGCGCCGCCGGGCTTCACCGTCACGGCGGGTTCGTCCGGTGCGCCGATCGCGGCATTCGAGGACGTGTCGCGCGGGCTGGCCGGCGTGCAGTTCCACCCCGAGGTCATGCACACCGAGCACGGCCAGCAGATCCTGCGTCACTTCCTCTACGACATCGCGGGCGCGCGTCCGTCCTGGACGGAAGCGAACATCATCGACGACCAGGTCGAGGCGATCCGCGCGCAGGTCGGCGGCAAGCAGGTCATCTGCGCGCTCTCCGGCGGGGTCGACTCCGCGGTCGCCGCCGCGCTCGTCCAACGGGCCATCGGGGACCGGCTGACCTGCGTCTACGTCG
>JAICKR010000209.1 GCA_025927835.1 Jatrophihabitans sp. | reverse complement strand
GGCAATGAACAAAAGTGGCTGGACGACAAGACGCGTTATTCCGGCGAACGCGACCTCGAAAATCCGCTCGCTGCCGTGCAGATGGGTCTGATCTACGTCAACCCGGAAGGCCCCAACGGCGAGCCCGACCCGGCGAAGTCAGCGCGCGACATCCGCGAGACGTTCCGCCGCATGGCGATGAACGACGAAGAGACGTTCGCACTGATCGCGGGCGGGCACTCGTTCGGCAAGACGCACGGCGCCGGCCCGGCCGACGCCGTCGGTCCGGAGCCGGAGGGCGCGCCGATCGAGCAGCAGGGTCTGGGCTGGAAGTCGACGTTCGGTTCGGGCAAGGGCGCGGACGCGATCACGAGCGGTCTCGAGCTCACCTGGACGCCCACGCCGACGAAGTGGAGCAACAGCTTCCTGGAGCTCCTGTTCGGCAACGAGTGGGAGCTGTCCAAGAGCCCGGCCGGTGCGCACCAGTGGGTCGCCAAGGACGCCGAGGCGATCATCCCCGGCCCGACACCCGACTCGCCCAAACGCAAGCCGACGATGCTCACCACCGACCTGGCGCTGCGCGTGGACCCGGCCTACGAGAAGATCGGCCGCCGCTTCCTCGAGCACCCCGACGAGTTCGCGCTGGCCTTCGCCAAGGCCTGGTACAAGCTGCTGCACCGCGACATGGGTCCGGTCTCGCGCTTCCTCGGCCCATGGGTGCCCGAGGCGCAGCTCTGGCAGGACCCGGTGCCGGCCGTCGACCACGAGCTCATCGACGACGCCGATGTCGCCGCGCTCAAGGCGAAGCTCCTCGACGGCGGTCTCACCGTTGCGCAGCTCGTCTCGACCGCGTGGGCCGCCGCGTCGAGCTTCCGCGGCACCGACAAGCGCGGCGGCGCCAACGGTGCGCGGCTGCGGCTCGAGCCGCAGCGCAGCTGGGCGGTCAACGATCCGGCGTCACTGGCCGGCGTGCTGTCCGTCCTCGAAGAGGTGCAGCAGGACTTCAACGCCGCGCTGTCCGGTGGCAAGAAGGTCTCGCTCGCCGACGTCATCGTGCTGGGCGGCTGCGCTGCGGTCGAGCAGGCGGCGAAGAACGGCGGCGTCGATGTCACCGTGCCGTTCCGTCCGGGACGCACCGACACCACGCAGGAACTCACCGACATCGAGGCGTTCTCCGTGCTCGAGCCGCGTGCCGACGGGTTCCGCAACTACGTCCGCCCCGGCGAGAAGCTGCCGCTCGAGACGCTGCTCGTCGACAAGGCCAACCTGCTCACCCTCACCGCGCCCGAGATGACCGTGCTCGTCGGCGGGCTGCGGGCGCTCGACGCGAACAGCGGGCAGACGAAGCACGGCGTGTTCACCGACCGGCCGGAGATCCTGACGAACGACTTCTTCGTCAACCTGCTCGACGGCGGCACCGAATGGGTGGTCTCCGCAGCGGCGGAGAACGTGTACGAGGGATCCGACCGGGCCACCGGCGACCCGACCTGGACGGCGACCTCGGTCGACCTGGTCTTCGGGTCGAACTCGCAGCTGCGTGCGCTCGCCGAGGTCTATGCGAGCGACGACGCGCAGTCGAAGTTCGTGCACGACTTCGTCGCCGCGTGGGACAAGGTGATGAACCTCGACCGGTTCTGACCGCCGTCTTCCCGTCAGCGGTGGTTGGTTTACGGGCGAGAAATCAACCACCCCAGACGGGAAGCGGCGAGCCCGCGACGTCCTGCTCGGCCGCGGCCTCGTGCACCGATGCGAGCAGCCGCGCGCCGAGCGGAGTTTGCGCGTAGAGCACGCGTCGACCGTCGCGGCGCGCGGTCAGCAGGCGTGCCTGGGTGAGCACTGCCAGGTGCTCGCTCACCGTGCCGGCCGACAGCTCGAGCCGGGTGGCGAGCGACGTGGTGCTGCGCGGCACGTCCAGCTGGGCGAGGATCGTCGCCCGCGACCGGCCCACCAGCGCCACCATCGGCTCGCCGGGCCGGGCCGGCTCCGGTGCCCACGCGAGCGCGGAGCCGGCCGCCGGGTAGCTGAGCACCAGCGGGCCGGATCGCGACATCGCCACGCCCGGCCAGCGGAAGACGGACGGGACGAGCCAGATGCCCGCGCCGCTGGGCCGGATCGCATGATCGCTGCCGGGCAGCTTGATCTGCAGCGACTCGCCGTGCAGTGCCACGTCCGGGTGCAGCCCGCCGAGGACGGCGGCGGCGCCGCCGCGCGCGAGGGCGCTTCCGCGCTCGGCCACGTCCGCGGCCACGATCGCCTCCACCCGTTCCCAGACCGGCTCGAGGACCGCCGACCAGAACCCGAGCAGCGCCCGGCCGACGCGGGGGACCTCGGCCAGGCGCGCGCCCGGGTCCTGGCACCGGCCGGTCGGCGCCGGGGTGAGGACGCGTGGCAGCCAGACCGGGTGCACGGTGAGCAGACTCAGCAACTCCAGGTCGCGCCGGTCGACGAGCCCGGCCCGTTCGCGCAGCCGTGCGTGTGGCGGGTAGCCGCGCCCCGCGCGCAGCGCGCAGAACGCGGCGACGGTCTCCCACACCGGATCGGCGGCGAAGCGGACGCGCAGCAGGTCCGCGGCAGTGAGCGGAACGCAGATCACCGCGGCACGCTAGCGTTTGCCGTGGCGGCGGGAGCCTGCCAATCGCAGCCGTTCTGCAGCAGGCCAATCACGACGACGCGAACTCAGGAAGCGCTGGTGGACCTCCATCTGAGACTCACCGAGCACGGTGAGCTGGCCGACCAGGTCTACCAGCAGATCAAGGCGCTGATCCGCGGCGAGACGCTGCGCCCGAACGACCGGCTGCCCTCGACCCGTGAGCTCGCGGTCCGCGCGTCCGTGTCCCGCAGCACCGTGGCCGCTGCCTACGAACGACTGGCACTGGACGGGCTCATCGCGTCGCGCGTCGGCGCCGGCACCTTCGTCGTCGCCGTGCCGCCGGTGCGGGGTCGATCCGGGCCGGGGGAGGTGGCGAGCCTGCGCGCGCAGGAGTTGTGGGACGACGTCTACCTGCCCGAAGCGGACGACCTCGGCAACGACCTCGACTACAACTTCGCGCTCGGCCTGCCCTCGGTCGAGTACTTCCCGTTCCCGCGCTGGCGCGCGCTGCTCAACGACACGTTCCGCAAGAGCGCAGCCGGCCACGACCGCTACCCGGCGCCCGCGGGCGACGACGCGCTGCGCGAGGCGATCAGCAAGCACGTCACGGTGAGCCGTTCGGTGACCGCCGATCCCGACCGCATCGTCATCACCAGCGGCACCCAGCAGGCCGTCGACGTCGCCGCGCGGGTGCTGCTCGCACCGGATGATGCGGTGGCCGTCGAGGACCCGGGCTATGGCCCGGTGCGCACCGCGCTCGCGGCGCAGCGGCTACGTGTCTGTGCGGTACCGGTCGACGACGAGGGGCTCGTCGTCGAGTTGCTGCCGGACGACGCGCGGCTCGTCTACGTCACGCCGGCGCACCAGTTCCCGCTCGGCGTGACGATGTCGCAGCGCCGCCGGATGGAGCTGCTGGCATGGGCCGAGCAGCACGGCGCGGCGATCGTCGAGGACGACTACGACTCGGAGTTCCGCTACCTCGGTCGCGCGCTCGACCCGTTGCACACGCTCGACACGACCGGACGGGTGATCTACGTCGGCTCGTTCGCGAAGACGTTGCTGCCCTCGCTGCGCATCGGCTTCCTGCTGGTGCCGGCGTCGCTGGCTGCTGCGACGCGACGCGCGAAGTTCGTCGCCGACTTCGGCTCGCCGACCTATGTGCAGCGCGCGCTGGCGGCCTTCCTCGACGAGGGCGGGTTCAGCAAGTACATCCGGCGGATGCGCCGCATCTACGAGCGACGCCACCATCTGATCCGCAGCGTGCTGCTCGACGACTTCGCCGACGTGCTCGAGCCCGTCGACTCGATGGCCGGGCTGCACCTCGCGGCACGGTTGACGGTGGACGTGCCGGACATCGAGATCCGGCGCGCGGCACAGGCCGCGTCCATCGCGATCCGCGGGCTGTCCGAGTGGAGCGTGCGCGACCCGGCGCCGCAGGGGCTCGTGTTCGGCTACGGCGGCATCGACGCGGAACGGATCCCGGCCGGCCTCGCGCGGTTGCGCGAGATCATGCCGGCCGGGCGTCCTGCCTGAGGCTGCCGCTCGTCGCTAGTGGGTGTGCGGCGGGAGCCGGAACCCGATGCTCGGGCTGTCATGCGGGCGCCGCACCTGGGCGTGTGCGACACGGAGCTGTCGCCGCCGCGCGAAGGCCACGACGGCTGCACCGAGGGCGAGCAGGGCGAGTGCGTAACGCACGCCGTTCTCGACCGCGGTACCGGTATTCGCCAGTGGCCCCTTGCCGCTGTTGTTGTTGCTACCGCCGGGGGTCGTGGTGGAACCCGACGGTGTGGGTGTGGGCGACGGAGACGGTGTGGTGGGCGCGCTGACCGTGAAGTCGGCGGTCGCCGTCGCCTTGCCGGTGACATC
>JAICKR010000080.1 GCA_025927835.1 Jatrophihabitans sp. | reverse complement strand
GGCGTCCTTCGTCTCGTCGCTCTCCACCACCGCCGAGTGCAGCGAGTCGGAGCTGTAGGTCGGCGCCGTGCAGCCCTCGACGTAGTGCTCGTAGGAACCCTCGTCGGCGATGATTAGCGTGCGCTCGAACTGGCCCATGTTTTCGGTGTTGATCCGGAAGTACGCCTGCAGCGGGATCTCGACATGCACGCCCTTCGGCACGTAGATGAACGAGCCGCCCGACCACACTGCGGTGTTCAGCGCGGAGAACTTGTTGTCACCCGACGGGATCACCGAGCCGAAGTACTCCTCGAACAGCTCCGGGTGTTCCTTCAGCGCGGTGTCGGTGTCGAGGAAGATGACGCCCTGCTTCTCGAGTTCCTCATTGATCTTGTGATAGACGACCTCGGACTCGTACTGCGCCGCGACACCGGACACGAGGCGCTGCTTCTCCGCCTCGGGGATGCCGAGCTTGTCGTAGGTGTTCTTGATGTCGGCCGGCAGGTCGTCCCAGGTCGCCGCCTGCTTCTCGGTGGAGCGGACGAAGTACTTGATGTTGTCGAAGTCGATGCCGGACAGGTCCGAGCCCCAGGTGGGCATCGGCTTCTTGTCGAAGATCGACAGCGCGCGCAGCCGCCGTTGCAGCATCCACTCGGGCTCGCTCTTCTTCGCCGAGATGTCGCGCACGACCGCCTCGGACAGGCCGCGCTGGGCACTGGCGCCGGCGACGTCGGCGTCGGCCCAGCCGAAGCCGTAACGCCCAAGAGCGGCGATCTGCTCGTCCTGGGTCAGCGTGCGCTCGGGGGTGGTTGTCATCTATGTTCAGCGCTCCCTGGGAGGGGTCGGGATGTGCGTGGTGCAGACACCGTCGCCGTGGGCGATGGTGGCGAGCCTTTGGACGTAGGTGCCCAGTACCTGTTCGAACGCGCGGGTCTCCGCCTCGCACAGCTGCGGGAACTCGGCGGCGACGTGCGCTACCGGACAGTGGTGCTGACAGATCTGGACGCCTGAGATATTCCCGGCGGCGTCGATCGCCTGCGTGGTCGAAGCGTATCCGTGCTCGGACAACGCCTCGGCGAGCGCGTCGGCACGTGTGGCGAGCGGCGCACCGGCGTCGACCGCGCCACGCAGCCCCGTCGCGAGCGTGCTGGCCCGGTGCTCGGCGAAGTCGCGCACCGCCTGCTCGCCGCCCGTCTGGTGCAGGTAGCGCAGGGCGGTGTTCGCGAGGTCGTCGTAGGCGTGCGGGAAGGCGGCCCGGCCGGTGTCGGTGAGGGCGTAGGTGCGCGCCGGGCGGCCCCGGCCGCGGTGGGCGGACGGGCGGGCCTCGCGCTCGACGAGCAGGCCGTCGGCAACGAGGGCATCGAGGTGCCGGCGCACGCCGGCCGGCGAGAGGCCGAGGCGTTCGGCGAGGTCGGCGGCGTTCTGCGGGCCGCGCTGCAGGATCAGCCGCGCGACCGCGTCGCGCGTCCCCTGCTCGATAGCGCCGATTTTCACAACACCAGTATGACGTATTTCCCCGCGCGCCCGCACCCGACCCCCCGCGATAAGTTGCTCACGTGCTCTACCGGTCGCTCGAGCTGACGCTGGCGCCCGCCCTGCGGGCGGTCTACAAGCCGGTCGTCACGGGGGCCGGGCACGTCCCGGCGATCGGCCCGGTGATCCTCGCGGCCAACCACGAGTCCTTCGCGGACGAGTTCTTCATCCCGATCGCCGCCCGCCGCCAGGTCTTCTACTTCGCCAAGGCCGAGTACTTCACGGCGCCGGGCCTGCGCGGCAGGGCGATGGCCGCGTTCTTCCGCGGGATGGGCCAGGTGCCGGTCGAGCGCGGCGACCTGCGTTCGGCGGCCGCTGTCATCGACATCGGCGTCGAGGTCCTGGGCGAGGGCAAGGCGCTGGGCATCTTCCCCGAGGGCACCCGCTCCCCCGACGGCAAGCTGTACAAGTTCCGCACCGGCGTGGCCCGGCTCGCGCTGCGCAGCGGGGCCCCGGTCGTGCCGGTCGGGCTCGTCGGCACCCGTGACGTCCAACCGCCGGAGAGCAAGCGGTGGCACCGCAGCCCGGTCGAGATCCACTTCGGCAAGCCGATGCAGTTCGGGCAGCTCGCCGCGCAGGAACGCAACACCCGGGTGCTGCGTGAGGTCACGGACGCGATCCGAGCGGAGATCCAGGCGCTGTCCGGACAGGAGTACGTCGACGCTTTCGGCTCCGCGATGAAGATTGCCAACTGACCATTCCTAGACTGTTGAGGTGTCCAGCGCGCCCGCGGTCGAGGTCGTCGACCTCGTCAAGCGCTACGGCGCGCGCCGGGCGGTCGACGGCCTGTCACTGACGGCACCCGCCGGCTCGGTGCTGGCGCTGCTCGGCCCGAACGGGGCGGGCAAGACGACCACCATCGAGATCTGCGAGGGCTTCCGGCACGCCGACTCGGGAACCGTCCGGGTACTCGGCCTCGACCCCGCGCAGACGCGGCTGCGCCCGCGGGTCGGGGTCATGCTGCAGGACGGTGTCGGCGGCTACCCGTCCGCGTCCGCGCTCGAGCTGCTGCGGCTGTTCGCGTCCTTCGCGGCGCGGCCCCACCCACCGCAGGACCTCCTCGAGATCGTCGGGCTCACCAGCGTGGCCGGCACCGCGGTGAAGCGGCTCTCCGGCGGGCAGCAACAGCGGCTCTCCCTTGCCCTGGCCTTGGTCGGCCGGCCGGAGCTGGTGTTCCTCGACGAGCCCACCTCCGGCATGGACCCGCAGGCGCGGCGGGGCACGTGGGATCTCATCCGGCAGTTGCGTTCGGACGGGGTGAGCATCGTCCTGACGACGCACTTCCTCGACGAGGCCGAGCAGCTTGCCGACTCGGTCGTCGTCATCGACGCCGGGCGCGTCGTCGCCCAGGGCAGCCCGGCCGAGCTCACCCGCGCAGGCGCCGAGGGCCAGATCCGGTTCCGCGCGATGCCGGGGCTGCCGCTGCAGTCGCTGCTCGAGGAACTGCCGGCCGGTTCGCGCGCGGTCGAGACCGAACCCGGTCGTTACCTGGTGAGCGGAGACGTCACGCCGCAGTTCCTCGCCACGCTCACCGCGTGGTGTGCCGCGCAGGAGGTGCTCGCCGAGGATCTCGCGGTGCAGCGGCGCACCCTCGAGGACGTCTTCCTCGAGCTGACCGGGCGGGAGCTTCGCGCGTGAGCACCACCCTCGCGTTCACTCCGGCGCCGGAGGCCGCGCCGCGGTCGCGGATGCTGCTCGCACAGACGGCGATGGAGTTCAGGTTGCTGCTGCGCAACGGCGAGCAGGTGGGGCTGACGCTGCTCATCCCGCTGCTCCTCGAACTGTTCTTCAACCTGCCGCTGCTGTACTCGCTCGATACGCCGCGGCGCATCGACTTCGTGGTGCCCAGCATCATCACGCTCGCGGTGATGTCCGCCGCGTTCACCGGGCTGGCGATCGGCACCGGGTTCGAGCGCAAGTACGCGGTACTCAAGCGGCTCGGCGCGACTGCACTGCCGCGCAGCGTGCTCGTCGGCGGCAAGACGCTCGCGGTGCTCCTGCTCGAACTCATCCAGCTCGTACTCGTGTGCGGGTTCGGCTTCGCCCTCGCCTGGCACCCGCACGGCGACCCCGCACCCGCGCTGCTGCTCGTCGTACTCGGCACGATCGCGTTCGGCGGGCTCGGCCTGCTCGTGGCGGGCACGCTGCGCGCCGAGATCACGTTGGCCGTGGCGAACCTGGTCTGGCTGGTGTTGCTGTTCGCCGGCGGCATCGCGATCCCGCTGTCGAAGTACGGCCCTGCGGCCAGGGACGTGCTGCAGTACCTGCCCTCGGCCGCACTCTCGGACGGACTGCACCGCGTCCTGCAGCATGGCGGCGACTTCCCGGTCGGCCCGACGATCACGTTGCTGGTGTGGGCCGCGATCGCGCTGCCCGCCGCGGCGCGGTGGTTCAAGTGGGAATGACGAGCACCCTGGAGGCACGGACCGCGGGCGCGCTCGGGTGGCTGCGTTCGGCGGCCGCGCTGCGCTGGCTCGCGCTCGCCTCGGTCGTCGTCAATGTCGGCATCGTCGTCACCGGTGGCGCCGTCCGGCTCACGAACTCCGGGCTCGGCTGCCCCACCTGGCCGCGCTGCAACGGCTCCGACCTGGTGCCGAACAGCAGGCTCGGCATCAACGGGGCGATCGAGTTCACCAACCGCACGTTGACCTTCGTCGTGGGGCTGACGCTCGCGCTGACGCTGCTGGCCGCGTGGCGGCAACGGCGACACGTCGGGCTGGCCGCGCTGGCGCTCGCCGGTGTGCCCGCCCAGGCGGTGCTCGGCGGCATCGTCGTGCTCACCGACCTCAACCCGTGGCTGGTCGCGCTGCACTTCCTGCTCTCCGCGGCGATCATCGCGGTGACGTTCCTGCTGTGGTGGCGGGTCAGCGAGCAGCCGTCGGTGGCGGTCGCGCCTCCGGCGCGGCTGCTCGCCCTCGGTCTGACCGGCGTCGCAGGATTCGTGCTCGTTGCCGGCACCGTCGTCACCGGCGCCGGTCCGCACGCGGGCGACCTGAAGAACGGCCACGTCCGCCGCATCGACCTGCCCATCGCCGGCCTCGCCCAGTTCCATGCCGACCTCGTCATGGTGCTCGTTGGATTGACTGTCGGCGTGCTCGCGCTGGGGCTCGCGCTGCGGGTCGCCCTGCTCTGGCGAGCGGCGGCGCTGCTGGTCGGCGTGGAACTCGCCCAGGGCGCCATCGGCTACACCCAATACTTCTTGAACGTCCCGCCGCTGCTGGTCGGCCTGCACATGTTCGGCGCGTGCCTCGTCTGGCTCGCCGCCCTGCGTGTGTTGCTATCCACAACCTCGGCGCCCGCCGGCGCCTCCTGACGCCGGCCGGAAGATTTCTCGATCCGTCCTGTCGAAACGGCGCCGTCCTGTTCGTGGCCAGGGCAGAGGCGCGGCATGAGGCCGGCCGAGAGGAAGGGACAGGACGATGACCGATCCGACCGCAACCCGCAGAACCAAGCCGTTCCGCTTCGGGGTCGTCGCCCCGATCCGCACCGACCTGCCGACCTGGCGCGACCGGGTGCGCCGCATCGCAGACAGCGGCTTCTCGACGCTGCTGATGCCCGACGTCCCCCGCATGCAGCCGGCGCCCGGTCCCGCGCTGGCGGTCGCGGCCGCCCTCACCGACCTGCGGGTCGGCACCTGGGTGAACGCCTCCCCGTTCCGGCCGCCGTGGCAGGCCGCCTGGGAGGCGCACTCGCTGTCGGTGCTCACCGAGGGCCGCTTCGAGATGGGCATCGGTACCGGCCGGCCCGGGCTCGAGGACGAGCTGCGCGACCTGGGTGCCGCCGTGCTGACGCCGGGTGAGCGGTTGGCGCGGCTGCGCAAGACCATCAGCACGCTGCGCGATCTCGACGGCCCCGACCTGCACACGCCGGTGGCGATGGCCGTCCGTGGGCCGAAGGCGCAGGCGGTCGCGGCCGAGCTCGCGGACACCGTCACGTTCGCGTTGATGCCGTACGAGTCCCGTGCCGAGGTCGCCCGGCTGGTGGACGGCTTCCGTCCGACCCGCGAGATCGAGCTCGCCCTCCACGTGTCGGTCATCGGCGACGGTGTCGCACCGTTCATGGCGCCGCCGGACACCGACACCGCGGCGATGCGAGCCGCCGACTCGCTCGCAGTGCTGCCGAACGACCCGGCCGCGGCCGCCGAGGAGATCCAGCGGCGCCGCGCGGAACTCGGGTTCTCCTACTTCGTTTTCGGCGCCGACTTCGCCGAGGCACTCGCTCCGGTCGTCGCCGAACTCGCCGGGCACTAGCTCCTCCAGCGTTGTATTACGACCGTCGAACGTCTCGCGGCTCTCGGAGCTACCCGGCCTGCTGGGCCGGCCGCCGGTACGGAGCGCGCTCACGCACCGCCTCGTCGCGCTGGACGAGGAGTACCTGAAAACGAAACCCTCGCAACCGTGGGAGGAGTTCTACGCCCAGCGGCTGGTCCAGCTCTTCACCTAGCGGGCGACGACGTCGACGCTGCCTTGCGCACCGCCAAGGAAATCCGGGGCGAGCAGGAACCATTTGAGCGTCATCGGCCCCGCTGGGGTGGCACGCGGCACGAGCATGCGCATCTCGAAGCGGGCAGTTGCGTGCGCGACGAGAGTGCCGTCCAGCGGCGCGCAGTTGAGCGTCTCGGTGTCGGTGGCCGGTGCCGAAGCCGCCTGGACATACGTCGGGCAAGGCGTGAGCGCGACCGGCCCGCTCGTCGGGTTGGTCAGCTCGACGACGTACCCGAGCACCGCGCCCGGTTGCACGGACGCCGGCAGCCTCAGCGAAACCTGCAGCGTCGTGACAGGTGGTCGGGGCGGCGCCGGCCGCGGCACGCTGAACGGCGTCAGGCGCAGCCCGCACTTGAGGTCGAGCCCGTCCTTCACGGCGACGAGCACGCGCCCGCCGCCCGTCAGCGCGACGTCGACGCGGTGATAGAGCTGCCCGTCACCGCCGCCGTCGGGATGCGCCGCGCAGTAGCTGTCGGTCTCCAGGCCGAGCAGGCTCTCCTGGCCCGGCGCCATGTTCGCCGGCCCGTCGGTGGGGAAGAAGCTGCCGTCCGTACCGGTGACGTCCGGCAAGCCCGCCCCGGTCGCCGTCACCCGCGGATAGCCGAGCAGCACGCAGGTCGAGGTGCTGACGTTGCGGAGCCAGACGTAATGGATCTCGTGGCCGCCGGCGCCGTTGGGACCGTCGACCCGCTCGGTCACGTCGACCCCGGTACAGGGTCGGGCATCGGTCGATCGCGGCGCCGGCGGCGTCGGCGGGCTCTGCGTCGGCGCGCTGGTCGCTGCATGCACCCACGGGATCACGCCCACGGCGTCGGCCGACGACGTCGGCGCGGAACCGGCGGGCAGTCCGGCGCGGCTGGCGCAGCCGACGGCCGACAGCGCGACCAGGACGCCCGCGAGACAGGCTCGCACCGGGCGCCTGCATGCCGACATCTCGTCCTCCACCCGATATGACAGCGTGGACGTCCGATCGATTGCGCGCCGCCACTCGCCGGGCGGCGCTGTCGCGGCGGGTATGTGAGGTCGGTGTGTGGGTAGGCCACGGGCATGACGTACGAGCCTGGATACAGCCGGTACGGCGGGGTGTCGCGGATCGTCCCCACGCTGTTGCTCATCTGGTTCATCATCGGCGCGATCGCTGCCGGCCAGCGCCACTACTACAGCTCGGCGAAGGCCAACTGCGCATCGGTCGGCACCATCACGGTGACGATCCTCGCGGGACCGCTCAACTACGTCGGTGCGAACCCGAAGATCCACTGCTCGACACCGGAGCCCAGCAAGTAGCCGTCAGAAGAGGTGGGCGAAGGAGTAGATCGCCAGCCCGGCGAGCGCCCCCACCACGGTGCCGTTGACGCGGATGAACTGCAGATCACGCCCGACCTGCAGTTCGAGGCGGCGGCTGGTCTCCTCGGTGTCCCACCGCTCGATGGTCATGGTGATCACCGCGGTGAGGTCGTCCGCGTAGTTGTGCACGACGTGCTCGGTGAGCCGTAGCAGCCCCTCTTCGACCTTCGCCGCGACGTCGGCGTCGTCGCGCAGCACCTCGCCGAGGCGGATCGTGAGCGACTGCGCGGAACGACGCAGATCCGAGTCCGGGTCATCGGCCTCGTGCAGGACGAGCGCTTTGACCGCGTCCCACAGATTGGCGAGGTACTCGCGGATGCGCGGGTGCTCCAGCAGCTGGTCGCGCCCCGCCTCGACCTTGGCGATCTGCTCCGGGTCGGTGTGCAGCCGCACCGCGAGCTCGGCGAGCTGCTCGTCGAAGCCCTGCCGCAACGGATGCCCCTCCTCCTCGATCACGTCGCGGAGGAACTCCTGCAACAGGCTGAAGCCCTTGTTGAACACCCGGTCGTCGAGCCACCCGGGCACCCACTCCGGGGACTCCTCGCCGAGCCGGCTGCGAAAGACCGTGCGGTTGTTCTCCAGGAAGTTGCGCGCGCCGCGCAGGAACAACGTCAGCGCGGCCTGGTGCTGCCCCGCGTCGCGTGCCGCATCGATGATGCGGGCCAGCAGCCCGGCGATGTCGAGGGTGCGCAGCCGCTTGTCGGCGAAGGCGGCGAGCGAGTCGCGCAACTCGTCGTCGCGCAGCACGTTGGCCAGGCCGGTGATCGCGACGCTCACCTCGTCGGCGAGCCGGCGCGCGTGCTCCGGCGTGGCCAGCCATTCACCGACCCGGCGCGGCACCTGCGCGGCTGCCACGCGTTCGCTGACGATCTCGTTGGTGAGGAAGTACTGCTGGACGAAGCCGGCCAGGCCCGAGCCGATCTGGTCCTTCTTCTCCGGGATCACCGCGGTGTGCGGGATGGGGATGCCCAGCGGGTGCCGGAACAGCGCGGTGACCGCGAACCAGTCGGCCAGCCCGCCGACCATCGACGCCTCCGCGGTCGCCTCGACATATCCCCAGATCCCGTTCCCGTCGGTGAACGCGCGGCACAGCCCGTAGGTCAGTGCGGCCAGCAGCAGCAGCCCGCCGGCGACCGCCTTCATCCGGCGCAGCGCGCGCACCCGTTCCACCGCGAGCGCGGGGAAGGTCGTCATGCGCACCCTGCGCCGGCGTCCTCGTCCCCCGCTGGAAGCTCCCCGCAGGTGGCGAGCAGCAGGACCGGCATCGGTCAGTGCACGAAGGTGTCGACGGCCACTGCAACGAAGAGGAACGCGAGATAGCTGTTCGACAGGTGGAACAGCTGCATGGCCGCCTTCGCGTTGGCGCCCTTCCGGGTGCTCACGAGCAGCCGGTGCGCCGCACCGACCAGCGCGGCGCCGGCGAGTACGGCGAGCGCGCCGTAGACCCAGCCCGTGGCCAGCGGCCAGAGCGCCAGCGACACGAGCGCGGTAAGCCAGGCGTAGACGACGATCTCGACGGCGACGCGGTGCGCCGACGCGACGACGGGCAGCATCGGCACGTTCGCCCGCGCGTAGTCGTCGCGGTAGCGGATCGCCAATGCCCAGAAATGCGGTGGTGTCCAGAAGAACACCACCGCGAAGAGGACGACTGCCGGCCAGGCCAGCGAGCCGGTCACCGCCGCCCAGCCGATCAGCACCGGCATGCAACCGGCCGCGCCGCCCCACACGATGTTCTGCGATGTACGGCGCTTGAGCAGCATCGTGTAGACGACAACGTAGAACGCGATCGCGGCGGCGGTGAGGCCGGCCGCGAGCCAATTCGTCACGAAGCCCATGAGCGCGACGGCCAGCACGCCGATGGTGAGGCCGAAGATCAGCGCGCCACGTGGCGTGACCTCGTGCCGGGCCAGTGGCCGGTGCGTGGTGCGCCGCATGACCGCGTCGATGTCGCGGTCGACGTAGCAGTTGAGCGCGTTGGCGCTGCCCGCCGCGAGGGTGCCGCCGACCATCGTCGCCAGCACCGCCGACCAGCTCGGCAGGCCGTGCGCCGCCAAGATCATCGACGGCAGCGTGGTGACCAGGAGCAACTCGATGATGCGGGGCTTGGTGAGCGCCACGTAGGCGGCGACCCGGCCCCGCGTGCGCGCGGTGCGCAGCGGCAGCCTGGTGACCGAAGCAACCGTCCCGTCGTCCGCCCGTTCGGGCAGCGCCGCCTCGAGCGGCGCGACGGGAATGCTCACGCGATCAGGGTAACCGTCGGCCACCCCGGAACCGCAGCAGGGCTCACCGTCGCATTCACTGGCGAGTCACCGATGCCGACTAGCCCCCGATCCCGATGTGGCTACGCTGGCGAATGGGTACCAGCACTCAGACAACGGGCCGTCCTGCGGCCCGCAGACCGTGATCAAGTCGGACAGGAGGCCCCGTGGCCGAGGGTGAGGAAGACGTCCGGGTACGGCACCCGGACTGGTGGACCGAGCTCGACACGAAGGCGGTGGACACGGCCCGGCTGCTCGCCGCGGACGCGGTCCAGAAGGTGGGTAACGGCCACCCCGGCACGGCGATGAGCCTGGCCCCGCTCGCCTACCTGCTCTACCAGCGGGTCATGCGGCACGACCCCACCGATCCGACGTGGATCGGTCGCGACCGGTTCGTCCTGTCCAACGGCCATTCGTCGTTGACGCAGTACATCCAGCTCTACTTCTCCGGCTATGGCCTGGACCTCACCGACCTCGAGTCGCTGCGCACCTGGGGTTCCAAGACGCCCGGCCACCCGGAGTACGGGCACACCGCGGGCATCGAGGTGACGACAGGCCCCCTCGGGCAGGGCGTGGCCAACGGGGTGGGCATGGCGATGGCGTCGCGCCGCGAACGCGGGCTCTACGACCCGGACGCCGCGCAGGGCGACTCCCCGTTCGACCATCACATCTACGTCTTCGCCGGCGACGGCTGCATGGAAGAGGGCATCTCCGGCGAGGCGTCGTCGCTGGCGGGGCATCAGCAACTCGGCAACCTGATCCTGTTCTACGACGACAACCACATCTCGATCGAGGACGACACTGCCGTCGCGTTCAGTGAGGACGTGGTCGCACGCTACGAGGCCTACGGGTGGCACACCCAGCGGGTCGACTCGGGCGAGGACGTCGTCGCGCTCGAGGAGGCCATCGCCAACGCGAAGGCGGTCACCGATCGGCCCTCGTTCATCGCGGTGCGCACGATCATCGGCTGGCCCGCGCCCACCTTGCAGAACACCGGCAAGGCGCACGGCGCGGCGCTCGGCGAGGACGAGATCCGCCGGACGAAGGAGATTCTCGGCTTCGACCCGGACGTGCACTTCGGGGTCGGCGAGGACGTCCTCGAGCACGTCCGCAAGGTCGTCGACCGCGGCCGGGCGGCGCACGCCGAATGGCAGCAGGGTTTCGGCACGTGGGCCGGGGGCAACCCTGCCGGCGCCGCGTTGCTGGAGCGGCTCAGCGCCCGCCGGTTGCCCGACGGCTGGCTCGACGCGCTGCCGACGTTCCCCATCGAGAAGGACGGCAAGCCGAACGCCGTCTCCACCCGGTCGGCCTCGGGCAAGGTGCTCACCGCGCTGGCGCCGGTGCTGCCCGAGCTGTGGGGCGGCTCGGCCGACCTGGCCGAGAGCAACAACACGACGATGGAGGGCGAACCCAGCTTCATCCCGGCCGAGCACCAGACGAAGGAGTGGCCGGGCGGCCCCTACGGCCGCACGCTGCATTTCGGCATCCGCGAGCACGCGATGGGCGCGATCGTCAACGGCATCACCCTGCACGGCGGCACCCGCGTCTACGGCGGCACGTTCCTCGTGTTCAGCGACTACATGCGCCCGCCCGTGCGGCTGTCCGCGCTCATGCGCATCCCGTCCATCTTCGTGTGGACGCACGACTCGGTCGGCCTCGGCGGTGACGGGCCGACACACCAGCCCATCGAGCATCTGGCCGCCCTGCGCGCGATCCCGCAGTTCGACGTCGTCCGCCCGGCCGACGCGAACGAGACCGCGGTCTGTTGGCGCGCGACGTTGGAGACGACGAACGGGCCGGTAGGGCTCGCGCTGTCCCGGCAGAACCTGCCGGTACTCGACCCGGCGAAGGTGACCAACGCCTACCGCGGCGGTTACATCCTCGAGGAGGGCTCGTCCGGGCTGCCCGAGGTCATCCTCGTCGCGACGGGTTCCGAGGTTTCTCTCGCGCTCGCCGCCCGCGAGGTTCTCGAGGCCGACGGGACGTCCGTCCGCGTCGTGTCGATGCCCTGCGTCGAGTGGTTCCACGAGCAGCCGGACTCCTACCAGCAGCAGGTGCTGCCGCCCGACATCAAGGCGCGGGTCAGCATCGAGGCCGCCGTCCCGATGGGCTGGCGCGAGGTCGTCGGCGACAGCGGGGAGATCGTCGCGATCGACCACTTCGGCGCGAGCGCGGAAGGCTCGGTGTTGTTCGAGCAGTTCGGCTTCACCCCAGATCGCGTCGTCGCCGCGGCCCGCGCGGCACTGGAGCGTGCCGGCCGCATCCGCGGCACCACTACCGGAAACTGAGAGAGAGACACCATGACTGACTCACTCGCCAAGCTCTCCGCGGAGGGCGTCTCGGTCTGGCTCGACGACATCAGCCGCGACCGGTTGCGGACCGGCAACCTGCAGGAGCTCATCGACGACAAGCACGTCGTCGGCGTGACGAGCAACCCCACGATCTTCCAGAAGGCGCTCGACAAGGGCAACGCCTACGACGAGCAGGTGCGCGACCTCGCGGTGCGAGAGATCGCGGTCGACGGCGCGATCCGCTACCTGATGGCCTACGACATCCGGTGGGCCTGCGACGTGCTGCGTCCCGTCTACGACCGCACCGACGGGCAGGACGGCCGGGTGTCCATCGAGGTCGATCCGCGCCTCGCGCACGACACCGAGCGCACCATCGCCGAGGCACGCGGGCTGTGGTGGCTCGTCGACCGGCCGAACGTGATGATCAAGATCCCGGCGATGGACGAGGGCCTGCCGGCCATCACCGCGGCCACCGCCGAGGGCATCAGTGTGAACGTCACCCTGATCTTCGGCCTGGACCGCTACGACCAGGTCATGGATGCCTTCCTCAGCGGTCTCGAGCAGGCCAAGGAGAAGGGCATCGATCTGTCGACGATCCGCTCCGTCGCGTCGTTCTTCGTCTCCCGCGTCGACACCGAGGTCGACAAGCGGCTGGACAAGATCGGCACGGAAGAGGCCCAGGCGTTGCGCGGCAAGGCGGCCGTCGCCAATGCTCAGCTCGCCTACGAGCGCCACGAGAAGGTCATCGGCTCCGACCGGTGGAAGGCGCTCGCCGCGGCCGGCGCCCACGTGCAGCGGCCGCTCTGGGCGTCCACCGGCGTCAAGGACCCGGCCTACGACGACACGATGTACGTCGTCGAGCTGATCGCGCCCGACACCGTCAACACCATGCCCGAGGCGACGCTCGACGCGGTCGCAGACCACGGCGAGATCGAGGGCAACGCGATCGCCGGCACCTACGACGCGGCGCGCAAGGTGCTCGCCGACCTCGAGGCGCTGGGCATCGGCTACGACGACGTGATCGAGGTGCTCGAGGCCGAGGGCGTGCAGAAGTTCGAGGACTCCTACGCCCAGCTCGCCGAAAGCGTGCAGGGCCAGTTGAACAACGCCGGCAAGTGAGCGAGACCGACACCACCTCGCCGGACGCCGATACGCCTGCCCCGGGGCCGGAGCCCGCCGAGACACCTGCCGCCGATGCGCGGCACACGTCGGACTTCGGCGCCGACAGGCACCGCAACCCGCTGCGCGACCCGTCCGACCGCCGGCTGCCACGGGTACCCGAGCCGTGCGCGCTGGTCATCTTCGGCATCGGCGGCGATCT
The DNA here is from genome assembly GCA_025927835.1 of Jatrophihabitans sp. Classification (GTDB taxonomy): domain Bacteria; phylum Actinomycetota; class Actinomycetes; order Mycobacteriales; family Jatrophihabitantaceae; genus Jatrophihabitans. The sequence goes on along the minus strand of JAICKR010000080.1, from coordinate 1,142 downwards.
GTCGCGCAAGAAGCTGATCCCCGCCGTGTACGACCTCGCGAACCGTGGCCTGCTGCCGAACGACTTCGTGGTCGTCGGTTTCTCGCGCGCCGACTGGCCGGGCGGCGGCTCCTTCGAGTCGCTCGCCCGGAAAAGCGCGAAGGACGGCGCGCGCACGTCGTGGAACGAGGAGGTCTGGAAGCGGCTCGCCGGCAACACCAGGTTCATCGAAGGCTCGTTCGACGACGACGCCGCGTTCGACACGCTCGTCAAGACGCTGGACGAGTTACGCGAATCGCACGGCACCCGCAACAACGCGGCGTTCTACATGTCCGTACCGCCCTCGCTGTTCCCGAACGTGCTGGAGCAGATGCGCCGCACCGGCCTCGCCGACGCGAAGAAGGCCGCCGGGTGGCGGCGGGTGGTCGTCGAGAAGCCGTTCGGGCACGACCTGGAGAGTGCGCTCGAACTGAACGACCTCGTCGACAACGTCTTCCCCGCGCAGGACGTCTACCGCATCGACCACTACCTCGGGAAGGAGACGGTGCAGAACCTGTTGGCGCTGCGCTTCGCCAACCTGTGGTTCGAGCCGGTGTGGAACGCGAACTACGTCGACTCGGTCCAGATCACGATGGCCGAAGATGTCGGCATCGGCGGGCGGGCTGCTTTCTACCAGGCGAACGGCGCCGCCCGTGACGTGCTGCAGAACCACCTGCTGCAACTGCTCGCGCTGACCGCCATGGAGGAGCCGGTCGAGTTCTCCCCCGACGCGGTGCGCATCGAGAAGCTGAAGGCGCTGCGGGCGATCTCGCTGCCGCCCGACCTCGACGCGTACGCGGTCCGCGGGCAGTACGACCAGGGCTGGCTCGCCGGCGAGCGCGCGGTCGGCTTCCGCGAGGAAGAGGGCATCCCGGAGGACTCGAAGACCGAGACCTACGCGGCGGTGCGCCTCGGCGTCGAGACACGCCGCTGGGCAGGCGTGCCGTTCTACATGCGCACCGGCAAGCGGCTGCCGCGCCGCGTCACCGAGATCGGCGTGCTGTTCAAGAAAGCGCCCCACCTGCCGTTCAGCCGCACCGACACCGAGGAGCTCGGCCACAACCAGCTCGTCATCCGCGTGCAGCCGGACGAGGGCATCACGCTGAAGTTCGGCTCGAAGGTGC
>JAICKR010000229.1 GCA_025927835.1 Jatrophihabitans sp. | reverse complement strand
CTGTTGCACGCCGCCGGTATCGAGCACCCGACGGCCGGGGACCTGGCGATCATGCGCGTGCTGCTGCAGGCGTGGGGCGGCATCCTGGCGTCGAGCCTGAACGGCCGGCTGTCGATGCCGGACGCCGAGAGCGACCTGCGGCTGGCGTGCACGATGCTGATGGCCGGCACCTCTGCGGCGCGGGCCGCGGCGACCGGCTGACGTCAGTCGATCGTCGAGGCGAACAGCGCGCGCGCCGCGTCGTCGCCGTTGAGCAGCCGGTTGGTGCGGTTCGCCACGCACCAGCCGTCGCCCGTGCGCACCAGCTCCCAGCGGTTCGCCGATACCCGGCTGACCTGGAAGATGCCGGTCTCGGCGACGTAATGGTGCATCAGCGAGTAGCAGGTCGCCACCGCGGTGTCGCCGGTGATGACGACGTGCGGCGCCGTGAGCACATGGGCACAGCCGCGGAGCAGGTGCGCCCGGTGCGCGTCGCTGCGCACCATCGCCGCCAGGCCGGTACGGCCTCGTAGCGCGGCCGCGCCGGCCTCGAACTCGTAGCTGCCGTCCTCGGCCCAGAGCGCGGCGGTCGCCTCGGCCGAGCCGCTGTCCACCCGCGGTCCGTAGCCGAGCACCAGCCGGGTGACGGCCAGTTCGTCCTCGACGAGCCGGAGTCGCTGCTCCAGTGCGTCCAGTCGCGCGTCGAGTTCGCTGCTCACTGCGTCTCCTCGTCGTGATGAAGTGCGCGCAGCGCACCGAGTTGCTCGCAGTAGTGCGCCGCCGACTGCGCCGCGATGCTGACGCCGACAACGGTCGCGCCGGCTGCTGCGGCGCGTTCGAGGGCGTGCCGCACGCCGTCCGGGTGGGCCCCCGGGTCCAGCGGACGCCCGGCGCTCACCACCACCTCGAAGCCGGCCGGCAGTTCGACGCGCTGCAACATCGCGGACAGGTCCTCGGTGGACAGGCCGAACGGCACCCAGCCGTCGCCGGATCGCACCGCGCGGCGCAGCGAACGCAGGGTGCGCCCGCCGATCCAGAACGGGACGTGCGGCTGCAGCGCGTGCGGCTCGACCACGACGTCCGCGAAGTCGTAGTAGCTGCCGTGGAATGCCGGACGTGCGGTGCCGAGCGAGGCGCGCAACGCCGCCAGCGCCTCGTCGGCCCGCGCGCCACGGTCGGCGAACGGTACGCCGAGCAGGTCGAACTCCTGCTGCAGGCTGCCGACCCCGAGCCCGAGGACGAGCCGGCCGCCGCTGACCCGGTCGAGCGTCCCGTACCGCTTCGCGATGGCCAGCGGGTGGTGATAACCCAGCACCAGCACCTGGGTCACCAACCGGATCCGCTCGGTGACGGCGGCCAGGTAGCCGAAGGTGGCCAGCGGGTCCCAGTACGTGCTACCGCGCTCGGCCGCGATCGGCACCGGAACCGCGACGTGTTCGCTGCAGGTCAGGTGGTGAAAGCCGAGCGTGTCGGCGGTGCGGGCGATCTGAGCCACCTGGGCGATGCCTGCGTCGCGCTCCCAGGCCGACGCCACGCCGGGGTACCGCACGAGCACCGGGCTCACGATTCCGATCCGCATCCGCACACCCCTCACCGCAACGAGCCGACGAGTGAGTCCTAACAGCACCGATCTGGACCGGTTCGGCCCGGTCCCGGTGAGCGGGAAGGCGGGGTGCCAGGTGGCAGTTGCGGTGCCACATTCCTCGCAAGCAGCCGGGCAAGGAACGGGGTCCAGTGGTGTCGATCGACAGCAGCGTCTACGGCCCGTGGGCCGTGATCGCCGGCGGCTCCGAGGGCGTCGGCGCCGCCTTCGCCTACGAACTGGCGGCGGCGGGCATCAACCTGGTGCTCATCGCACGCAAGCCGGGCCCGCTCGAGCAGACCGCCGGGCGTGCCCGAGAACGCGGCGTGCAGGTGCGGACGGTGGCGCTCGACCTGATCGCGGCCGGAGCGCTCGACGCGGTGCGCGCCTCGACCGCCGACATCGAGGTCGGGCTGTTCATCTTCAACGCGGGCGCCAACACCTACGGCGCGGAGATCGTCGAGGGTGACCCGGACCGCTTCCAGCAGGTGATCGACCTGAACGTCGGCGCCCAACTGCGGCTGGCCCAGCACTTCGGAAAGCGGCTGAAGGATCGCGGCCGCGGCGGCATCATCCTGCTCGGCTCGCTCGCCGGCTACCTCGGCCAACCACAGATCGGCGTGTATTCGGCGGCGAAGGCGTTCGACCGCATCCTCGCCGAGAGCCTGTGGATCGAACTCGCACCGCACGGCGTGCACGTGCTCGGGCTGGTGCTCGGCGTGACCCGTACCCCGTCCATGGAACGTGCCGGGCTGCGGATGGACCTGCCCGGGCTGAACGTCGCCGAACCGGCCGACGTCGCGCGCGAAGGGCTCGAGCACCTCGCCGACGGTCCTCTGTGGATCGCCGGCGGCAACTTCGAGACCGCGCGCCGGCGCAACGGATTCGGGCGTGCCGAGATCGTGCGTCGCGCTGCCGAGGCGACCCGCCGGCTCGTGCCGAGCCGCTGATCCACCCGGCTGCGAACACTCGCGGCCGGATAACGAGACGGGAACGATTCCGTCGCAACAACTGAAATTCATACTACTGTCGGGCCCCATCCGGAGGGACCCGCCGACCCGAGGAGTGCGAATCGTGCAACGCAGGAGCATGAAGCTGGGGGCCGCGTTCGTCGCGCTCCTGGTGGCCGTTTCGGCCTGTAGCAGCAACAAGCGCGGTGGCGGTGGCGGCGGTCCGACGAGCACCGCGCCGGTGGGCGCGGCGAGCAGTGTGGGGTCCACGGGCGCCGCAGCCGACGCGGCCAAGTTCGGCACGCTCGACTCGCCGTGCGGAAAGGGCGACGCGAAGGGCGCCACCGAGCAGGGGGTCACCGACACCTCGATCTCGATCGGCTACGGCGATGACCGCGGCTTCGCGCAGAATCCCGGTCTGAACAAGGAGATCGGCGACGCCGTCAAGGCCATGATCAAGTGGTGCAACGACCAGGGCGGCATCAACGGCCGCACGATCAAGGGCGACTTCTACGATGCCGCGATCACCCAGGTCAACACCGCGATGCAGCAGGCCTGCAAGGCCGACTTCATGCTCGTCGGCGAGGGTTGGGCCGGTGACGAGGGCGCCGAGCAGACCCGGATCGGGTGCAAGCTGCCGGCCGTCCCGGCGTACACCGTCGGCCCGGACTTCGCGAACGCGCCGATGATGTACCAGGCGCTGCCGAACCCGGACGACTACCAGGTGGCCTCGATCTTCTACCAACTGGCCAAGCAGTTCCCGGGCGCGCTCGACGGCTTCGCGATCGCCAACTCCAACCTGCCGGCCATCCAGGCGACCTCCGCGAAGGTGGCCGCGGCGGTGAAGACCGCCGGCTACAAGGTGCTCGACTGCGGCGTGACCACGAGCTACACCGGTGAGCCGAGCTACGTGCCCTTTGCCCAGAAGTTCAAGCAGTGCGGCGCGAAGATGATCTACCTGCCGACGCCCGGGCCGCTGACGAACAACCTGATCACCGCGATCCACCAGGTGGGCCTGGACCCGATCTACGT
>JAICKR010000245.1 GCA_025927835.1 Jatrophihabitans sp. | reverse complement strand
GTGCGTGCTCGACGCGGCAACGCTCGAACTCGTCGACCGCCGCTGGAACGAGTACCGCATATGACGGCGGTGCAGCAGCGCAGTCGGGTGCAGAAGTTCCTGCGGCTGGTGATGATCGAGCACTCGGTCTTCGCGCTGCCGTTCGCCTACATCGCGGCGCTCACCGCGATGTGGGCGCAGACCCGCAGTGTGCACTGGGTGCAGCTCGTGCTGATCACGGTCGCAATGGTCGCGGCACGCACGGTCGCGATGAGCGCGAACCGCATCATCGACCGCGAGTTCGACGCGCTGAACCCGCGCACGGCGCGGCGTGAACTCGTCACCGGCGAGCTGACCGTCCGCGCCGCCGAGGTGGGCACGGTCGTCGCGCTGGTCGTCTTCCTCGCCAGCGCCTGGGCACTGCGACCGCTCTGCCTCGCGCTGGCTCCGGTTGCGATCGTCCTGCTCGTCCTCTACTCGTACGGCAAGCGGTTCACCGACTTCCCGCAGGTGCTGCTCGCGCTCGCCCAGTTCGTCGCGCCGGCCGGCGCGTGGCTCGCGGTGACCGGGCGGCTGGCCGAGCCCGCGGTGGCACTCGGTATCGCGGTCGGCACCTGGATCGGCGGCTTCGACCTCATCTACTCCTGCCAGGACGCGGAGATCGATCGGCAGATCGGCTCCCGCTCGTTCCCGGCCCGGTTCGGCGTACCTGCCGCGCTGCGCGCGTCGGTCGTGGTGCACGCCGGCACCGTCGCCGCCTTCGCCTGGTTCGGCGCGGCGGCCGAGCTCGGCTGGCTGTGGTGGACGGGCCTCGCGCTGACCGCGCTCGTGCTGATCTACGAGCACGTGATCGTCCGTCCCGGCGACCTGTCACGGGTCAATCGCGCGTTCTTCACCGCTAACGGGATCATCGGCATCGGGTTGTTCGGCTTCGCGCTCGCCGACCTCGTCGTGCACGGGCTCGGCGCATGAGTCGCGTCCCGTGGGTCGTCGGGGTGTCCGGCGCGTCCGGCACGCCGTACGCCCGCGCGGTGATCAACGGGCTGCTCGCGGTGCAGCAACCGGTCGACCTCGTGGTGTCGCGCGCCGCGCGGCTCACGATCCTGGACGAGACCGGGCTGTCGTTCCGCGACGCGCACTGGCGCGACGACCTCGCGACGTGGCTCGCGCACGACGTCGACGACGTGCGTTACTGGGCGGCGGGTGACCTCGGTGCAGGTCCGGCCAGCGGCTCGTACCCGACGCAGGGCATGGTCGTCGTGCCGGCGTCGACGGCGGCGGTCGCCGGCATCGCGGTCGGCCTGTCGAAGGACCTGCTGCAGCGCGCGGCCGACGTCACGCTCAAGGAGCGCCGGCCCTTCGTGATCGTCCCGCGCGAGACCCCGTACACCCGCTCGACACTGGAACACCTGTTGACGCTGCACGACGCGGGCGCGGTCGTACTGCCGGCCAGCCCCGGTTTCTACAGCGCTCCGCAGTCGGTCGCGCAGCTCGTCGACTTCATCGCGGCCAAGGTGCTCGACACACTCGGTGTCGAGCACGACCTGATGAACCGCTGGACGGGAATGAAGTAGGCATGGACCAGGTAGACCGGCTGCTGCTCGACGCACTGCGCGCCAATGCCCGCGCCACCTATGCCGAGCTCGCCAAGGTCGTCGGGCTCAGCGCGCCAGCGGCCCACGAGCGCGTCGCGAAGCTCGAGGCGGCCGGCGTGATCACCGGCTACCACGCAGCGGTGGCGCCGGAGGCCATCGGCTACGCGACGAGCGCGCTCATCGGCATCTTCATCACCGACAGCGCCGACACCGACGAGATCACCGCGGCCCTCACCGCGATCGCGCTGGTCGAGGACTGCTGGTTCGTGGCCGGCGAGGAGACGTTCGTGGTGAAGGTGCGGGTCGCGGACGTCTCCGCGCTCGAGGCGATCATCCGCGAGCTCAACGCCATCAAGGGCGTGGCGCGCACCCGGACCACGGTGGTCCTGTCGACGAAGTTCGAGGGGCGCGCCCCCGAGGTCAAGCCGCGCTAGTCAGCTCGGCGGCCACCACGTACATGCCGGGGTCGCAGCGGCGGCCGTCGGTCGCGTACCGCACCGTCATCTCACCGCCGTCGGCCAGGTCGCGCACTGCGAACCGGTGCCCGCCGAGCAGTTCCGGCACGTCCACCGCCGCGATCGGGAACGTGACCGGCTCGCCGATGAGCCGCATGCCCCGCTCCGCCGCACGGCGCAGCGAGTAGCCGCCCACGCCGCCGACCTGCTGCCAGAAGTCCATCGCCACCACCGAGCCCGGCCCGCAGACCGACGCGAGCGCGGCGAGCGTGCCGTCGACCGCGGCGCGGGAGAGGTACATGCTCACGCCCTCCCACACGACGAACGTCGGCTCGCGCGGCGTGAAGCCCGAACCGGCGAGCCGGTCGGTCAGCGACTGGGTGCGGAAGTCGATCTCCACCCGCCGCACCGACGCGGCACGGAACAGGTCGGGATGAGCCGCGACGATCGCCGCCTTGCGCTG
>JAICKR010000231.1 GCA_025927835.1 Jatrophihabitans sp. | reverse complement strand
GACGACGATCCGGATGGCCGCCGAGTATCTGCATTCCAGCCGCGCCGACTACCCGCCCGAGCTCTCCCGCGCCGCCGAGTTGCTGCACGCCGAGCTCGACCGCTTCGAGGCTTTGCTCGCCGACCTGCTCGAGATCTCGCGCTACGACGCCGGCGTGGCCAACCTCGAGTCCGAGCCCGCTGACATCCGCGGCGTGGTCGCGGCGAGCGTGGAGGCGAACCGGATGCTCGCCGAACGGCACGGCAGCGAGATCGTCGTGCACGAGCCGGCCGAACCGGTGGCCGTCGACATGGACTCCCGACGGGTCGAGCGCATCCTGCGCAACCTGGTCGGCAACGCGCTCGACCACGGCGAGGGCAAGCGTGTCGAGATCAGCATCGGCTGCGACGACGATGCGGTGGCGGTCACGGTGCGTGACCACGGCGTCGGGCTCAAGGCCGGGCAGGCCGCGCTCGTGTTCAACCGGTTCTGGCGCGGCGACCCCTCACGCAGCCGGGTGACCGGCGGCACCGGGCTCGGCCTGGCGATCTCGCTCGAGGACGCCCGGCTGCACGACGGGTGGCTGCAGGCCTGGGGTGAGCCGAACCGTGGTGCGCAATTCCGGCTCACGTTGCCGCGCCAGGCCGGTCACACGCTGATGCACTCGCCGCTACCGCTCGTGCCCGCGGACATCGACGAGGACGACGAATGAGGCGCGTCGCGGGCGCGCTCGTCCCCCTGCTGCTGGCCGCGCTGGTCGGTGGCTGCACCGGCGTGCCATCCGCCTCGGCGCCGGAAACGGTCGAACCGCTCGACACCCAACCGGCCACCAACTCGCAGCCCGTCCCGCCGAATCTCGGCGGTGATCCGCGCGAGATCGTGACGTCGTTCTTGACGGCGAACGCATCGACCACCGGCAACCACAACACTGCGGTGGCCTACCTGACCCGCGCGGCACGCAGCCACTGGTCCGACGACACCGCGACGATCATCGCGAACGACGACACCGTCAGCACGCCGGACCCGCGGACGCACACCGTGACCGTGGTCGGCCGGGTGCTCGGCACGCTGAACCCCGACGGGACGTACACCCCGAACCTGCAGGGACTCGGTGGCGGCGGCGACAAGCAGCCGTTCGTGTTCGAGGTCGCCGGGGCGCCGGGCCGGTACCGCATCTCGAAGTTGGACGCCGGCCTGCTGCTGACCGACACGCAGTTCCGCACGACCTACCAGCAACATGTCCTGTACTTCTACGACCTCGCCGAACGCACCCTCATCCCCGACCTCCGGTGGAGCTCACTCGCCGACCGCGCCCAGCTCGCCGAGTCGCTGATCGGGCAGCTGGCGGCAGGACCCCGACCGTCGCTGCAGAAGGCGGTCAGCCTCGACACGCTGCCGGCCCAGACCGACGTCCGCCAGATCACCGTCACCCCGGCGAATCCGAATCTGATCGAGATCCCGGGCAGCAGCCAGCTCGACGCGACGGTGCGAGACCGGCTTGCCGAACAGCTCGCGGAGACGCTCGCCGAACCCCTGGCAGGCCGGGACATGGCCATCACCGACGGCGGCAAGCCGGTGATCATCCCGAGTGTGGGCGGCAACATCTTCGCGGCGTCCGACTTCACCGCGATCGCCGGCCCCCAACTGCCCGTGTCGGAGGTGTACTACCTCAACGGCGGCCGGATCCGCGACGAGAACGGCAAGCTGCTCGCGGGACCCCTCAACGAAGGCGCACCGCTGAACTCGTTCGCGATCAGCCGCGCCTCGGCGGCCGGACCGCTGCTGGTCGCCGGTGTCACCGGACCGCCCGCCTCGGCGCACCTCGAGGTGGGGACGGAACGAAGCGGGCTCCGACCGGCGTCGGTGCAGGGCACCCTGACCCGGCCTGCCTTCGTGCCGGGACGGGCCGAGGTGTGGATCGGCGACGGCCCGAAGGTGTACCGAGTGAGCGTCACCGACGCCGCGCCGCATGTGGACGCGGTGCCGATCGCGTCGCCCACGGGCGGCGGGCAGATCGTCGCGCTGCGATTCAGCCCCGAGGGCTCCAGGGTCGCGATCGTGGTGGCCGGGGTCGGCGGTTCCCAGCAGCTCTACATCGGTTCGATCGTGCGCGGTGCCGGGCCGGTGCGCATCGACCGGGTCGAGCAGATCAGCCCGCCCGGTGTCGTGATACGCGACGTCTCCTGGCTCGACTCGGCGCGCCTGTTCGCGGTCGGCTACTACGCCGGCTCGCAGGAGGGCCACACGTTCGAGACCGGTGTCGACGGCAGCGAGTGGACGAACGTGGGCCTGGGCAACCTGCCCGACCCGCCCGACAACGTCGCGGCCGCAACCGGCGGGAACGTCTGGGTGTCGTCGGGTGGCTTCGTGTGGAAGCAGAGCGGCAGCAACAGCTGGGTGAGTCCCGGGCTGACCGGTGACACGCCCGGCAGCGCGCCGGTCTACCTCGAGTAGCCGGGAGTAGCCGGGAGCAGCCGGCCACTGTCCACAGGCAGCGCGCCGTCCGGGCAATCCGTCGGTCTGCCGCGGCAGGCTCGGGTCATGTCGCTGCTGGCCGCCCTCGCCGACCTCGTACAGCCGGTGCGATGCGTCGCGTGCGGCAGCACGTCCGGCGCGCTGTGCGCCGGCTGTCTGCCGCAGCTGCCCGCCTTCCGCAGCCGGGACGCGTGGGCCGCGGCGCCGTACGACGGCGCGGTACGCACCGCGCTGCTCGCATACAAGGAGCGCGGCCGGCGCGATCTCGCCGCCGTGCTCGGCGGCCTGCTGGCGCGCTCGGTGACCGCGGCGCTCGGCGCGAACCGCGACCCGCCGGGCCGCGTCGTGCTGATGTCGGTGCCCTCGGCGCGCTCGGTCGCCGCGACACGCGGCGGTGACCATGTGCTCCGGCTGGCCCGCCGCGCCGCGCCTGCGTGCGGTGCGCGGGTGGCCGGCGATGCGCTGACGCTCACCCGCGCGGTGCACGACTCGGCAGGCCTGACGGCCGAGCAGCGGGTGCGCAATCTGGGCGGCGCCATGGCCGCGCGTCCAGCCCGTCCGGGCCTCGTCGCGGTGCTGGTCGACGACATCGTCACCACGGGCGCAACGCTGCACGAGGCGCACCGCGCGCTCGCCGCCGCGGGCTGGCCGGTGCTCGGCGCGGCGGTCGTCGCCGCGACGGCGCGCCGGCTGCACCCGGTGTCCCGGGTATGCATTGGCAGCGCCCAGGCACACGGTCTAACGTGAGAACGACCTGACCGACCGGTGGAATCAACCTGGTGGAGGTCGTATGGAAACTGCCGCGGGAACCTTCGAGATCGTCGTCCGAGGCCGCAACGTCGTCATTCCCGATCACTATCGCCAGCATGTCGGTGAGAAGCTCGCGAAACTCGAACGGTACGACCACAAGATCATCCGGACGGACGTCGAACTCAATCACGAGAAGAACCCGCGACAGAACGGCAGTTGTCAACACGTCGAGATCACCTGCCGGACGAAGGGTCCCGTCGTCCGCAGCGAGGCGTGTGCCGAGGACTTCTACAAGGCGCTCGACCT
>JAICKR010000175.1 GCA_025927835.1 Jatrophihabitans sp. | reverse complement strand
GTCGAGCAGCCCGTCGCGAATCTGGTGAAGCAGCACGATGCCGAGCAGGACGGCGACGACGCCGGACACGACGAGCGTGGTCGCCGCGACCCGCAGCTGCAGCGAGCCGCGCCATCGATGCCGCGCCGCAGCGAAGAGTGCGCGAGTGCGGGCAATCACGGCGGTCCGGCTTTGTAGCCGACCCCCCGGACTGTCACGACGAGCTCCGGGCGTTCCGGATCCCGTTCCACCTTGGCGCGCAGCCGCTGCACGTGCACGTTGACGAGCCTCGTGTCCGCGGCGTGCCGGTAGCCCCACACCTGCTCGAGCAGCACCTCGCGGGTGAACACCTGCCGCGGTTTGCGGGCCAGCGCGACGAGCAGGTCGAACTCGAGCGGGGTGAGCGCGATCGGCTTGTCCTCGCGCTTGACCTGGTGCGCCTGCACGTCGATCTCGACCGGCGAGTCGGGCGGGCCGATGCTGAGCGTCTCGCTCGCGATGTCCTCGTGGTGGCGCAGCCGGGCGCGCATCCGCGCAACCAGTTCCTTCGGCTTGAACGGCTTCACGACGTAGTCGTCGGCGCCGGATTCGAGGCCGAGGACGACGTCCACGGTGTCGGTCTTGGCGGTGAGCATGATGATCGGCGTCCCGCTCTCGGCCCGGATGGCGCGGCACACGTCGATGCCCGACATGCCCGGCAGCATCAGGTCCAGCAGCACGATGTCGGGCTTGGTCTCGCGGAAGGCCTGCAGTGCCCGCGACCCGTCGGCGACGAACGCCGGCTCGAACTGATCGGTGCGCAGGACGATGCCGAGCATCTCGGCGAGCGCGGAGTCGTCGTCGACCACCAGGACCCGGGGCTTCACGCGCCCATGGTGTCACGTGATCACTTCATTACGCCCGCTTGACCTACTGGCTGGTAATTAGCGCACTACAAATGCCCGCGATCGGGCCCATACAGGAGGTTGGACGTGCGCAAAGCCGCATCAGCGCTTCTCTCCATCGCCGTCGCCGCACTCTGCGTCCTCACCGGGATGCCATCGGCACAGGCGGCCGGTGCCAACTACGTGGCCCTCGGCGACTCGTACGCCGCCGGCGTCGGCTCCGGCAGCTACATCAGCACCAGCGGCTCGTGCAGCCGCAGCACCCTCGCGTATCCGCAGCTGTGGGCCAACGCGCACGCGCCGGCCTCGTTCAAGTTCGTCGCATGCTCGGGCGCGAAGACGACCGACGTGAACGCCAACCAGCTGTCCTCGCTCAGCTCGTCCACCACGCTGGTCAGCATCACCATCGGCGGCAATGACGTCGGCTTCTCCTCGGTGATGGAGGACTGCGTCCTCTACAGCACCAGCACCTGCGTCAGCGAGGTGAACGCGGCGGAGGACAAGGCGCGCACGCAGCTGCCCGGCTGGCTGGACACGACCTACAACGGCATCCGCTCGCACGCCCCGAACGCCCGCGTGGTGGTCGTCGACTACCCGCGCTTCTACCACGACCTGTGGTACTGCATCGGGCTCAGCAGCACCGACCGCAACAAGATCAACGAAGGTGCGGACGTGCTGGACGGCGTGATCCAGGCGGCCGCGAGCCGGCACGGGTTCTCCTTCGCGGACGTGCGTCCCGCCTTCGCGAACGGCCACGAGATCTGCGACTCGAACTCGTGGCTGCACTCCGTCGACTGGAGCAACATCACGCAGTCGTACCACCCCACCGCGGCCGGGCAGTCCGGCGGTTACCTGCCGGCGTTCACCGCGCTCGCTGGGAGCTAACCCCCCGCAACGGACGGGATGACGAGCACCTCCGAGTCCGGCGCTACGGCGGCGTCGATGCCGCCGCAGTGCCGGACGTCGGAGCCGTCGACGTAGAGGTTCACGAAGCGGCGCAGCCGGCCCTGCTCGTCGCGGATGCGCCGCGCGAGCACCGGGTGCTCGGCGGCCAGCGCGTCGAGCATGGCGCCGACGGTGTCGCCGGAGACGTCGAGTTGCCTGACCCCGCCGGCGATGCCCTGCAACGCCTGCGGCAGGACGACTCGAGCCATCAGCGGACTCCCGTCCGACGCAACATCATCCGATCACCGCCGCACGCACACACAGCACGCTCGGCAGGTGCTCGGCCACCCGCGCCCAGTGCTGCCCCTCGTCCGCGCTGGCGAACACCTGGCCGTTGCGCGTGCCGAAGTAGACGCCGGCCGGGTCGGCATCGTCGGTGCACATGCCGTCGCGCAGCACGATGTCGTAGTAGTCCTGCTGCGGCAGGCCGTCGGTGAGCGGTGTCCAGCTCGCGCCGGCGTCCTCGGTGCGGAAGACGCGGCAGGCGCGATCGGGCGGCATCCGGTCGCCGCCGTCGACGATCGGGAAGTTGTACGCGACGTCGCCGCGCCGCGGGTGGGTGACCATCGCGAAGCCGAAGTCGGTCGGCAGCGGGTCGGCGATCGAGTTCCAGGTGCGGCCGTCGTCGTCGCTGCGGTAGACGCCGTTGTGGTTCTGCAGGAACATCCGGTCGGCGTCGACCGGGTCGCGCGCGACCTTGTGGACGCACTGCCCGAACTCGGGGAAGCGATCGGGCGCGAAGATGACCTGCACGCCATTGTTCGACGCCGACCATGTCGCGCCCGCGTCGTCGCTGCGGTAGACGCCGCCGGTCGACATCGCGACCGCGATGCGCTGCGGATCGCGCGGATGCGGCAGCACGGTGTGGATGGCCGCACCGCCGAAGCCGGCGCCCCACTCGGGCCGGTGCGGGTGCTCCCACAGCGACTGCACGAACTCGAAGTGCGCGCCGCGGTCGGTGGAGCGGAACAGCCCCTGCGGCTCGCTGCCCGCCCAGACGACGTCGGGCTCGGAAGCGGACGCGGCGATCTGCCACACCCGTACGAGCGCCGTACCGGTGTCGGCGGGGAACACGATCGCCGCCTCGTCGGGCTCGACCCAGCTCTTGCCCAGGTCGTCGCTATGGAACACCGACGGCCCCCAGTGCTCGCTGTGCGCCGAGACGAGCAGCCGGGGCGTGGCGCCGCGGGTGTCGATGGCAACCGCGTACACGGAGTTCATCGGGAACGTCAGATCGCTCAGTTCCCACGCGCTGCGGTCGGTGCTGCGCGCGAGAACGAGCCCCTTCATCGTGCCGACGGCAAGCAGTACGTCTGTCATGGCCAAAGCCTTGCACTGGCCGGCGACAACGGGCCAGACTGCGGGCAGATCTGGGGGACGCGATGGCAGCGGTCGTCGAAGTGCGGCGCGGGCGGATTGCGCTCGCGTGGGTGCTGCTCGCGGGCGCCGCGGTCGCGATCGCGGTCGGCGTCTACGGCCGCGGCCGCGGCCATCGACGGCCGGTGTTCGTGGTCGGCTTCTCCGGCGTGATCCAGTTCAAGGTCTGGCTCGCGAGCGCCGCGCTCGTGCTCGTCCTCGTGCAGGTGCTCACCGCACTGTGGATGTGGGGACGGCTGCCCGGCGCGGGGGCGGCGCCCCGCTGGGTGGGTCCGGTGCACCGGTGGAGCGGGACGATCGCGTTCGTCGCGCTGATCCCGGTCGCGCTGAACTGCCTGCTCACGTTCGGCTTCGAGAGCGCGTCGACGCGCGTGGTGGCGCACAGCATCGCCGGCTGTGCGTTCTACGGCGCGTACGCGGCAAAGATGCTCGGGCTGCGATTGCGTGGCCTGCCGGGCTGGACGCTGCCGGTGCTCGGCGGGATCGTGTTCACCTCGCTCGTCGGGCTGTGGCTGACCTCGGCGCTGTGGTTCTTCGGACTGAATCAGCCACTGACATGAGCGGCGATGCGGTGAGCAGGCGGGCGGCGCTCGGCGCGGCGGGCGTCGTCGTTGTCGGTGGTGTGGCCGGCTATGTCGCGGGCCGGAACACCGACGCGGCCAAGGCGACACCGGCGGCCTACGGCGGCAGCGGCACGCCCGCGTCTTCCGCGGCGGCGGGATCGTCCGGGACGTCCGGCGGCAAGAAGCTCACGACCGTCGCCGCGATCCCGGACGGCGGCGGGGTGATCGTCGACCACGTCGTAGTCATCCGCAGCGGTCAGGACGTGCACGCGTTCTCCGCGATCTGCACGCACCAGGGCTGCGAGGTCGACAAGGTGAGCGACGGCAAGATCAAGTGCCCTTGCCACTTCAGCGTGTTCGCCGCCTCGACGGGTGCGGTCGTGTCCGGGCCGGCGCCGTCCCCGCTGCCGAAGGTGGCGGTGACCGTCAGCAACGGCGAGGTGTTGCGCGCATGAGGCTGTTCGCGTTGCTGCCCACCATCGTCTGGTTGCTCGCCGTCGGCTTCGCGGTCGGCGTGCTCATCGCGCTGTACTGACTCGGGCTACTGGGACGACGATTATTTGGGGAAGGACGGCGTGCCGACCTTCTTGTTCGTCGGCCTACGCACGTCCGCCTTGTCGAAGACGATGATGCCGGAGTAGACGTGCATGCCGGCGATCGTCCGGGTGTAGTCGTCGATCTCGAGCGACTCCGGGTCGCGCGAGTGCCAGGCGTGCTGTTGGTCGATGAGGTTCTTGGCGAACTCGATGAAGGTTTCCGGCTTCTTGTGCCCGCCGCCGTACTTCGGCCAGTAGCTCGTCTGCAGATCTTCCATGAGCAGCACGCCGCCGGTACGGATCCTCGGCCAGAACTCCTCGAACGTCGCGATCTGCTGGGTCATCGTGTGCCCGCCGTCCTCGATGAGGATGTCGACCTCGCCGATCTTCTCCCCGAGGTCACGCAAGAACTGGCGATCCTCCTGGTCGCCGATGACGATCTCGATCTGTTCCTCGCCGAGGGCCGCGCAGCGTTGATCGATGTCGACGCCGATGATGCGCGCGCCCGGGCCGAAGTAGTGCTTCCACATCTGCAACGAGCCGCCCTGATTGACGCCGAACTCGAGCACGGTCACCGGCTTGTCGCGATACGGCGCGAAGTGGCGGTCGTAGATCGGCAGGTAGTGCAACCACTTGTGGATCAGGCGGCCCTGGTTGTTCTCGAAGTACGTCGAGAGCGGGTTCGGCGGCATCGCGCCCGCAGGCCGCAGCTTGCGCCGGACGGCTCTGCCGACCGCGGTTGCCTTCAGTCGTTGCGTGATGCTGGCGCGGTTGGCCGCTGTGGTCACAACACTCCTCGTAGCGGTGCAGCTCGGGCTGGTACGGGCCGGCGACGTCGGAGCCAATCTACCCGGCCGGCTCCTCGCTGCCGGGTCGGGTAGCGGCGTCCTCACCGCCCCGCAGCGACCGGTGCCGTCGCAGCGCGCACCAGCCCGGCAAGCTCGTCGCGGGTCGGGCCGTCCGCGAGTGACGGACGCCAGCCCGTACGCAGGATCTCCCGGGCGCGTTCCTCGAACGGGGCCAGCACGGCCGGCGGGGCCATCATGCCTGTGTAGGGCAACGCGCCGGACAGGATCGACGGGTCGACCGCCGCCGCCGCGCAGATGACGTCGGACGGGATCTTGGCGTCGAGGTCGAGGTCCACGCCGGCGAAGCGGCGCAGCATCGTCGCGTCCCAGTACACGTGATCCTCGAACCACGGCCGGATGTGTTCGTCGCACCACGCGTGGAAGCGCAGCGCAGTGGCAGCGGGATCGGCGCCGTCCTCGGCGATCATCCCGATCAGGGCGTGCGCCTGCGTCAGCCCGAGCGACACGCCGCGCCCCGCGGCCGGGTTCGTCGTGCACATCGCGTCGCCCACCCAGTAAACGCCGGGCAGTGCGGCCGCGCCGTCGGTGCCGAGTTGGCCGCGGTAGGTGTTGGTGAGCCCGCCGCCGGGCAGCACGTCGGTGATCGGCTCGAAGCGCTGCGGGTCGGTCCACGGTGCGAACACCGGAAGGGCCTGCATCGCCGCCGCGAACGCGTCCGGGTGGCGCAGTTCGGCGAGCTCGCGGTCGTTCTCGGGGCGCACGACGAGTGCCGAGAGGGTGTCGGCGTCCTGCGGGAAGAGGATGGTGAGATAGCCGTCGTAGAGGCAACCGGTCGGCACCCCGACCGCGCCCATGCCCTCGACGCCGCCGCCGCGGGGGTCAGCCGCAAGACCGTCTTCACCTCGGTCGGCGGCAAGGCCGAGGCGCCGAAGCTGGCGCGCGACTGGGCGATCGTGGGCGACGACGAGCCGGTGCCGATGCTCGAGCGGCCCGTGGTTCGGGCCGGCCACCAGCAGCCGGACGCGCGCGTCGTCCTCGCCGACTACGTGCAGCACTACGTCGGCGCCGCCTCACGGGTCGCCGCGATCCACCACGTCATCGAATCGGCAGCCGGCCTGGACGACGACCTGCGCGCTGTCGGCCGAGGGGTGGGCGCAGCGCCGCTTCGGGATGGGCAAGCTCGCGGAGCGTCTCGACGCGCTCGGCTCGCTGCGCGACGACCTGACCGTCGAGACCGCGGGCGACCTGCTCTGGAACTACAACGACCCGCAGACGTACTACAAGCTGGTCATCCAGCGCGGTTGGCCGGTCGAGCAGTTCGTCGAGTGGCTGCGCCGCACCCTGACCGAGCAACTCATCCGCCCCGGATACCGCCCGAAAAAGTGACCAGCCCGGCGGTGCGCCGGCACCCGTAAGCAACAGTGCGACCGCCGGACTGGCTGGTTCAAGACGACAACAGGGAGACTTCCGGGAGGCGGACTAGTACCGGTAGAGCTCGGGCTTGTACGGGCCGGCCACGTCGACGCCGATGTACTCGGCCTGCTCCTTGTTCAGCGTGGTCAGCTTCGCGCCCACGGCGTCGAGGTGCAGCCGCGCCACCTTCTCGTCGAGGATCTTCGGCAGCGTGGTGACGGTCGGCTTGCCGTCGACGAGGTAGCGCTCGGGGTTCGCGTGCATCTCGATCTGCGCGATCGTCTGGTTCGCGAACGACGAGGACATCACGTAGCTCGGGTGACCGGTGCCGCAGCCCAGGTTCACGAGGCGCCCCTTGGCGAGCAGGATGATCCGCTTGCCATCCGGGAAGATCACGT
>JAICKR010000021.1 GCA_025927835.1 Jatrophihabitans sp. | reverse complement strand
GCGGCTCAGGGGGTCGAAGGCGGACTCCTTCAGGGTTCCGAGCTGGTACTTCCCGTCGCGGTCCGTGAAGTAGGTGAACATGAAGAACGACAGCCAGTCCGGGGTCTCCTCGTTGAAGGCACCGAGGATGCGCGGCGCGTCGTCGCTGCCGGAGTTGCGGTGCAGCAACTCCTCGGCCTCCTCGCGGCCCTCGCGGCCGAAGTATGCGTGCAGCAGGTACACCATCGCCCACAGGTGCCGGCCCTCTTCGACGTTGACCTGGAAGAGGTTGCGCAGGTCGTAAAGGGACGGCGCGGTCGCGCCGAGGTTGCGCTGCTGCTCGACACTGGCCGGCTCGGTGTCGCCCTGGACGACGATGAGCCGCTGCAGGTCGGCGCGGTACTCGCCCGGCACCTTGTCCCAGACCGGCTCGCCCTTGTGCTGACCGAAGCCGATCCGGCGATCGGACCCGCGCTCGGCGAGGAAGATCCCCCACCGGTAATCCTTCATGACGACGTGCCCGAACTGCGCCCAGCCGTCGCGGCCGACGTTGATCGCGGTGCGCAGGTAGACGTCCTCGGTGGGCAGCGTGGGCCCCATCGACTCCCACCAGTTGAGGAAGTTGGGTTGCCACGACTCGAGTGCACGCTGCAGCCGCCGGTCCTCGTGCAGTTCGACGTTGTTGGGAATCTTCTCGCTGTAGGAAGCAGCAGTCGGCGTCATGATTGCTCAGACTCGTTTCCGGTCGAAGGTCGGGCGCCGGCCGGTACCGAACCGGCGCAGTGCGCCGTCCGGGCCGGCCGCGTTGGGTCGGTTGAAGATCCAGTTCTGCCAGGCGGTGAGGCGGCCGAAGATCTTGGTCTCGAGCGTCTCCGGACCGGCGAAGCGGTAGTTGGCCTCGAGGCCGGTCAGCGCGTCCGGGCTGAACGCGCTGCGCTCCTCGAGCGTGATGCGCACCTCGTCCGCCCAGTCGATGTCGTCGGGCGCGAAGGTGACGAGGCCGAGCGCTTCGGCGTCGTCGGCGAGCAACGGCACACCGACGTGCTCGGCGACGGCCTTGAGGCCGGCTTCGTCGCCGAGATAGCGGGTCTGCAGCCGGGTGAGGCCGTTGCCCATGGGCAGCGGCCCGAGGTTCATCGACCCGACGCTGATCGCGGCGGGTTCGGCGTCCGGATCGCCGTCCTCGAAGACACCGGCCAGCTGGAAGCTGCGGTCGGCGGCGAGCGCGAGCTCGAGCAGCGACCCGGCGAAGCATGAACCCGGCTCGATGAGCGCGATCAGCGAGCGGCTGGTGACGTCGAGGCGCTTCAGCGTCCGCTTCAGGTAGTGGACGATCTCGTTCACGAGCCAGTCGTCGTCCTGGTGGGCGACCAACTGATCGTCGAACGCGAGCACGCGTTCGGCGGACCCGGCGGTGCGGAGGATCCAGGTGCCGAGCTCGAGTTCGTTCGTGCGCAGGTCGAGGATCAGGTCGTCGAGTTCGCGGCCGAGTGCCAGCGGCCAGTACGCATCGCCCTGTTCGTGGAGCGCAGCGAGCTCGGCAGGCGGACCGTCCGCCGGCGCGCTGACGGTGATCTCGACAGCGCGCGACGTGCGGTCGAGGCGCGCCTCGACGTAGCGGTAGGAGATCGCATCGTCCGTGCGCTCCTTGGCGAGCGGCGTGAGCTCGATGCCGGCAGCGTCGGCCGGCCGATGCGAACGTGCGGCGAGGTCGAGCGCCCGCGTGCGCACGGACTCGTCCCACTGCGGGCGTGGCACGACCTCGTCGACGAGACGCCACTGCACGGCCTTGCGGCCACCGATGCCCTCGGCCTTCGTCGCGAAGTAGTCGGCGCGGTCGCGTCGCACGAGCCGCTTGTCGACGATGCGGGTGAGCCCGCCCGTGCCAGGCAGCACACCGAGCAGTGGCAGCTCGGGCAGCGACACGTTCGAGGAACGGTCATCGACGAGCATGAGGTGCTCGCAGGCCAGCGCGAGCTCGTACCCGCCGCCTGACGCGGAGCCGTTGATCGCTGCGAGATACGTCTGCCCCGAGTTCGCGGTCGCGTCCTCGATGCCGTTGCGCGTCTCGTTGGTGAACTTGCAGAAGTTCACCTTCGACGGGTGCGTGGCGGCGGCGAGCATCCGGATGTTCGCGCCGGCACTGAAGACCCGGTCCTTGCCGCCGGTGAGGACCACGGTGCGCACCTGCGGGTGCTCGAACCGCAGCCGTTGCACGGCGTCGTAGAGCTCGATGTCGACGCCCAGGTCGTAGGAGTTGAGCTTGAGCTCATAGCCCTCGACGAGCCCGCCCTGCTCGTCGACGTCCATGGTGAGCGTTGCGACCGGGCCGTCGACGGTGAGCTGCCAGTGCCGGTAGACGCTCGTGCGGGTCCGGAACTCCACGCGGGTCTCCGCCATACCACATCATTCTACGTTTCAGTTTCGCTACGTCAATGCCGAGTAGCATGTTGGGGATCCCGCACAATGAAGGCGTGCCGACGTCCGCCCCGACACTGTCCCGCCGCCATGCTGCCGGGTCGGCCAGCGCGCGCGGCCTGTTGTTCACCGTGCTCGGCGAATTCGTGCTGCCGGCCGGTGAAACGGCGTGGACCTCGTCGTTCATCGACATCCTGGGCCGGCTTGGCGTCGAGGAGAAGGCCACCCGGCAGGCGCTGATGCGCACCGCGGCCGACGGCTGGCTGCACTCCGAACGCATCGGACGGCGCACCCTGTGGCAGCTGACGCCGGCCGCCGAACAACTGCTCATCGACGGCACCGAGCGCATCTACGGCTTCACCGGCACCGTCGGCGATTGGGACGGGCGCTGGCTGATCGTGCTGGCGCGCGCTCCCGAGACCGAGCGGCCGACACGACACGTGTTACGCACCCGGCTGGCCTGGGCAGGGTTGGGCAGCCCGGCCCCGGGCATGTGGGTCAGCCCGCACGCCGACCGGCTGCCGGACGCGCAGCGGGCACTCGACGAAGCCGCGGTTGCGGACGCGCAAGTCTTCGTCGGCACCCACACCGGCTACGGCAGCCTGCCGGCGATGGCGCAGCAGGCGTGGGACCTCGGCGTGATCGAACAGCGGTACCAGACCTTCCTCGCCGAGTTCGGCGGGCCGGGGCGGCGCGACGCCCTGAGCGCGACGGTCGAGCTGGTGCACGCCTGGCGGCGGTTCCCGTGGGTGGATCCCGCCCTGCCCGGCGAGCTGTTGCCGAAGCGTTGGCCGGGCGCGGCCGCGGCGCGGCTGTTCGCGAGGTTGCACGCGC
Source organism: Jatrophihabitans sp. (assembly GCA_025927835.1). Classification (GTDB taxonomy): domain Bacteria; phylum Actinomycetota; class Actinomycetes; order Mycobacteriales; family Jatrophihabitantaceae; genus Jatrophihabitans. The sequence goes on along the minus strand of JAICKR010000021.1, from coordinate 24,017 downwards.
GGTGGTCAGCCGCCGCGCGCGACGAATGGGCGGCGCTGAACCAATGACCTTCGAACAGGTCCGGCACCGGCCACCGTCGCCGTTGGGCGAGCCGCGCGAGCTGGTCGTGGCGTGCGCGCCGATGCGCAGCAACGTCAACCTCTCGACGATCATGCGCACTGCCGGCTGCTGCGGGGTGGTACGGCTCATCGTGTGCGGTAACGCGCGCATCGACCGGACGATCGCGCGCGACGGCGCCGACGCCGTCCAGCTCGAGGTGCGCAACTCACTCGCGCCCGCGCTGCGCCGGCTGCGGGAGGAGGGCTACCGCCTCGTCGGCCTGGAGCAGACGACGAACTCGACGAACCTGCACTCGTACGCCTTCCCGAAACGCACCGCACTCGTGATCGGCAACGAGCGCGCCGGCATCGGCGACACCGAGCTCGCGCTGCTCGACGACTGCGTCGAGATCCCGGTATGGGGCCGGCCCTACAGCTACAACGTCGCGACCGCGACGGCGATGGCGCTCTACGAGTACTGCCGTCAGTTCCCGTCCTGAGGCCCTAGCTCGCCGCGCAGCGCCAGCACGCCGAGCTCGGCGCGCGACGAGCCGAGCCGCTTCGTCCAGGACGTGCCGAGCGACGCGATCGCGGCGGCGTCCAGGTAGTCGGCGGTATCGAGCCGCCAGCCCGCAGCGGCGTATGCCTCGGCCAGCGCGCCGGCAGCCGTCTCGGGAGTCGGCTCGGCGGTGCCGCCGACCTCGGCGACGGGCGGGCGCCAGGCGTGCAGGTTGAGCGTGATCAGGAACCGGGCGCCCGGCGCGCACCGCGCCGCGACCGCACGCAACACCTCCGCCTCGGGGGCGACCACCGCGCGCAAGAGGCTGCCCCACGGCATCAGGCAGTGCACGTCGGTGATCCCGGTCAGCTCGCTGGGCAGCTGCTCGACCGCGGCCCACACGAACAGCGCGTTCGGCAGGCCCCCACGCGCCGGTTTCGCGGCCGCGCGGCCGGCGGTGCGGCGCATCGCGTCGGGCTGCGCGTCCAGCCCGACGACCACGGTGTCCGGTCGCCGGCGCGCCTCGGCGAGGACGTGCTTGCCGTCGCCGGTGCCCAGGTCGAGCACGAGGCCGCCCGGGAAGCGGCCGCGCAGCTCGGCGAATGCAGCGGCGTCGAGGTCGTGCGTCGCCTTGCCGACCACTGCCCGCACCCGGCCTAGCCTAGGCAGGTGCGACTTGTCGGCCGAGGCCATCCGGCCATCCGGGCGACGCACGGCAAGACGCTCGAGTTCAGCACCGACCCGACCATCACCGAGCGCGCGACCTGCATCGTCGCCACGCAGCGCACCGGTGATGCCCGACCCGTTGCGGGGGACGTGCGGGTCACGTTGCGCGCGGGCGAGGAGAGTTTCGGCTTCGACGCGCGCGGCAACTCGTCCTGGGATCCGTCCGGCGCCGCAGTGATCCGCCGCAGCCCGCTGCGGCTGCCGGACACCCTCGCGACGCATGCGTCCGCTGCGGCGAGCGACCTGCCCCCGTCGCTGGTCGCGGCGCTGCGCGACCCGGACACCGAGGTGGAACTGCTCGTCGAACCGGCCGCGGCACAGCGAGCGTGTGCCGTACTGTTCGCGCTCGACGCCCGCACCTCGGGTGCACAGCTCGCCGCCGAATTCGCGGCCGCCGACCTGGTGGTCGCCGAGGACGACGAGGCCGCGCGCGTGACCGGCAACCGCGTCAGCCACGGCGCGGTGCCGGTCGACGGACGGGTACTGGTGCTCGCCACACAGAACCTGCCCGGTCGGTCGGTCGTCGGCGCGTTGCGCGATGTTGCGGTCGAGACCGTCGGGCTTGCGCCGCCGCTGGCTGCGGCCGCCGCCTCGCCGTCGCGCGGACCGCTCGTGATCGCGCCGGACGATGCCGACCCGCGGGTCGTGCTGCGCGATGCCCCCGCCGCGGCGCGGGTCGTCCTCGCGGTGCCGCCCGACCGGCTGACGACGGTCCTGCGCCTCGCGGCCGAGGTCCGGGGCAGCACCGGCGCCGTGCTGGTGCACCCGAACACCGCGCCGGTGCGCATCGATGTCGCTGCGTTCGACGGCGCGGCCGCCGCGAAGCGAACCGGGTACCTCTGCCTCGACGCGGCGGCCGCGGCGACCGCTCTCGACCCCCGCGTCCGCGCCGCCGTGGGCGCGCTCCTGGCCGACGGCGTCTCCACTCGCACGGCGGCGAACGCGCTGGCCGCACTCACCGGCTGGGACCGCAGGCGCGCCTACGCCGCAGTCCTCGGCTTACAGTCCGAGAACACCGGGTGAACGCCTCAGGACTTCCGTGCCGCGGGCGCCTACCGTGCTGCGCATGGGCATCTACGGGGAGCGGGTCCTCCCGCACATCATCCACACGGTCTGTGGCATGAAGGTGACGCATCCGTTCCGGGAACGGGTGTGTGCCGACCTGCACGGCGAGGTCGTCGAGGTCGGGTTCGGCTCGGGCAACAACATCGACTTCTACCCGCAGGCGGTCACGAAGGTCACCGCGATCGAGCCGTCCGATACTGCGTGGCGGATCGCCGGCAAGCGGCTGCAGGACAGCCCGGTGCCGGTCGAGCGGTCCGGTCTGGACGGGCAGCGGCTGCCGTTCGCCGACCAGACCTTCGACGCCGCGCTGTCGACGTGGACGATCTGCACGATCCCCGATGCGCGCGCCGCGTTGGCGGAGTTGCGCCGGGTGCTCAAGCCGGGCGGCAAGCTGCACTTCGTCGAGCACGGGCTGGCTCCGGATCCGAAGGTGCAGCGCTGGCAACACCGGTTCAACGGCATCAACAAGCGTCTGATCGGCGGCTGCAACCTCGACCGGCCGATCGTCGACCTCATCACCCAGTCGGGCTTCCGCGTGGTCGAGGTGGACGTGTTCTACGAGAAGGGCGCGCCGAAGTTCGTCGGCGCCGACTCGCTGGGGACCGCGGTCGCGAGCTAGGCGGGCCAACGCTCCTCGGTCCACGTGCCGGCGTCCCACGGCGTGCGCGAGTAGGAGATGCGCAGGTCGCCGGGCGCGGCGGTGATGAGCTGACCGAACACCGTCGCGTACGTGTCGGTCTCGAACGGGTGCCGCACGATGAGCGCGGTGCGGTCGTCGACCGGCTCGTGTGCGGTGACGACCTCGAGCCACGGCTGCGTAGTGAGCTGCGGGGTGAGCAGGTCGGCCTTCTCGTCATCGCTGTCGATCGCGCGGGAAGTGAAGACGTGGGTGCCCGGCGTGAGGTCGACGCGGCGCAACTCGCTGGCGTCCCACGTCCACGCGGTCACACCGTCCGGCCCGGCGAGCACGAGGGTGAAGCTCGCCATGTCGCGATGCGCCACCTGCTCGACCCACCCCGCACCAGCGGCCGCGGCGGCGAGCGGTAGCACCCCGCGCGACGGCGTGCCGGTGTGCCGCTCGACCCGGTTGAGCACGAGCGCGGTCACGCCGGCGGCGACGTCCGACACGCACCAGCTGCCGCCGGCCTGCCGGTCCCGGCCGCCGATGACTCCCGGCTGCTCCGGCCACCACTCGCCGGGCTGGTCGAACCCGCGCGAGACGAATTCGTCACGGATCGCCAGGATGCGCACCGGCTCACCGGCGCTCCAGCGGGTGACGACGGTGCACATCAGTGCACGACGATCGGGCTGTACTCGGGCGGCGAGCCCAGGGCCGGCCGGTGCGAGGGCGGCTGCCGGCCGTCGATGTCGGCGACCCCGAGCTCGGCGGCCAGCTCGGCCGCGACGTGCACCTGCCCCGAGTACGACATCCGATCGGGGTGCGCGGCCAGCGCGGCGATGACCCGGCCCGGGAACTGTGCCGATTCGGCGTGCTGCGTGAGCGCGGCGTAACGATGGTCGGTCGAGGTGAACAGGGCCTCGGTGCGTTCGGTGCGCAGGAAGCCCATCCACAGCGAGATCGCCGCCACGCCGTGCGGCCGGAAGTCCTCGGCCATGTCGTGCGCCATCTTGTCCACGCCGGCCTTCACCGCGCCGTACGCCGGCCCGTGCATGTAGCAGGTCCCGCCGAAGGAGGAGGTGTTGACGACGAGTCGACCACCGTTCACGAGCAGCGGAGCGGCGAAGTAGGACGCGACGTACGTGGAGCGCAGCCCGACGTCGAGCACCGTCTGCTGCTCGAGTCCCTTCTCCCAGAAGGGCCGGCGCGACGTGATGTGCTCGGGGATCGCGAACGCGTTGTTGACGAGCACGTCGAGGCGGCCCTGCTCGCGCCCGACCTGGGCGAACGCGGCCTCGACCTGGGCATCGTCGGCGTGGTCGCACGCCAACGCGATGCCGACACCGCCGCGCGCACCGATCTCGGCGACCGTCGTGGCGAGGCTGCCGGGCAGCTCGGAGTCGCCGTCCTGTGCCGTGCGCCCGGTCACGTAGACCGTCGCGCCGGTGTCGGCCAGCGCGAGTGCGATGCCCTTGCCGGCGCCGCGCGTGGCGCCCGTGACCAATGCAATCATCGAGCGGGACCTCCGGCTCTAGCTCGACTCTTCGCGCAAGCGCTCATCGTCTGACTGTTCCATGCCGCAGGTTTGGGCCATTTCGCGACGTACACTCACCGGGTGGCCGCGCCGGCTATGACCGACGGGGGACGGGGCGCCACTGCGATTCCCGACCCCTTGGCTCCGTATGTCCCGAGGCTGGTCGTCGACTGGCTCGCGGACGAGCCGGCCCGTGAGCATCGCACCGTCAGCGGCACCCTCGTGTTCGCCGACATCTCCGGATTCACCACCCTGACCGAGCGGCTCGCGGCGCGCGGCAAGGCCGGCGCCGAAGAGATGGCAGACGTGCTGAACGCCGCCTTCGAGGAACTGCTCACCGCCGCGTACGACTACGGCGCAAACCTCATGAAATGGGGCGGGGACGCGGTCCTGCTGCTCTTCGACGGCGACGGGCACGCGGCACGCGCCGCACGCGCCGGCTGGGCGATGCAGGACGTGATGCGGCGCATCGGCCGGCTCACCACGTCTGCCGGGATGGTGCGCCTCGGCATGTCGATCGGCGTGCACACCGGCGACGTCGATTTCCTGCTCGTCGGCAGCCGACACCGAGAACTCGTGGTCACGGGGCCGGCCACCTCGAAGACGGCCCACATGGAGAAGGTCGCCGAGCGCGGCGAGGTGATCGTCAGCGCAGCGACCGCGGCCTTGCTGCCCGCGACGTGTGTCGGTGCCGAACGCGACGGCGGCTTCCGCCTCACGCGCGCACCCGACGTCGACGCCATGCCCAACCGCAAGCCGAAGCGCGCCGGGGTCGACCTCGCGCAGGCGATGTGCGCCGACCTCACCGAGCATCTGCGCTCGGGCGGGGTCGAGCACGAGCACCGCTCCATCGCGGTCGGCTTCGTCGAGTTCACGGGTGCCGACCGGCTTCGCCAGGACGGCGTCGAGGCGTTGACCGATGCGGTGTGCTTCGTCATCGACGCCGCGCAGGAGGCCGCTGCGGCCAACGAGGTGACGCTGCTCGCCACCGACATCGCCGAGAACGGTGGCAAGATCATCTTCACGTCCGGTGCGCCGCGCAGTTCGGGCGACGACGAGACGCGGATGCTGTCGACGGTCCGGCGCATCGTGCACCCCGGTGGTCGGCTGCAGCTACGCGGCGGGGTTACCTGCGGACCGGTGTTCGCCGGCGACTACGGCCCGTTCTACCGGCGCACGTACTCCATCGCCGGCGACGACGTGAACCTCGCGGCGCGGTTGATGGCGAAGGCGCAGCCGGGCCAGGTGCTCGCCACGCAGCTCGTGCTGCAGCGCTCGCGCACCGCGTTCGACACCACGCCGCTCGAACCGTTCCTCGTCAAGGGCAAGCAGACCCCGATCGAGGCGGCGGTCGTCGGCGACCTGCGCCGCGCGTCGGAGCCGGTCATCGCCGACCGGCTGCCGCTGATCGGGCGCGAGACCGAGCTCGCGGTGCTGCGCGCCGCTGCGGAACGTGCCGTCGCAGGGGCGGGTGGTGCTGTCGACATCGTCGGCGCGGCCGGCATCGGCAAGTCGCGCCTCATCGAAGAGGTGGGGACGCTCGTCGACGCGCGGATGATGTGGGCGGACGGCGACATCTACGCGAGCGCGCATCCGTACCAGCCGGTGATGCGGCTGCTGCGACGCACGCTCGCCCTGCCCATCGACGTCGACCCGGCAACGGTCGCCGCGGCGCTGCGCGACCTCGTCGCCGGTAGCGCGCCGGACCTGCTGCCGTGGCTGCCGCTCATCGCGATCCCGGCCGGGGTCGAGGTCGAGTCGACACCCGAGGTCGACCGGCTGGACCCGTCCGTGCGCCGCGCGCGGCTGGAAGCGGTCACCAGCGACCTGCTCGGCCGGCTGCTGACCACGCCGCTCGTCATGATCTTCAACGACATCCACTTCATGGACGAGGCAACCATCGGGCTCGTGCGCCGGCTCGCCGACGACGCCGAGCGCCGGCCGTGGCTGGTGATCATCACCCGCCGGCCCAACGTGCCCGCGGTGCTCGAGGCCCGGCACCTGACGACGATCGAACTCGAGGCCCTCGGCGCCGAGGCCGCCGGGCTGCTGGTCACCGCCGCCACCGACGCGTCGCCGCTGCCGCCGCAGCGCATTCGCGAGCTGACCGAACGCGCGGGTGGCAACCCGATGTTCCTGACCCACCTCGTCGCGGCGGCGAGCGCGGGCGCCGACCTCGACGAGCTGCCCGACACCGTCGAAGGCATCATCGCCGCCCAGATCGACCGGCTGCCGTCACGGCGCAAGCGCTGGCTGCGCGCCGCGTCGGTCCTCGGCATGACCGTCGACCCCACGCTGCTGCAGGGCATCCTGGCCGGCAGCGACATCGAGCACGAGACGTGGACCGGCCTCGACGAGTTCCTCACCATGAACGTCGATGCCCGGCTGCGGTTCGTGCATCACCTGGTCCGCCTCACCGCCTACGAGGGGCTGCCGTACCGCCGTCGCACCGAACTGCATGCGCGGGCGGCGCTCATCCTCGAGACCGCGCTCGGCAGGCGGCGCGCCTCGCAGGCCGCGCTGCTCTCGCTGCACTGCGTGCGTGGCGAGATCTACGACTCGGCCTGGCGCTACTCGCGACTTGCCGGCGACCAGGCGCGGGCCCGGTTCGCGCCGGCCGAGGCGGCCGAGTGCTACCGGCGCGCGCTCACCGCCGCGGGGCATCTGTCGAACCTGTCGACGGAAGATCTCGTCGACGTGTACACCGCGTTGGCCGAGACCAACATGGATCTCGGCGAGATGGCGCAGGCCGAGCAGGCGCTGCGCGCCGCGCGGGCCCGCGCGAAGGGCGATCCGCTGCGCCTCGCGAAGCTGCACCTCGCGACGGCGGCGCACCGTCAGCATCTCGGCCGGCACACCGAGGCCCTGCGCTGGGTCACCAAGGGCCGCTCGGCGATCCGGTCGCTCGACGACGAAGCGGCACTGGCGTTGCGCGCACAGCTCGGCGAGCGCGGTGCGGGCATCCGCTACGACCAGGGCGCGTACCGCGCGGGCATGGTGTGGGCACGGCGCGCAGCCGACGAGGCGCGGCGTGCGAGCGACCAGGTCACCGAGGCGCGCGCGAGCGCGATGCACGCGGTCAACGCCGCAGCGGCCGGGCTGCCCTGGGACGAGGAGAGCGTGCGGGCGGCGCTCGACATGTTCGCCTCCGTCGGCGACCATAAGGGCCGCGTCCGGCTGTCGAACGCGCTCGGCATGTGCAGCTACTTCGCGGGCAAGTGGGATGCCGCGGTGCGGCACTACTCGGTCGCCGAACAGGCGGCGCGCCAGATCGGGCGCGACTTCGATGCCGCGGGCGGCGCCGCGAACCGGGCCGAGGTGCTCGTCCAGCAGGGCAAGGTCGACGAGGCCGACACCGCGATCACCGAGGCGATCCGGGTGCTCGTCGCACTCGAGGCGCGCAGCCTGCTCAGCTTCGCCGTCACCATCGCCGGCCGCGTGGCGCTTGCGCGTGGTGACTACGCGGACGCGACCAGCAAGCTCGGCGAGGCGCGCGCGCTGTGCGTCGAGATGGGCGAGCGCGAGGACATGATCTTCGTCGACGCGCTGGCCGCCGAGTGCCTCCTGCGCGCCGGTGAACCACGAGCCGCGCTGCAGTGCATCGACAGCGCGTTCGCCGAGGTGGGCGAGGCCGACGAGGCGCCGGCAGCCGAACCGCTGTTGTTGCGCGTGCAGGGCGAGGCATGGTGCGCGCTCGACCAGGCCGAGCTGGGCCGCCCGTTGCTGCACGCCGCGCTCGCATCGGCGCGGGCACGACGCTCGCCCTACGACGTCGAGGCGACCTTGGTCGCGTTACTGCATCACGACAGCGTCGCCTCGGCGGACGATCGTGCCTCGTGGCAGGAGGAGATCGCCGACCTTCGTGTGACCCTCGGCATGATCTCGGCCGACGGCGCCGACGACGGGGCGACGGTGGTGACCTTCGCCCCGGTCGCGGTGGCGCCGCCGGCCGGGTTGAGCTGACTGGGCGATTACCCGATGTTCTTCGGGTCGCCGGCCTGGGTCTTGATGATGTAGCTGTCCGACGTCGAGGTCTTCAGGTTCGTGAAGCACGGCTTCAGGCCGCCGTTGTTCGCGCAGTTGGAAAGCTGCGCGACGTAGAGGCCGTCGGTCGCGTTGAACGGTGCGTCGCCGTACACGCCGCCGGTGTAACCCTTGAACGGGACGTCCTGGCCATAGCAACTCGCATAGCCGGTGTGTTCGCTGTACTGGTGCCACATGATGTAGCCGACCGTGCCGGGTGACATGCCCTGACCCGTGTACGTGATCGTCTTCGTCGAGTCGGGTGCCGTACTCGTGAACGTTGCCAGCGCGCCGACGAACACGCCGTCGTCGTCGTCACCGTCGTTGTCCGGAGGCTCGTTGCCGGCCGGCGCGCAGTGCAGCGTGCCGCTGGTGAGCGAACCGGTGACGGTCTGGTTGCCGCTCGACGAGCTCGAGGAGACCTGGAGCTTCGTGGTGTTGTCCGACGACGCGATGGTGCCGGTGTTGCAGGTCTGGCCGGCATAGCAGGTCACGGTCTGTGCTGTGCCGGGCGTCGAGTTGGCGGTGACCTGCACAGCTACCGAACCCTGACTCTTCGCGGTCAGGCCGTACGCCGCATAGGCGGCGGTGACAGACGTCGAGCCGAGCGGGATGTTGCTCGTCACGAGCGTCGCGATGCAGGGCGACTTGGAACAGGCCGCCAGCGAGACGGTGCCCAACGTCGCGGTCATGCCGGCCGCGTTCTTCGAGGTGAACGTGACAGGTCCTTGTGGCGGCACGAGGTTCAGCGCCGTCGCGACGGTCGCCTTCAACGTGACCGCCGTGCCGACCAGCGATGTCGCGGGTGTTGCGGTGACCTTCGTCGTGGTCGCGAAGATGGTCGCATTCGCGTTCGCCGCAGGAAGCGCGAGCGCCGCCGTCACTCCGGCCGCGGCAACGAGCGCAAGGCGCCGCGTGCGCCGCGGAGCATGGGCAATCTTCCGCATTGGATCCCTCCAAATGAGCGGCCCCCGTGGCTGCCCGCTAGATGAGCCGATTGTGAATACCCGCCGGTAAGTTCACTGTCTCAACTGAGACACTCGACGCGCACTCTCCGATCCGTACCGGACGTATGCAGGCAATCGCGACGTTTATCCGGTCGATACGTGCGCCGCGGTGTACCGCGTAATCGCCCCGCGAGTGAACACTTGGCGCTTCGAATGGACAGCTTTCGTCCCCGATGAGAGGTTGATCTTCGGTAGCTGGGGATCACTCAAAGGCCCGTTTTTCGGGCGCGAGCGGGGCAGGGGCAGATCATGAAGCGATTCGTTGGTGCATGGGGTGTTGTGGCCGCGGGCGGCGCCTTGGCGCTGGCCCTCGGTGTCTCGGGCGGCGGGGCGTCGGCAGCCACGATCCCGTGGCACATCAAGGCCACGATCCCGGTGGGCGCGTCCCCGGTGGGCGCGGCCCAGGCGAACAACCTGCGCTACACGTGGGTCACGAACGTCGCCAGCAACAGCGTGTCGGTGATCAACCAGCGGACGAACACGGTCATCGCCACCATCCCGGTCGGCCTCGCGCCGATCGCGGTCACGTCGAATGCCGCCACGAACCGCGTCTACGTCGCGAACCAGAGCAGCAACACGGTCAGCGTCATCAACGCGACGACGAGCACCGTGATCGCCACGATCCCGGTCGGGCACACGCCGGTCGGCATCGCCAACGACTCCGAGATCAACGTCGTCTTCGTGTCGAACCGTGGCGACAACACCGTGACCATCATCAACGGCAAGACGAACACGGTGATCACGACCGTGCCGGTGGGCGTGAACCCGGTCGGCATCGGTGTCGACTCGAACGCCCACCGCGCCTACGTCGCCAACCAGGGATCGAACAGCCTGACGATCATCAACGGGATGGCCGCGAAGAACCACTTCACGCCGGTCGTGTTACGCACTGTCCCGGTGGGCAATCACCCGACCGGAGTGGCGGTCGACCGGGTGTTCAAGCACATCTATGTGACGGATGCGAACGACAACGACGTCGCGGTGGTCAGCGACCACACGTTCACCCGGGTCGGCACGGTCAACGTGGGCGCCTCCCCGACTGGGATCTCCGTCGACATCGCCCGGCACGACGTATTCGTGTCGAACACGTTGAGCGACTCGGTGTCGATCATCAACGGCACGACCCTGCAGGTGCGCGCCACCGTCACCGGTCTGTCCGGCCCGACCGGCATGGTGGTCAGCCCGATCAACCACCAGGGCTACGCGACGAACACGAACAACGGCACCGTGTCCGCGGTGACCAACTTCAGCTAGCTCGACGGTCAACCGCCGAGGCCGGCGTCCCGTGCGAGGGCGACGGCCTCTGCGCGTGACGCGACCTGCATCTTGGTGAGGCAGGCCGAGACGTGGTTGCGCACCGTCTTCTCGGACAGGAACAGGCGACGCGCGATCGTCGCGTTGTCGCTGCCGCGGGCGACGAGGTCGAGCACCTCGCGCTCACGGTCGGTGAGTTGCGGGAACGGCGTCGCCGTCCCGCCGCGCAACCCGGCCGCGGAGAAGAACGCGATCACCCGGTCCGCGATGCGCGGGCCGAACACCGCCTCGCCTGCGGCGACCGCGCGCACTGCACGCAGAATGTCGTCCGACTCGGACTCCTTGAGCAGGTAGCCGCGCGCGCCGGCGCGCAGCGCGGCGAACACCGAGTCGTCGTCGTCGCTCATCGTGAGCACGATGACGTTCGTGCTCGGCTGCTCGGTGGCGATGCGTGCGGTCGCGGAGATGCCGCCGCCGCCGGGCATGCGCAGGTCCATCAGCACGACATCGGCCTGATGTCGCAGCGCTTCGGCCACTGCCGCGTCGCCGTCCGCGACGGCGGCGACGACTTCGATGTCCGGCTCGTCGTCGAGGGTCACCTGCAGCCCGCCGCGGAAGACAGGGTGGTCGTCGGCGACGACGACGCGGACGGGCTCATTCATGAGTTCTCCAGCGGCAGACGTGCGGTGACGGTCGTTCCTGTGGGGCCGGTCTGCAGGTCGAACGTTCCGCCCACCTCGGCGGCGCGCTCTCGCATACTCGCCAACCCGACGCCGGCTGTGGCGTCCGCGGCGAGGCCGGAACCGTCGTCGGTGACGGTGATGTCGAGCAGGCTGTCCGCGGCCCGCAGGAACACCTCGCACTGCGTCGGCTGTCCGTGCCGCATCGCGTTGGCCACCGACTCGGTGATGATGCGATAGGCCGCGACCTCGACCGCGGCCGGCAGCTCCGGGAGCGGCTCGCTGTGCACGTCCACGAGCGGGCGTGACCCGCTGCCTAAGCCCACGACCGCGTACGCCGCGACCTGTTGACGCACCGCCTCGACCAGGCCGACATCGTCGAGGGCCGGTGGGCGCAGGTTGTCCACCACCCGGCGCACCTCTCCGACGGTGTCTCGAAGCAGGTCGCGCAGCACCTGCACGCGGGCCGCGTTGTCCTCGTCACCGCGCAACCGGCGGCTGAGCGCGTCGAGCTGCAGCGCAAGGCCGGCGAGCTGCGGGCCGACACCGTCGTGCAGGTCGTGCCGCAGCCGGCGGCGCTCCTCCTCGCGGGCCGCCACGATGCGCTCGCGGCTGGCGCGCAGGTCGGCTACCAGTGCCGCGGCCTGGATGAGGGCGCCCGCACGTCGTGCGCTGTCGTTGAGGACCGAGTGTTCTTCGACCCGCAACCGCTCGCCCTGGTGGCGGAGGCCGACGCGCAGGATGCCGACGGGTTCGCCGTGCACGCTGATCGGTACGTCGCTGCTGCCGGCGACCGGCCTGCCGGCCTCGATGGGTGGCAGCTCGGCGGCGTCGGGCAACACCGCGACATAGGGCAGCCGCAGCGACGTGCGCAGCTCCACCGCGAGTTGTTCGAGCGCATCCAGCGGGCCGGTTGCGGCATCGACGCGCCGGCCGAGCCGAGCGACGACGGTGTAGGGGTCGCGGCGATGCCCGAACAGGGCACGGTCGATGACGTGCTGCAGCCGCTCGCGTGCGGCGGCGAAGAACAGCGCAACGAGTGCGACCGCGGCGATGCCCACCTTCTTCGCGGCAACCTCGCCGAGGGAGGAGACGCTTGCAACGTAGGCGAGCACGACGAGCCCGGTGAGCAGCGCGTACGCGATCGTCCGGTTCAGGACGAGTTCGATGTCCAGCATCTGGTGCCGCATGACCGCCACCAGAACTCCCGTGGGGATGGCCGCCATCGCGACCGCCCAGACGGTCTCGCTGAAGACGCCGTCGGTCAGCAGCGCGACGACGCCGAGCGCGACCGTGACCACGACGGAGAACATCAGCCATTGCAGCTGCGCGCGCTCGGTCGCGCGCGCCGCGCGGGTGCGCAGCACGAGCGAGATCAGCGCGAGGAACGAGCAGAGGAACACGACCTGGATGCCGGCGATCATGATGCCGCGCAGCCATGCGGCGTGTGTGATCGTCCACGGATTGAAGATCTTCTGGCTGGCGTCGATGGGGTGATGCGCCGTCGCCATGGCTGCGATCGCGACGCCCAGACCGGCGAGCGCGGCGATCGCCACCGGCCGCCAGCGACGACTCTTCAGCGTGCCGTTCGGGAAGAGCAGCGGGAGCAGTGCGGGCACGAGGAGTTCCGGCGCCCAGTCCCACGCGTTCAGCCAGGCCGCGAAGTCGCGCAGCGGCCAGCTGTGGTGGACGTAGGTGGCAGCGACCGCGTACTGCCCGGCCAGACCGTTGAGGCCGAGGACGCTCGTCGCGGCGAAGACCCAGCCGACCCGGTTGTCCGGCCGTCGGTGCAGCAGGTACGCGCCGACGAGCGGGTAGAGCAGGCCCGCGGTGTAGTCGCCGTAGAGGAACTGGACGCCGTCGACGTGCGTCCGGTTGTCGAGGTAGAGCCACACCGAGAGAGGGAGCGCGACGGCGGCAAGTGTCGCCGAAACTGCGGCCACGCGCGGCGCCCAGCGCCGCCCTCCCGTGCGAAGCATTGAGACAGTGTGCCCTGTGAACGGATCCGTGGGCGGACCCGCGACCGAATCGCGCGGGCCCGCCCAGGGGTTGAGCAGGGACATGATCAGCGGGCGTCCGAGCCATGTGCGAAGCGGTCGTTGCCCATCCGCAGCACCGTGATGCCGAGGAACGCCGCGGCGACGCAGGTCGACCCGAAACCGATCAGGTTGCGGAGGAGGTCGTGCGCGCCGAAGGACAGCCCGAACCCGACGAGAATCGCGATCGCCGGCCAGCTCGGGGCGAGCCGCGAGCGCCACATGGCGAGGGCGAGCAGGGTCAGCCCGATCGACAGGCCGGCCGCGCTCAGAGCGGCCATCGAGATGAACACCAAGCCGGAGAGCGGGACGCCGTCCATGTTCGAGATCGGCACGCCACCCTGGACGCCGGCATGCTGCGCGATGGACAGGTCATAGATGTCCGTGACGAGCAGCCCGGAAAGCCCCGAGCCGAGAACAGCGAACACGATGCCGAACGCGGTCAGCTTGCGCGCGCCGCGCCGGGCCAGCCGCGCCATGGCGAACGCCGCAGGGACGAACAGCAGGTAGCCGAAGTGCAGCAGGACGGCGGCGATCATCGCCTGCTTCGGATGGTCGGCGAGCGACTTGAGATAGTCGGCCTGCTTGCTGCTGTTCTCGAACGGGGTGGCGAGGATGCCGGCCATCGTGATGGCGGCGGCGCCCAGGAAGGCGGCGCCGGTGGCCCGGCGGCGCAGCGTAGTGCCGACCTCGGCGGTCGCGATCGTGGCGGTCGGGGCGGGGCTGGTGAGCGTTGCGGTCATGACGATCTCCTTGGTTGGTGTGTGGCTGGCTGAACTGTCGCCCGGACGGCGTCCCAGGTGCCTGGGTGCGATGTCCCGTCCGGCCGGGAACTTTCAGAGGTGCTGCTCGGACTCCTGCTTGTGCACGCGCTCGTCGTGCCCGATCTGGCGGAACAGGTCGGCGAGGCAGTCGAAGGTGCCGTACTCCTCGGCCACGACGGAGAAGTAGGGCGTGCTCTCCCACTCCGGGTGCTCGGTGACGAGCTGCGCGTACTCGTGCTCGGCGTGGTCCTCGAAGTCGGCGTTGAGCCGATGGCTCCACGTCGGCTTCAGCGCGTACAGCAGCCAAGCGACGTGCCAGTAGCCGAAGGCGATCAGTCGCGGCAGCAGGTCGTACCAGAGCTTGCTGCGCAGTGTCGCCGGCTTGCCCTCGCGCGCGACGAGCTCGGCGAGGATGAGGAGGTGCCACTGCTCGTTGTCCTGCTGGGTACGGAACTCCAGCACCCGGTCCCACAGCCGGCGGATGTCGAGCGGACGACGGTGCCGCTTGGTGATCTGCTTGTAGGTCACCGTCTCCCAGGTCTGGTAGGGCACTCGCGCGACGATCTCGAGGACGCGGAACTTGTCGAGCGTGCGCTTGCGTCCGTACATCAGGTCCATGCCGACGAACAGCAGCCGGGCCGCCAAGCTGTAACGCCGGCGCGGGGTGTCGAGGGTGCGGCATTGCTCGACGCGCAGCTGCTGCGGGTCGAGCTTGGGCAGGTCGTGTACGACCGGCGCCGCTACGGTCGGGCGGGTTTGCAGGGTGGCGGTCATGGCGTGCTCCTTCGCTGATGTCGGTTGTCAGCGAGGAGGTTGTCGGTCCCGGTGTCCCAGGCGCATGAGTCGTCAATCCCGACCTGCGCGCCGGCACGGCCCAGGTCGGCCGCTTCGTGCGTCAGGGTTCTCCGCGATCGAGGGCGTGGGCGATGGCTTCCTCGGTGCCGAGTTGCAAGCCGCGCTGCCATGCCTCGTCCCACGGCGCGGCACCGAGCTGGGCGGCGGCCGCGGCGAGATAGCGCGCGGTGATGCGGCGTTCGAGCGGCAGCTCACGCGCGGCGACGGTCTGGCGCAGCCGCACCGCCGCCGCGGCCGGTCAGCTGTCCGCCGGTGCCGTTGCCTCGGCCCGCACGCACCTCGGGGAAGCGTTGCAGCACTATGAGTTCGCCGGCATCGCGGCGACCGGCCGCGCGTTCACGATCGGCGGCATCGACATCTACCGCGTCGACGGGGACCGGCTCGCCGAGCATCGGCCCAGCTGGATCAGCTGTCGATGCTCGGCCAGCTCGGCCTGTTGCCGCAACCGTCGGACGCGTGAGCTGTTTGATCGCGCCGGCTGGCGGAGGGCGTGGGATTCGAACCCACGATGACTGTCACCAGCCATAACGGTTTTCAAGACCGTCGCACTAGGCCACTATGCGAGCCCTCCAGATGCCCGAAGGTACCGGAGCGGGCCGCACGCCGACGGGCTGGTTACGCGCCGACGTCGGACAGCGCGTGCAGGTTGCGGGCGGTCTGCGACTTCGGCACCGACGCCGGGTCGGGGTGTGTTCCGAACAGCCGATCTGCGGTGCCGGACGAGGTCACCGTGAACCAGTAGTGCTCGTTCTTGTAGTGGTGCAGCCGGTGGTTGTTCCACACCGCACGGTAGAGCCGAGTCACCGGGCGGTAGTCGCTGTGCACGAGGAAGTGCACCCACTCATAGATCAGACCGGCCGCGCTGATCACGACCAGGTACGTCAGGCCGAGCCCGAGCCGCGGGAACGCGAAGATCGAGATCGCGACAGTGGCGGGGACGATCGAGTACATCGCCCGCGTGGGGATGAAGATCAGCGGGATGTTGCGCGGGTCGGCGTGGTGGCGGCGGTGGTCGCGGGCCAGGATCGAGTCAACCTTGAGCCGGCCGATCCGGCGTGGCTTCCAATGCAGGATGAAGACGTGGATGAGCCACTCGTAGACCGGGAAGAGGGCCACCATCGCGACCGGCAGCAGCGCATCGGACAGTTGCCAGTCACCGTGCACGACGCGTGCGATCACACCACCGAGCGTCAATCCGAACAGCAGCCACGGGGACGGGTGCCGGATGAACTCGGCGAACGCGCTGCCGAGCGAGATCGAGCGCCGCTTGCCCTGCTCGGTGCGAACGGCGGCCAGGTCCTGAGCGCGAGCGGTGTCGGTCACGATGTCTCCTCGAGCGCACGCAACGCGGCGAGCAGCGCGTCGGTCGCGGGGCGGAGCAGGTTGGCCGCGGCCTTCGCGGCTGCAGCGGGCCGCCCGGCCGTGATCGCCGCGGCGAGCGATCGGTACGCGGCGTGGTTCGACACCTCGGCGTCCATGACGGCTGACATCGCGTCGATCACCGGCTCGTAGCTCGCGCGCAGGCTGTTGTACATCAGCCGCAGCGCGATCGAGTCCGCACCGTCGACGATGGCATCCCAGAACGCGAGCGCCGCGTACTGGCGAGCGACCGGATCGGTCTGCCCGGCGAGTTCCTCGAGTGCGACGTCTAGTGCCGGGCCGAGCGCAGCACCGCCGCGGCCGGCCGCGAGCTCCGCGACGAACGGCCCGACGTGCAGGCGGGTCTCCATCACGCTGCGTGCCGTCGGGATGTCGACCGTGCCCTGCGACATCAGCAACTGCGGAAGCAGGTCCATGCCGGCGCTGCGCCGGAAGTCGCGCACCGTCGTCGCGTCGCCCTGCCGCACATCGACCAACCCCGCGTGGCCGAGTCGCTTCAGCGCCTCACGAACGGACGGGCGCGACACGCCCAGCACCTCCGCGAGGCGGCGTTCGCTCGGCAGCGCCTCGCCCGCGGCGACTCCCCCGTGCAACACCTCGGCCGCGAGCTGGTCGAACACGTCGTCGGTGACCGACCGGCGCGGCACGGGTTTCAGAGCCATATCTCGGACGGTAGTCGACGACTGGCCCGGTGGTCAAATGGTCAGACCAGTCACTTCCCGCCAGCAGTGGTTGACATTCCGCGGCGAAATCAACCAGTTCTGGCGGGAAGGCGCGTCTACTCGTCCGCGGTCACCGTCAGCAGCAGATCGGCGAAGCGCTCCCGGGCAGCGGCCCGCCGGGTCGGGACGTGCTCGCTCGGCACACCGTCGACCGGTGGTCGGTAGCCCCTGAGGATCTGCCGCGCGACGGTCTGCCGGTGCACCTCGTCCGGGCCGTCGTAGATCCGCGCCGCCCGCGCCCATCGATACATCGCCTCGAGCGGCAGGTCGGTCGAGTAGCCGAGTGAGCCGTGCGCCTGCAGCGCGCGGTCGATCACGTCGTGCAGCACCCTCGCGCCGAAGTACTTGATCATCGCGATCTCACGGCGCGCGGCGGAGCTGCTTTGCGTGTCCATCACCCACGCGGCGTGCAGCGTCATCAGCCGGGCCGCATGCATCTCGGCGGCCGAGTCGGCGATCCAGTTCTGCACGGTCTGCTTGTCGGCGAGCAGGCTGCCGTGCGCGAACCGGTACGTCGCCCGCTCGCAGAGCATGTCGAACGCGCGCTGCGCCTGGCCGATCCATCGCATCGCGTGGTGGATGCGTCCCGGCCCGAGGCGATGCTGCGCGATGAGGAAGCCGTTGCCGACACCACCGAGCACCGCGTCGGCTCCCACGCGCACGTTCGTGTAGCGCACCTCGGCGTGATTGCCGTACCGACCGAAGCGGTGATTGCGCGACTCCATGCTGCCGACGTCGCGTACGACCTCGAGACCGGGCGCGCCCGCGGGCACCAGGAACAGCGTCGCGCGTTGGTACGCCGCCGCGTCCGGGTCGGTCACCGCCATCACGATGAAGAGGTCCGCGACCGACGCGTTCGACGAGTACCACTTATGCCCGTCGAGGACCCACGCGTCGCCGTCCTGCACCGCCGAGGTCTTGAGCAATGTCGGGTCCGAGCCCGCCGTGTTCAGCTCGGTCATCGAGAAGCACGAACGTAGCTCGCCGGCCAGTAGCGGCTCGAGCCATTGCCGCTTCTGCTCGGGCGTGCCGGCCAGCGCGAGGATCTCGGAGTTGCCGCTGTCCGGCGCCGCGCAACCGAAGGCCATCGGCGCGAGCATCGAGGTGCCGAGAATCTCGTGCATCAGCCCGAGCTTCACCTGGCCGAAGCCCTGTCCGCCGAGCTCCGGGTCGAGATGCGCCGCCCACAAACCCTGCTGCTTCACTGCGTCCTTCATCGGCCGCAGCGCAGTGTCGATCGCGGTCATGTCGAGCTCGTCGGCGATGGAGTCGAGTGCCCACAGTTCGTCGCGGACGAATTCGCGCATCCAGTCGAGCTTCGCCTGGAACTCCGGCTCGGTGGAGAAGTCCCAACTCATCGCACACCTCCGGACATGAACTGCTCGGCTTGTTCGACCAGCGCGCACGCGATGGTGTGCAGCGCGTTCCCGATGTCGCGGTCCGCCTTGCCGGCACACGCGCGGGCGTACGTGCCCTCGAGGACGATGCTCAGCTTGAAGCAGGCCAGCACGGCGTACCAGTCGATCGCCTCGAGAGTGCGCGTGGAGTTCCGGGCGTAGTGCTCGATGAGCTCGGCGCGTGTCGCCAGGCCGCCGGCGTTCGCGAGCGGCTGCGCCGCGGACGCGATGTTCGATGTCGCCTCGCCCGGCCAGGTCGCGAGGAACCAGCCCAGGTCGAGCAACGGGTCGCCGACGGTGGCCATCTCCCAGTCGAGGATCGCCGCGAGCTCGGCGCTGTCGCGCGCGAAGAGCAGGTTCGCGGCGTGGAAGTCGCCGTGCACGATCCCGGGTTCGTACGCCGCCGGGATTGCACTCTCGAGCCAGCCCGTGAGGTGCGCGATGTCGGGATAGGAGGACGGCCAGTAGCCGTCCAGCGCGGTGTAGGAGTCGAGCTCGCGCAACCAGCGCGGCACCTGGCGTTGCAGAAATCCGTCCGGCCGGCCGAAATCACCGAGCCCCAGCGCTTCGTAGTCGAGCGCCGCGACGGCGGCGATGCCCTCGATCGCACTCAATCCCATGCGATGCCGCACCTCCGTGTCGCCGGCGTGCAGCGGCGGGAGTTCGGTCGAGGCGTTGAAGCCGTCGATCGGCTGCATCAGGAAGAACGCCGCACCGAGCACGGACTCGTCCGCGCACGCCGCGACGAGCGCGGGCGCGGCGACCCCCTGGCCGGTGAGCGCGCCGAGTACGCGCGCCTCGCGCAGCAGGTTCGCGTTGCTCGTAGGACGCAGATGCCGCGGCGGACGGCGCAGCACGTAGGCGACGCCGTCACGAGTGAAGCGCACGAGCACGTTCTGCGTGCCGCCGGTCAGCCGCGCCACCTGCTCGAGCGTCCCGCTGCCCAGCCCGTGCCCGTCCATCCACCGTTCGAGCGCAAGCAGGTCGACGAGTCCGTCGAGTCCGCCCGCCGCGTCAGCGTCCACGACTGAGTACGTTATGGCCTCCGCGTTCCGTTCGTGGCGCGGGCCGGCAGGCCCTACGCTCCGGCCATGGCTCGGACGACGGCACCGCCTCTCGTCCTCCCTGCGGAGAAGCGCGTCGTCCCCGTCGTCTCGCGCGACGGCACCGCCTTGCATGTCGAGGTGTTCGGCCCGGACGGCGTGCCGACGATCGTGCTCGCGCACGGCATCCTCATGCAGATCCGCAACTGGGCCTACCAGATCGAGGATCTCGCCGATCGGTTCCGCGTCGTCGCCTACGACCAGCGCGGCCACGGCAGCAGTGGCGGCGACCCGCGCACGTTCAGCGTCGATGCGCTCGGCGACGACCTGCACGCCGTGCTCGAGGCGTGCGTGCCGGCGGGCGAGCAGGTGGTCATCGCCGGTCATTCGATGGGCGGCATGTCGATCATGTCCTGGGCCGGTCAGTACCCGGACGAGGTCGCGCGCCGGGCAGCAGCCGTCCTGTTGCTCAACACGGCGGCGAGCGCCGTGATCGATCACATCGCGGTCATCGGGGTGCCCCGGCCGACGCACGGCATCGCCCGCGTCCTCATCAAGCAGAAGTTGCTCACCATCGCGCGCACCCGGGCCAGGGTGCCGATCCGCATGCTCGCGTTCGGCACCCGGGCCGCGCGTGAACACGTCGACGCGCTGATGGAGATGATGCTCGCGGCGCCGGACGACACGGTGACCCGGTTCGTGCTCGCGGTGGCCGACGTCGACCTGCTGGCCGCACTGCCGGACATCACCGTGCCGGCGGTCGTCCTGGGCGGGCTGCAGGACCGGCTCCTGCCGCCGGTGCACAGCCGTCGTATCGCGCGCCGGCTGCCCGACGTCGAATCGCTCCTGCTCGTCCCGCACGCGGGCCACATGACGATCTGGGACCACCGCGAGTTGGTATCCGGCCTGATCGCCCAGACAGCCGCCAAGCACCTCACCCGCGTCGCCCCCTGAAAGCGCTGCCTGGCCCGTGTGGCGGACGTCTCCAGAAAAAGTGGAGTGCCAAGCTCCGCATCACGTTAGGGTAGTGAACGAAGCGGAGAAGACGTCTCCGGTAAGTGTTCGGGAGCACAGATGACCACCACCCTCCGGAAGTCGGCGTCGCCCACCCGCGCGAACCGGTCCCGACCGGCCGTCCCCAGCGACGCTCTGCCCAACAACAGCAGGCGCTGGTGGATCCTCGCCGTCCTCGGCATCGCCCAGCTGATGGTCGCGCTCGACGCGACCGTGGTGAACATCGCGCTGCCGACCGCCCAGGCCGACCTCGGCTTCACCGACAGCTCGCGCCAGTGGATCGTCACCGCGTACGCACTCGCGTTCGGCTCGCTGTTGCTGATCGGCGGCCGGATCGCCGACATCATCGGCCGCAAGTGGACGTTCCTCATCGGCGTCGTCGGCTTCGCTATCGCGAGCGCCGTCGGCGGTGCCGCGGTCAACGTCGGCATGCTGATCGCCGCGCGCGGCGTGCAGGGCCTGTTCGCTGCACTGCTCGCCCCCGCCATCCTCTCCCTGCTGACGACCACCTTCAGCGAGCCGGCCGAGCGCGGTAAGGCGTTCGGCGTCTTCGGCGCGATCGCCGGTGCCGGTGCGTCGATCGGCCTGCTGCTCGGCGGCTTCCTCACCGAGTACGCGAACTGGCGCTGGACGCTGTTCGTGAACCTCGTCTTCGCGGTGATCACCTTCATCGGCGGCTGGTTCCTGCTCGACCACAGCAAGAGCGCCGAGCGCGCGAAGCTGGACGTGCCGGGCACGCTCGTCGCCTCCGTCGGCCTGTTCGCACTCGTGTACGGCTTCTCGCACGCCGAGACTGCCGGCTGGTCGAGTGCGCTCACCATCGCCTTCCTCGTGCTCGCGGGTGTTCTGCTGACCTCGTTCGTGTTCATCCAGCAGCGCGTGCGGCACCCGCTGCTGCCGTTGCGGATCGTGCTCGACCGCAACCGCGGCGGCGCGTACCTCGCCATGTTCGCTGCGGCGGCCGGTATGTTCGCGGTGTTCCTGTTCCTGACCTACTACCTGCAGTCGTCGCTGGGCTACAGCGCCGTCAAGACCGGCGTCGCGTTCCTGCCCATGACCGGTTCGCTGATCGTGGTGGCCGCCGTCGCAAGCACCGTGCTCGTCACCCGGCTCAGCTCGCGCGTGCTCATCCCGGCCGGCATGGTCATCGCCGGCGTCGGCATGTGGGTGCTCACCACCATCGGGCTCACGACCTCGTACACGGCGCACGTGCTGCCCGCGACCATCCTGCTCGGCGTCGGCCTGGGTCTGGTGTTCGCGCCCGGGTTCAGCCTCGCGACGCTCGGCGTGCAGCCGAACGACTCCGGGGTCGCCTCGGCGGCGGTCAACACCGTGCAGCAGGTCGGTGGTTCGATCGGCACCGCGCTGCTGAACACCATCGCTGCCAGCGCGGCCGCGTCCTACGTGGGCGCGCATCTCGCCTCCGGCGCGACGAAGTCGGGCGCGCAGTTGGTGCAGGCCAACGCCGCGATCCACAGCTACACGACGACGTTCTGGTGGGCAGCCGGCATCTTCGCGGTCGGTGCGATCATTGCCGCGCTGGTGCTGCGGCCGGGCATCCCGCAGCCCGACCCGGAGGCAGTTGGTGTCGTACTCTGAGCACGAATCAGCGGACGGGAGGTCACCGATGACGGAGGCCTCCCGTCCGCTGCGCAAGGACGCGGTCCGCAACCGCGCGCTGCTGGTGCAGGCCGCCCGCGACGTGTTCGCCGAGCGCGGTCTCGAGGCGAGCATGGACGACGTCGCGCACCGCGCCGGGCTCGGAGTGGGCACGGCGTACCGGCACTTCGCGAACAAGTACGAGCTCGCGCTGGCGATCCTCGCCGAGGCGATCGAGCGGGTGTACCAACTCGTCGACGACGCCGTAGCGAACCCGGACCCCTGGGCCGGGCTGGTCTCGTTCGTCGAGGGAACGGCCGAGATGCAGAGCGCCGACCGCGGCCTGCGCGAGGTGCTCATGGGCGTGCACGACGCCGAGCAGATGGAGCAGGTGCACGACCGGCTCAGCGGCCCGCTGCGCGAACTCGTCGACCGGGCGAAGGCGGCCGGCGCGGTGCGCGCCGATGTCGAGTCGACCGACATCGGCATCGTGGTGACGATGTTGTGCACCGTCGCCGACGTCACCGGCGACGCGTCGTCCGACCTCTGGCGGCGCTACCTGCCGATGATGCTCGACGGGTTGCGCCAGGGTGCCGAGCCCAGCGTGCCGGCGCTCTCGGAGGACATGCTGCGCAAGTCGATGAGCACGCACAAGCAGCGGCTTGCGCGACTCAGCCAGCGCGGCTAGCCGAGCAGCCTCTCGCGCAACGCGGCGGCATCGGCATCGCTCCAGCCGTGCGCGCGCAGCCAGGCCGGGATGCCGCCGTGCTGCTCGTCCATCGCCGCGAACACCCGGCGCATCGTGTCGGGCCGCGGCTTGTGCCGGTCGACGTCGACGTCCTCGTTGATGTCGGCCTTGTAGGTGCGCCGCGCCGAGATACGGCGAAGCGTCGCGGCGGTGCGTTCGGCGCTGAGCACGTAGTCGGCAACGATCGCCTCCCGCTCTACGCCCACCTCGGCGAGCGCGAACGCGACGACGACACCGGTGCGGTCCTTGCCCGCGGCACAGTGCACGACCGTGGCGCCGTCGGTGCGGGCAATCAGGCGCAGCGCATCGAGGATCGAATCGGGACGGTCGAGCAGGTAGCGCAGGTAGAAGCCGGCGGCGTCCCGGTGTCGCTCCTCCTGGCTGATCTCCGCGTCCCGGCTCTGCCACGGCAGCACGACCGGCGCATCGTCCTCGTCGTCGTCGGCCACCGCGTCGGTGTTCAACCCGGCCTCGGGGAACAGCGAGAGATGGTGGATCGCAACCTGCGGCTCGCGCGTCAGCGGTCCGGGCCCTTCGGCGTCGACCTCGACGCTGCTGCGCAGATCGGCGACCGAGCGCACGTCCAGGTCATCGACGAGGTTCCGCACGTCCGCGGCGCTGAGCGTCTGCAGGCTGTCCGCGCGGATCAGCCGGCGCGGCTGGACGGCGCGTCCGTCGACCGTCGGCAGGCCACCGAGGTCGCGCACGTTGTCCGCACCGTCAAGATCGATCCAGCGGCTCGTCGTCGTACTCACGTCCACGACCCTACGGATCGCGCGTTAACGAAAGTTGTCCGCCCGCCGGGACGTGCATACGTCACGAGGGGCGGACAACTCGCCGAAGTCGGCTCTAGAACGCGGCCTCGGACACGTCCATCAGGGTGTTGTCGATGCCCTCGGCGATCAACCGGCGTGCAGCGAGTTCGGGCAGCACGGTCAGGGCGAAGAACCGGGCGACGGCCGGCTTGCCCTCGAAGAACGCCCGGTCGGCGGCCGAGACGCCGTTGGCGTCGAG
>JAICKR010000168.1 GCA_025927835.1 Jatrophihabitans sp. | reverse complement strand
GTCGCCCTGGGCGCGGCGCCGGACGACGCGATGGCGCCGTTCGTGGCCGCGCTGGAGACATACCACTCGCTCACCAAGCCCTCGACCTGGCTGGAGAGCGTGGTCAAGGCGTTTGTCGGCGACGGCATGGCTGCCGACTTCTACCGGGAGGTCGCCGCGTTCGCCGATCCGGACACCGCCACGCTCATCCATGAGGTGCTCACCGACGCCGGCCGCGCCGAGTTCGCCGTCCGCGAGGTCGAGGCCGCCGTCGCTGCGCAACCGGCGCGCGCCGGCCGGCGCGCGCTGTGGGGCCGGCGCCTGGTCGGCGAGGCGATCAGCCAGACCCAGCACGTGCTCGCCGACCGGGACTCGCTGATGGTCCTGTTCGTCGAGGGCACCGGCGATCTCACCGGGGTGTCCGCGCTGATCAAACGGATCACCGACCGGCACGCGGAGCGGATGGCGGCGCTGGGCCTGAGCAGCTGAGAGCGGGCGTCCCGGACGGAATTGCCGGAACTCGATGTCTCGGATACTGTCCGCTTTGTGCGCGTCCCGGTCGCCCTCGTCCTGCTGGTCGTGTCGTTGGTCGCGTTGGTGTCCGCACCGGGTGCGGGCGCGGCGACGAACTATCCGGTCGTCTACAACATCACCGCGGCGCGCGGGGTGCTGGCCGACCCGACGGGCCCGCCGCCCGGCGCGAACGACTGGTCGTGCAAGCCGAGCGCGGCGCACCCCGACCCGGTCGTGCTCGTGCACGGCCTCGGCGCCACCATGGGCGAGAACTGGGCGACGTACTCGCCGCTGCTCGCGAACAACGGCTATTGCGTCTTCGCGCTGACCTACGGGCAGAACCCGGACGAGCAGTTCGTCGGCGGCCTGCAGCCGATGGAGCAGAGCAGCGCGCAGCTCGCCGACTTCGTGCAGCAGGTGCTCGCCGCGACCGGTGCGCAGCAGGTCGACCTCGTCGGGCACTCCGAGGGCACGGTGATGCCGCAGTACTACCTGAAGTTCCGCGGCGGCGCGCAGTACGTGAACAAGTACGTCGCGATCACCCCGCTCTACCAGGGCACCACGCTGTTCGGCATCTCGGCGCTGGAGAGCACGTTCGAGAAGTACTTCCCGCAGTACGCGGGCCAGTTCGCGGCCGCGTTCGGCACGTACTGCGGGTCGTGTCTGGAGTTCCTGCACGGCTCGGACTTCCTCGAGCATCTGTACGCCGACGGCGTGTACGCCGTGCCGGGCGTCACCTACACGACGATCGTGACCCGGCTCGACGAGCTCGTCACGCCGTTCACATCCGGCCTGCTGGACGCCCCGAACGCGACCAACCTCATCGTGCAGAACCAGTGCCCGATCGACCTCGCCGAGCACGTGGCGATGGCCTTCGACCCCACCGTCGGGCAGGACGTCCTCAACGCGCTCGACCCGGCCCACAAGAAGCCGGTGCCGTGCCATCTGGTGCTGCCGATCGTCGGCGCACCGCTGAACTGATCAGGTGGCGGAGAAACCCACTCGCCGCACGTCGGACTGGGCGATGTCGACGTAGGCGACGAGATTCGCCGGCACGATCACCTTGCGGCCCCGGTCATCGGTGAGGACGAGTTGCCCGTCGACGCTCTTCAGCGCCGCCGCGACCAGCTGCTCGACCTCCTCGGGCGTCTGCGGGCTGTCCAGCACGATCTCGCGAGCCGTGTGCAGCACGCCGACCTTGACCTCCACGCTGGACCTCCTGAACGAACCTCGATAGCTGTGAGCACAACGTTAGTCGAGTGACGCCGAACCGAGCCCGCCGGTCCGCCAAGGGCGAACGAGGATCAACCCCCGAGGAGCCCCTGGGCGACGAGTGGGGTTCGGTCCGAGCCCCGGCCCCCGTGCGAGCGAGCTCCGACCGGCCGGATCAGGACTGCCTCGGGAAGTTGGAGATTCCTCGCCAGAGCAGCGACTCGAGCAGATGGATCGCCGCGTCCTGCGACACGGGGCGATCGCTGGCCAGCCACCAGCGGGCCGCGACCTGCGCCGCGCCGGTGAGCGCGGTCGAGAGCAGCTGGGCCTCCGCCGTGCCGAGGCCGGTGTCGGACGCGACGGTATCGGCGACGGCGAGCATCGTGCGCTCGGTGACCGACTCGACCCGCTCACGCACCGCCGGCTCGTTGACCAGATCGCTCTCGAAGATCAGCCGGAACGCGCCGTCGTGGTCGGAGCGGTCGACGAACTCAAAGTAGGCCGACAGCACGCCGTGGATGCGCTCGCGGTTGTCGGTCGTGCGGGCCAGCGCGGCGAGGACGGTCTCGCCCAGTGCCTCGGCCTGGGTGTCGAGCAGCGCGAGGTAGAGCTCCAGCTTGCCCGGGAAGTGCTGATAGAGCACCGGCTTGGAGACGCCGGCCCGTTCGGCGATGTCGTCCATCGCGGCGGCGTGGTAGCCGTTGGCGACGAAGACCTCCTGCGCCGCGGCCAGCAGCTGCTTGCGCCGGGCAGACCGCGGCAGCCGGCCACCCCGACCCAGTTCGGCACCCAGCGCGCGCGACACGCCGGAAGCCTACTAGCCGGTTGTCATTCGGCGGCCACCATCGAGGCGGTCAACCGCACCCGGTTGCCGTCGTCGAGCACGTCGGCGAACAGGTCGCCGTGCTCCTCGACGCGGGCGAGCACCTCGTCGGCGGTGAACGAGAGCTGCCCGCCGGCGTCGACCTCGTCCCACAGCAGCGGCGTGGAGACCGTCGGCGTCGCCTTGGCCCGCAGCGAATAGGGGGCCACCGTCGTCTTGGCGGGGTTGTTCTGGCTCCAGTCGACGAAGATCTTGCCGGGGCGCAGCGACTTGGACATCCGTGAGACGACGAGTTCGGGCAGCTCCTGCTCGAGGTGCCGCGCCAGCTTGTGCGCGTAGCTCGAGGTCAGCTCGGGATCGGTGACCTCGACCGGCGCGCTGACCTGCATGCCCTTCGAACCGGACGTCTTCGCCACCGGGTGCAGCCCGTCGTCCTCGAGTGCCGCGCGCAGCCGTACCGCGACCTCGCAGCACTCCGCGATCGTGGCCGGCGGGCCGGGGTCGAGGTCGAACACGATGAGGTCGGTGCGCGGTTTGCGGGCCCGGCGCGGCACCCGCCACTGCGGCACGTGCAGCTCGAGCGCGGCGAGGTTGGCCAGCCAGACCATCGTGGGCAGCTCTTCGACGACGACGTAGTCGATGGTCTCGCGGTTCTTCGTCGAGCCGGGCGCCGGCAGGTTCACCGTGCGCACCCAGGACGGCGTGCCGCGCGGCGCGTTCTTCTCGAAGAAGAACTTCTCGTCGACGCCGTTCGGGTAGCGCTTCACGGTGAGTGGGCGGTCGGCCAGGTGCGGGAGCAGGACCGCGGCGATGCGGGTGTAGTAGTCGATCACCTCGCCCTTCGCGAAGCCGGCCTGCGGGTAGAGCACCTTGGCCAGGTTGGACAGCGTGAGGTGCCGCCCGTCCACGTCGACGGTGACCGTCTCCTTCTTGTCAGGCATCGTGCTCACCCATCTCGCTCAACCGTCTCCTTGTGCCTCGTCGACCGACTTGTCGGTGCGGATGCCGCGGAACACCGGTGCGCGCAGCCGGCCGTCGTCGGTCCACATGAGGAACTCGATGTCGACGACGAGTTCCGGCTCGACCCAGCGCAGCTTGCGCCCGCGCATCGGTGCCGGGACATCGGGCACCGGCGGGCCGGCCCGCTCGGTGAGCATGCCCTTGATCGTGGTCGCCATCCGCCCGGCCAGCCCGCTGCCCACCCGGCCCGAGTAGCGCAGCGTGCCGTCGACCGACCGGGCCAGTACCAGCGAGCTCAACGTGTTCGGGTGCTCGGCCGCGGCTTCCCAGCCGATGACGACGAACTCGCCGCCGCGCACGAATCGCAGCTTGCGCCAGTCGTCGCTGCGCACGCCGGGCCGGTAGGTCGAGGTCAGCCGTTTCGCGACCACGCCCTCCAGCCCGTGCTCGCGCGCGACGGCCTCGGTCGCCGAACCGTCGTCGAAGGACGGGCTCAGCGTCCAGGTCGGGTGGTCGGCCGCGAACCGTTCCAGGGTGGCGCGCCGCTCGGAGTAGGGGCGGGCGGTCAGGTCGACCCCGAAGCGGCGCAGCACGTCGAAGACGACGTACGTGACCGGGCAGTCGACCGCGGCCCGGGCGACGTCGGCCTTGCCACGCAGGTGCATCCGGCTCTGCAGCCGCTCGAACGAGGGCCGGCCGTCCTCGAAGGCGACGATCTCGCCGTCGAGCAGCGCGTCACCCACGTCCGCGCCCTGCGCAACGAGTTCGGGATAGCCCGCGCTCACGTCGTTGCCGGCCCTGCTGGTGAGCCGCACGCCCCGCTCGGTGACATCCATCAACGTCCGCACGCCGTCCCATTTGAACTCGTACGCCCAGCCGTCGCCGGACGGCAATGTGCTCACTGCGGTGGCGAGCATCGGGTCCACCCGTCCAAACTTAGGAGTATGAGGTCGATCTGGAAGGGCAGCGTCTCGTTCGGGCTGGTCAGCATCGGGGTGAAGCTGTACGCCGCGACCGAGGAGCGCGACGTCAGCTTCCACCAGGTGCGGCGCAGCGACGGGGCCCGGATCCGCTACAAGCGGATCGCCGAGAGCGACGGCGAAGAAGTCGCCTACGCCGACATCGCCAAGGGCTATCAGCTGCCCAGTGGCGAGATCGTGGTGCTCACCGACGAAGACTTCAAGGATCTGCCCTTGCCCAGCGCGCGCGTCGTCGACGTGCTGCAGTTCGTGCCGGCCGACCAGATCGACCCCATCTACTACAACCGCAGCTACTTCCTCGAGCCGGAGAAGACGGCGGTCAAGCCTTACGTGCTCCTGCGCGAGGCGCTCGAGGACAGCGACCAGGTCGCGCTGGTGAAGGTCGCGATCCGCAACCGGGAGCAGCTCGCGACGCTGCGCGTGCGTGACGGCGTGATCATCCTGGACACGATGATCTGGCCGGACGAGGTCCGCGAGGCCGACTTCGGCTTCCTCGACGAGGACATCGAGCTGCGCCCGCAGGAGAAGCAGATGGCCCGCTCGCTCGTCGACAGCATGTCCGGCGAGTTCAACCCGGAGGACTACAGCGACAACTACCGCGCAGCGCTGCAGTCGGTCATCGAGGCCAAGGTCGAGGGCCGCGAGGTCGTCGAACCCGAGGAGCAGCAGCCCACCGCGGGCAACGTGGTCGACCTGATGTCGGCGCTGCGCGCCTCGGTCGACGCGGCCAAGAAGAGCCGTGGGGCGGCCGACGAGCCGCCGAAGAAGGCAACCGCGAAGAAGACCGCCAAGAAGGCGCCGGCCAAGAAGGCCACGGCCAAGAAGGCGGCGAAGAAGCCCGCCAAGAAGACGGCGAAGAAGGCGGCGCGCAAGAGCGCGTAACGGGCGTCCAGCCGGGTGTGCGAGCCTGGAACCGTGCATTCCTGGCACGCCTTCGCCGGCCGCTACGGGTGGCGCGCCTACGCGCTGCCGGTGCTGTTCGTCATCACCGTGGTGGCGCTGCTGACCGTGAACAAGGACGGCAGCACCGGCGAGGCGGTCGGCCCGTTCGGGTCGACGAGCACGCCGGCGACGAACACCGCGCCGCCGCAGGCCGCGCCGAGCTTCACGCTCAAGAACGACGCAGCGCACGGCCGGATCAACAATGCGGTGCTCAAGGCCGCGGCGCTGCCCGCCGGCCCGCGCTACACGATGCGCGGCGCCGGCACCTATAAGGTGCTCAAGGGCACCTCACGGGTGGTGGGCCACGGCCGGTTGTACCGCTACACCGTCGAGATCGAGAACGGCATCACCGGCGTCGACCTCAAGGACTACGCGAACCTCGTGGTGACGACGCTGTCCGACCGGCGCAGCTGGTCCGGGCACGGCGTGTCCGTGCAGCGGGTCGACTCCGGCCAGGTCGACTTCCGCGTCACGCTCGTCTCCGCGTTCACGACCCGCAACCTGTGCGGATACGCGATCCACGTCGAGACGTCCTGCTACGCAGCGGCGGGCGGGACGACCGACGTCAACCGGGTGGTGTTCAACATGTCGCGTTGGACACGCGGCTCGGCCGCATATGTGGGCGACCTCGCCGCCTACCGGATCTACATGATCAACCACGAGGACGGGCACGCGATGGGCCACCAGCACGCGCACCAGTGCCTGCCGGGCGGGCTGGCGCCGGTGATGATGCAGCAGACGTTCGGGCTGCGCTCGGCCCGTACCGGGCAGCTCTGCGCGGCCAACCCGTGGCCCTACCCGTCCGGTGCGAAGGGCGCACCGGGAGCCGAGCAGCCGGACACACCGGCGAACGACGAGTACGGGCTCGGCGATTAGGCTGGAATGGCGCCGTTCCCGCAGCGGTTGCACCGGTTGGATCAAGAGTCTTGCAAGCCGAACCCGAGGAACACCGTGTCGTTGCCGCCGCTCGTAGACCCCGCCCCGCCGCTGTCCATCGACGAGGTGCGCCGCTACAGCCGCCACCTGATCATCCCGGACGTCGCGATGGACGGGCAGAAGCGGCTCAAGAACGCCAAGGTGCTCTGCATCGGTGCGGGCGGCCTCGGCTCGCCGGCGCTGATGTACCTGGCTGCGGCCGGTGTCGGGACGCTCGGCATCGTCGAGTTCGACACCGTCGACGAGTCGAACCTGCAGCGCCAGATCATCCACGGGCAGAGCGACGTCGGCCGGTCGAAGGCCGAGTCGGCCCGCGACTCGGTGCGCGAGATCAACCCGTTGATCACGGTGAACATCCACGAGCTGCGCCTCGACTCGTCCAACGTCATGGACCTGTTCGCGCAGTACGACCTCATCGTCGACGGCACCGACAACTTCGCCACCCGCTATCTCGTCAACGACGCGTGCGTGCTGCTCGGCAAGCCGTACGTGTGGGGTTCGATCTACCGCTTCGACGGCCAGGCGTCGGTCTTCTGGGCCGAGTACGGCCCGTGCTACCGGTGCCTCTACCCCGAGCCGCCGCCGCCGGGCATGGTGCCCAGCTGCGCCGAGGGCGGTGTGCTCGGCGTCCTGTGCGCCAGCATCGGGTCGATCCAGGTCAACGAGGCGATCAAACTGCTCACCGGCATCGGCGACCCGTTGGTCGGCAAGCTGATGATCTACG
>JAICKR010000040.1 GCA_025927835.1 Jatrophihabitans sp. | reverse complement strand
GTCAGCCAGCGCGCCGAGCACATCTGGGAGGGCGTGTCGTCGGCGACCACGCGTAGCCGCCCGATCATCAACACCCGCGACGAGCCGCACGCCGACGCCGAGCGCTACCGCCGGCTGCACGTCATCGTCGGCGACTCGAACATGAACGAGGCCACCACCCTGCTCAAGGTGGGTTCGGCCGATCTCGTGCTGCGCATGATCGAGCACGGCGTGACGTTCCGCGACCTGAGCCTGGAGAACCCGATCCGGGCAATCCGCGAGATCAGCCACGACCTGACCGGCACCCGGCCCGTACGCCTCGCCGCCGGCCGCAGCGCGTCCGCGCTGGAGATCCAGCGCGAGTACTACTCCCGTGCCGTCGATTTCCTGGCCCGCACCGGCGAGGACGCCGCGGCCAAGCGGGTCGTCGAGCTATGGGGACGCACGCTGGACGCCGTCGAGCAGCAGGACCTCAGCCTGATCGACCGCGAGATCGACTGGGCCACGAAATACCAACTCATCGAGCGCTATCGCGCCAAGCACGACCTGCCGCTCTCGTCCCCGCGCGTCGCGCAGCTCGACCTCGCCTACCACGACATCTCCCGTACCCGCGGGCTCTACTACCTGCTGCAGAACAAGCGCGCCGTCGAGCGCGTCGTCACCGACCTGGCGATCTTCGAGGCGAAGAGCGTCCCGCCGCAGACGACGCGGGCGAAGCTGCGCGGCGATTTCATCCGCCGCGCACAGGAGCGGCGCCGCGACTTCACCGTCGACTGGGTGCACCTCAAGCTGAACGACCAGGCCCAGCGCACCGTGTTGTGCAAGGACCCGTACCGCAGCGTCGACGAGCGTGTCGAAAAGCTGATCGCCAGCATGTAAGGACATGTGCCGATCTGCGAGGATCGAACATGTGAACGCTCCGACGGCCGCCAAGCGCGGCGCGCCGCGTCGTGGGCGTGGGGGCATTAGTTTCGAGGACATGGCGGCCAGGCGCGCGGAACGGCTCGTGAACCTGGTCATCTGTCTGCTCTCGACGCGCCAGTTCCTCACGGCCGAGCGCATCCGCGACGCCGTCCCCGGCTACGAGGGGGCCGACGGCTCGAAGGCCACCGACGAGGCCTTCAAGCGCATGTTCGAGCGGGACAAGGCCGAACTGCGCGACCTCGGCGTGCCGCTCGAGACCGGGCGCAACAGCCATTTCGACGGCGAGGACGGCTACCGCATCCGGCGCGGCGACTACGAGCTGCCCGAGGTCGAGTTCGACGCCGCCGAGGCGGCCGCGGTCGGGCTCGCCGCGCGCCTGTGGCAGTCGGCCACCCTGGGCGAGGCGGCCCGCTCCGCGTTGATCAAGCTGCGCGCGGCCGGGACCGAGGTGCGTGCCGCCGACGCACCAGGGGCGATGCCGCACCTCGACGCCAGTGACCCGAGTCTGCCCGCGCTGCTCGACGCGGCGCGTTCGGCCACCGTGGTGCGCTTCGACTACATCAAGCAGGGCGCGTCCGAGCCGCAACTGCGCACCCTCGAACCCTGGGGTGTGCTGTCCTGGCGGCGCCGCTGGTACGTCGCCGGCTTCGACCGCGATCGCGAGGAGCCGCGCAGCTTCCGCCTCTCGCGCATCGTGAGCACCGTCGAGACGGTCGGCAAGCCCGGCGCGTTCGAGCGGCCGGAGAAGGTCGACGTCCTCGAGATGGTGGCCGGCGGCTGGGCCGGCATGGACCGGCTCGCGAGCGTGCGGGTCGCCGGCGCGGGTGCCGGGCAGTTGCGCCGGATGGCCGAATCCGAGATCGACGGTGTGCTGACGATCCCGTTCACCGAGCCGCACATGCTGGCGCGCATCATCGCCAGCGCCGGCTCCAGCGCCGTCGCGCTCGATCCGCCCGACCTGGTCGAAGCCGTGATCGCCCGGTTGCGTGCCTCGGCGGGGCCGGACTGATGGCCGCCACGTCCAACGAAGAGCGGCTGCCCCGACTGCTCGCCCTCGTCCCGTACCTGCAGGCCCGGCCCGGTATCGAGGTCGCGCAGGCCGCGGCCGATTTCGGCGTCAGCGAGGCGCAGCTGCGCCGGGACCTCACGCTGCTGTGGATGTGCGGCCTGCCCGGGCACGGACCCGGTGATCTCATCGACATCTCGTTCGAGGGCGAGACGGTGTCGGTCGTGTTCGACGCCGGGATGTCGCGGCCGCTGCGGTTGACCGCCGAGGAGGCACTCGCGCTCGTCGTCGCACTGCGCACGCTGGCCGAGACCCCGGGGCTCGCCGACTCCGACGCGGTGCAGCGCGCGCTGGCCAAGGTCGAGGCGGCTGCCGGCGGCGCGGTCGACGACTCGACGGTCGCCGTGCAGCTCGACCACGACCAGCGCGTCGTGGCGGTGGTGCAGCGCGCGGTCGACGATCGGCGGGCACTGCGCCTGCGCTACTACAGCGCCTCTCGTGACGAGACGAGCGAACGCACCGTCGACCCCGTGCGGTTGTTCGAGGCGGACGGCCGGTCCTACGTCGAGGCATGGTGTCGGCAGGCCGAGGGCATGCGCGTGTTCCGCGTCGACCGCATCGAGGACGTGACGCTGCTCGACGAGCCGGCCAAGGTGCCCGAGGGCGTGCAGCTGCGCGACCTGACCGAGGGCGTGTTCCACCCCGCGTCCGAGCACCTGCTCGTCGATCTGCGGCTCAGCCGCGCCTACGCCTGGGTCGCCGACTACTACGTCGCGCAGGAGGTCGTCGACGACGGCGACGGTGGCGACAAGGTGCGGGTGAGCCTGCGCGTCGCCGACCCGGGCTGGGTGCGTGCGCTCGTGCTGGGCTCGGCCGGGCAGGTCGAGGTGCTCTCGCCCGATTGGCTCGCCGAGGCGATCCGCACCGAGGCGGCGCGCGCCCTTGTCTCATATGCCGCGAAGTAGAGTCGTCAGCCATGAGCTACTGGGTGCCGATCGGGGCGTGGATCGGTGCCGCCGTCGTCGCACTCGTCGTGCTCGGGTTCTGCGCCTACGAGATCGTCTGGAAGGCCAAGCGGCTTCAAGGTGACCTGCGCACGTTGCAGGCGCTCAACGACCAGATCGCCGAGCTCCGCGCTCAGGTGACGGCGGCGCAGCAGCGCGTCGCGGCCAGCGGTCTGCGCTAGCCGTGGCCGCGACCCGCGCGCGGAGGCGCCGGCGCTCGAAGGATCCCGAAGGGCGGATGCCCGTCCTCGACCACCTGCGCGAGCTGCGCCGCCGGGTGATCATCATCGTGCTGATCATCGTGGCCGGCGGGGTGGTCGGCTGGTTCTTCTACGGGCACATCCTCGACGTGTTGCGGCACCCGTACTGCAGCGTGCCGGCCAAGTACCGCTACATCGCGAACAACACCAGCAACTGCGCGCTCGTCTACCACGGTGTGCTCGACGGTTTCACGACCCGGCTCAAGGTGTGTGCGATCGCCGGCGCGGTGCTGACCGGGCCGTTGTGGCTGTACCAGGTCTGGGCCTTCATCACGCCCGGCCTGCGGAAGAACGAACGCAAGTACACGCTCTGGTTCATCTTCTTCTCCACGGTCCTGTTCGCGGCCGGCGTCTCGCTCGCTTACGTGGTGCTCTCCAAGGGGCTCCGGTTCGTGCTCGAGCAGGCCGGTTCCGGCGCGGTCGCGCAGCTCACCGTGAGCGACTACATCTCCTTCGTCACGTTGATGCTCGTCGTGTTCGGGGCCGCGTTCGAGTTGCCGTTGCTCATCGTGATGGCGAACTTCGTCGGCGTGCTGCCGTCGCGGCTGCTCAAGAAGTCACGCCGCATCGCCATCTTCCTGATCTTCCTGTTCGCCGCGATCGCGACGCCGAGCACCGACCCGTTCACCATGTGCGCGATGGCGGTGCCGATGGCGGTGCTGTTCGAGGTCGCGGTGCAGGTCGCCGCCGTGCACGACCGGCGCAAGGCGCGGCGGGAAGCGGCCGAACGCGCCGAACCGCATCTGGACGACGCCGTGCCCTCGGACGTGGACCCGATCCCGCGAAGTCTGGACTGGTCAGACTCAACCTAAGCTTGAACCATGTCCGGGCCGGTTCTCGACGATTTCCGGACCGGATACTCGTTCGCGCTCGATCCCTTCCAGGACCAGGCGTGCCGGGCGCTCGAGGACGGCTACTCGGTACTGGTGTGCGCGCCGACCGGCGCCGGCAAGACGGTGGTGGGGGAGTTCGCCGTCCACCTCGCCCTCGCGGCGGGCCAGAAGTGCTTCTACACGACCCCGATCAAGGCGCTGTCCAACCAGAAGTTCAACGACCTGGTCGCTCGCTACGGCCCGGAACGCATCGGGCTGCTGACCGGCGACACCTCGATCAACGGCGAGGCGCCCATCGTCGTCATGACGACCGAGGTGCTGCGCAACATGCTCTATGTCGGCAGCACGTCGCTGGCCGATCTCGGCTACGTCGTCATGGACGAGGTGCACTACCTCGGCGACAGGTTCCGCGGCGCGGTGTGGGAAGAGGTGATCATCCACCTGCCGGCCGCGGTGCGACTCGCGTCGCTGTCGGCCACCGTCTCCAACGCCGAGGAGTTCGGCGAGTGGCTGGTAACGGTGCGCGGCGAGACGAAGGTCGTGGTGCACGAGGAACGGCCTGTCCCGCTCTGGCAGCACATGCTCGTCGGCAACCGCATGTTCGATCTGTTCGGCGGGGACGGCACGACGGTCGACGGAGGGCTGCTGCGCTACATCAACGAGCGCGGACAGTACCTCGAGCCGATGCGCGGCGGGCGGCGCGGCTATCACGGCGGGCGCGGCTTCCGTCCGCCGCCACGAGCGGACGTGATCGCCCGGCTCGACAGCGAGGGCCTGCTCCCGGCGATCACATTCATCTTCAGCAGGGCAGGCTGCGACGCCGCGGTGAAGCAGTGCCTGCACGCCGGCATGTGGCTGACCGACGAGGACGAGCGCGCCGAGATCGACAGCGTCGTCGACGAGATGACCCGCAACGTCGCACCTGAGGACCTGGACGTGCTCGGCTACTGGGACTGGCGCGACGCGCTGCGTCGCGGCGTCGCGGCCCACCACGCCGGGCTCATCCCCGCGTTCAAGCAGACCGTCGAGGAACTGTTCGTGCGCGGGTTGGTGCGCGCGGTGTTCGCCACCGAGACTCTCGCGCTCGGTATCAACATGCCGGCTCGCACCGTCGTGCTCGAACGACTGACGAAGTTCAACGGCGAGACGCACGCCGATATCACCCCCGGCGAGTACACCCAGCTCACCGGGCGTGCGGGGCGGCGCGGCATCGACGTCGAGGGACACGCCGTCGTCGTCTGGATGCCCGAGGTCGAGCCGCAGCGCGTCGCCGGGCTCGCGTCCACCCGCACCTAC
The DNA here is from genome assembly GCA_025927835.1 of Jatrophihabitans sp. Taxonomy (GTDB): domain Bacteria; phylum Actinomycetota; class Actinomycetes; order Mycobacteriales; family Jatrophihabitantaceae; genus Jatrophihabitans. Next base: position 16,592 of record JAICKR010000040.1, on the reverse strand, counting down.
CCGCTGCGCTCCTCCTTCCGCCCCTCGTACAACATGGCGGTCAACCTGGTCGAGCAGATGCCGCGACCGGCCGCACGCGAGTTGCTCGAGTCGTCCTTCGCCCAGTTCCAGGCGGACCGCGGCGTCGCCGGGCTGATGAAGCAGATCCGGCGCAACGACGAAACCCTGCGCGAGTACGCGGCTCAGATGCGGTGCCATCTCGGTGACTTCGCCGAGTACGCCGCACTACGGCGCAGCCTCGGCGAGCGCGAGTCCGCGCTCGCCCGCGACCGGTCCAAGGCGCGTCGTGGCGCGGTTGCCGCCTCGCTGGAGAAGCTGCGCCGCGGCGACGTCATCAGGGTGCCGCGCGGACGTCGCGCCGGGCTGGCAGTCGTCCTCGACCCGGGCGTCGCCGCCCTCGACGACCCGCGCCCGCTCGTCGTTACCGAGTCCCGCTGGTCCGGGCGGCTCTCACTCGTCGACTTCCCGGCCGCCGTGGACGTGCTGGGCAGGGTGCGCGTGCCGAAGTACGTCAACCACCGCTCGCCGCAGGAGCGGCGCGATCTCGCGTCCAGCATCCGGGCGCTCGACCTGCCCGACCCCGAGCCGCAACGTCCGGCACGCGGCGAGAGCGCCGCGGACGACGACGAGGTGCTCGAGCTGCGCCGCGCGCTGCGGGCGCACCCGTGCCACGGCTGCGCCGACCGGGAACAGCACGCACGCTGGGCCGAGCGGCACGACCGGCTGATGCGCGAGAACGACGGGCTGCGCCTGCGCATCGAGGGCCGCACCGGATCGCTGGGCCGCACCTTCGACCGCATCTGCGCATTGCTCGAGGCACGCGGATACCTCAGCGGGGACGGCAGCACCGACGCCGGGCGCCGGCTGGCCCGCATCTGGTCGGAGTCCGACCTCGTCGTCGCGGAGTGCGTGCGCGCAGGTGTGTGGGATGCGCTCGAGCCGGCCGAACTGGCCGCGGTCGTGTCTGCGCTCGTGTAGGTGCCGCGCCGCGACGAGGGAATCGCGGCCGCGATGCCCACCCCGGCAGTGACCGACGCGCTCGCCGCGACCGTCCGGATCTGGGCCGCGCTCGCCGACGACGAGGCCGAGCACGGCCTGCCGCGCAGCCGGGAGCCCGAACTGGGCTTCGTCTGGCCTGTCTATCGCTGGGCGCGCCAAGAACGGCTCGAACGGGTACTGGTGTCCACGTCCGAACGTGGCGAGGAGATGCCGGCCGGCGACTTCATCCGCTGGTGCAAGCAGGTGCTCGACCTGCTCGACCAGCTCGGCGGCGCGACGCCTACGACACCGGTCGCAGCCACCGCGCGGGCCGCGCTGGGCGCCGTGCGGCGCGGGGTGGTGGCGCAGAGCATGCAGATGTGAAGGCTCGCGTCTCAGTTCGTGCATGGTGTGGTCTCATGCCTAACAGCAGGTTTTCGCAGTAGCGTGTGGCGAGCCGCTTCCGGGGAGGGTGATCGTCCGGCCCGGACCGACGACAGACGAGGTGCAACCGATGACTGAATCCGGCAATCAGGGGGAGCAGGCCGGCCAGCAGCCGCAGGGCGATCAGCCGACCGGTGCGCAGCCCGGCGAACCGCGCCGTCCCGCCGAGGACGAAGCGGCCGACGCGAGCAACCAGCAGACCCAGAGCATGCCTCCGTACGCCCCGCCGCCGAGCCAGGGCTACGGTGCCCAGCCGTCCTACGGCGCACCGCCGGCCTCGCCGTACGGCACCCAGCCCGGCGGGGGCAGCTACGGCCAGCCGTACCAGCAACCCTCGCAGGCCTACGGTGCCGGCTACGGTCAGACACCGCCGAGCCAGACGCCGCCGAGCCCGGCCGCGCCGAGCCAGCAGCCGTACGGGCAGAACTACCAACCCACGCAGTCGTTCGGCCCGGGCTTCGGCCAGGACCCGTACGGGCAGCAACAGCAGCAGTACGGCCAGCAGAACCCGTACGCCGCACCGGCCGGCTACACGCAGCAGCCGGGCTACGGCCAGCAGCAGTACGGCCAACAGCCCTATGGCCAGCAGCAGTACGGGCAGTACGGCCAGCCCTACGCGCAGCAGTACGGCCAGCAGGAGCCGGCGAGGAAGAGCCGCAAGGGCCTCGTGATCTCACTGGTCGCGCTGCTCGTCGTCGCTGCGGTGGCCGCCGTCGTGCTGGTCGTCGTGCTCAAGGGCGACAAGAAGCTCAGTCACACCGCCGTGGAGAACTTCATCAGCTCGAAGCTCGGTGCCTCCGGGGTCAACTGCAACGGCGGTAAGGACTTCACGATGAAGCACAACGGTGACACGTTCACCTGTTCTGCCTCCGGTGGGAAGAGCTTCACCGTGACGATCGAGAACAAGGACAACGGCAACTACGTCGTGCGGTAGGCCCCCGCCACTGCCTTCGTCAGCCGCTTGACCGAACTGGCGATGCCGAGCGCGCCGGCCAGCTCGTCGAGCCGGCCGGCGTCGCGCGGTTCGGCGTAGAGCCGGTCGTCGATGACGTCCAACGGTGCGTCGGTGCGGCCGCGCACCGCGGCCGGTGCGACCGCGAGGTAGTCCTGTGCCGCGCGGATCTTGCCCGCCGACCCGGCCGGGAAGCCGTCGTCGCCGCGCTTCGCGGCAGCGACGATCTGCTCCACGCTGCCGAAGCGGTTGACGAGTGCCGCGGCGGTCTTCTCGCCGACGCCCGGCACGCCGGGGAGCCCGTCGCTCGGGTCGCCGCGCAGCACGGCGAAATCCGCGTAGTTCTCGGCCGGCACGCCGTACTTGGCCAGCACCTCGGCAGGTCCCATCGCGGCCATCTTCGCCATGCCCTGCCCGGTGTAGAGCACCGTCACCCGCTCGGTCGCGAGCGCCAACATGTCTCGATCGCCACTGACGATCTCGACCGGCTCGGTGTCACGGTGCGCCAGCGTGGCGATCACGTCGTCGGCCTCGAACCCGTCCGCGCCGGCGCACGCGAGCCCGAACGCGCCGAGCACGTCGAGAAGCGGTGGGATCTGCGCCGCGAGCGCCGCCGGGATCTCCTCGGTGCCGTCCTTCGCCAAGCGGTGCGCCTTGTACGTCGGAACCAGCTCCACCCGGAACGCCGGTCGCCAGTCGAGGTCGAGGCAGGCCACCCAGCGCGACGGCCGGCGCCGCTCGATGAGCGCGGCCGACATGTCCAGGAAGCCGCGAATGGCATTCACCGGCCGTCCGTCGGGCGCGGTCACCGATTCCGGGGTGGAGTAGAACGCACGGAAATAGAGGTTCGCCGCGTCGATCAGCATCAACGTCACGGTCAAGGACCCTATCGACGCGGGCCGCTGCTCCCGCGCACGACGAGCTCGGTCGGCAGCACGACCTCGGTCTCGCCGAGGTTGTCGTGGTCGTCACTGGCGATGAGTGCGAGCAGCCGGGTGGTGACGCTCAGCGCCTCGTCAGCGACGGGCTGGCGGATCGTCGACAGGTCCATCAGCTCGGACAGCGGCTGGTCGTCGAAGCCGATCACGGCGACATCGTCGGGCACCCGCAGCCCTGCGTCGCGGATCTCGCGCAGCGCGCCGTAGGCCATCTCGTCGCTCTCGGCGAAGATCGCCGTCGGCGGATCGGCGAGTTCGAGCAGTCGGCGGGTGGCGGTCCGGCCGCCGTCGACGGTGAAGTAGCCGAGGTGCTCGAGCCCGGGGTCCGCGTCGAGTCCGGCTGCTTGCAGTGCATCGCGATAGCCGTCCCGGCGGTGCAGCGGCGGGGTGAATGCCATCGGATCGTCGGTATCGCCACCGATGAGGCCGATGCGGCGGTGCCCTGCCTCGACGAGGTGATCGACCGCGGTACGCGCGGAGGCCACATCGTCGATGCGCGCGGAGAGGAAGCCGTCGCGGTCCAACCCGAGCAGCCCTACGGGGCGGTTGAGCTCGGTGAGCGCGCTGAACTCCGCGTCGTCGAGGACGAGGCTCGCGACGAGCACACCGTCGACCCGCTTACGCATCGGCATCACGTCGAAGAAGCGGGAGCGACCCTGCGCGTCGCCGAGGTTGTAGAGCAGCAGGTCGAAGCCCGCGTGCCGCAGCGCGGCCTCGACGGTGGCGATGACCTCGGCGAAGAACCACCGGTTCACGAACGGGACGACCAGCCCGACGGTGGTCGTGCGACCGCTGGCCAGCCGCGCCGCGAACGGCGAGGCGACGTAGTTGAGCTCGGTGGCCGCCTGCAGTACTCGGTCGCGGGTAGCGGCGGCGACATCCGGGAGCCCACGCAGCGCGCGGGACACGGTGGCGATCGAGACGCCCGCGTGCCGGGCGACGTCCTCGATGCTCGCGACCATGCCGGCGCCCCCAACGCTGAGAGTTCTGTAAACGCTACCGCCCCGCCGTCCCGGGCGATACGCGCTCGGTCCGGGTGCTGCTGGCAGACTCCGCCGTATGCCTGGGGAGGGGTCGGTCCTGTACCGCAACGGGCGGGTCTACACGCGTGCCGGCCCGGCCGCGACCGCGATCGAGGTCGCGGCCGGGAACATCACGTGGATGGGCGACGAAGCCGGAGCGCGCGATCGCGGCGGGGCCCGGCACGTCGACCTCGGCGGAGCATTGGTGACGCCGGCATTCGTCGACGCGCACGTGCACGCAACGGCGACCGGGCTCGGGCTCACCGGACTCGACCTGCGGCACGCGACCTCGGCCGCGGACGTGCTGACCGCCGTCGCGGCCGCCGCCCGGGCCGGAGGCGGGCGGCCGATCCTGGGGGGCGGTTGGGACGAGACCCGCTGGGCCGAGCGGCGCGCACCGACCGCGGCCGACCTCGACCGGGCGTCCTACGGCGGTGCGGTCTACCTGGCGCGGGTCGACGTGCATTCGGCACTGGCGTCCTCCGCGCTCATGACCGCGGTGCCGCAGTTGCGCGGCGCGGTGGGGTTCGACGCGGCCGGCTGGCTGCGTGGCCCGGCCCATGACCTGGTGCGCGCCGCGGCGCTCGACGCGATCACCGCCGGGCAGCGCCGCGAGGCACAACGAGCCGCGCTGGCCCGCGCGGCACAGCTCGGCATCGCCTGCGTGCACGAGATGGCCGGTCCGGTGATCTCGAGCGCGGACGACCTCGCCGACGCCCTCGCGCTGTCAGCGCAGGAACCCGTGCCCGAGGTGATCGGCTATTGGGCGGAGCTGTTCGGCATCGAAGCGGCCCGTGATCTCGGCGCGGTGGGCGCCGCCGGGGACCTGTTCGTCGACGGGTCGCTGGGCTCGCACACCGCGGCGTTGCGCGCACCGTACGCGGACCGACCCGAGAGCTCCGGAGCGCTGCGGTACGACACGGCCGAGGTTGCCGAGCACATCGCCCGCTGCGCCGCGGCGGGACTGCAGGCCGGGTTCCACGCGATCGGCGACGCCGCCGTCGACCAGGTGCTCGACGCGTTCGAGGCGGCCGGAACTCGGCTGGGCAAGCCCGTAGGCGCCGCGCACGGCGCCGGGCACCGCATCGAGCACGTCGAGTTCGTCCACGACCCGGCCCGGCTCGCCACCTCCGGGCTCACCGCCTCCATGCAGCCGTGCTTCGACGCGCTGTGGGGCGGGCCGGACGGCATGTACGCCGCCCGGTTGGGTGCGGAGCGGGCGCGCCGACTCAACCGGTTCGCCGACCTCGCCCGCGCCGGCGTACAGCTCGCCTTCGGTTCGGACGCGCCGGTGACCGAGCTGGGTCCGTGGGAGGCGGTCCGCGCCGCCGCCCGGCCGCACGACGAGACGGCCGGCATCCCGGTGGCGGCCGCCTTCGCGGCGCACACGAGGGGCGGATGGAGGGCCGCGGGGCGCCGGAAGGGTCCCCCGGGCCCACACGGCATCCCATTCCTCGAAGGCGACCTGGCCCCGGGGCAGCCGGCCACGTTCGCGGTCTGGCAGGCGGAGGAGTTGGCGGACGGGCTGCCGGAGCTGGCGCCCGGGCAGGAGCTGCCCCGCTGCCTGGCGACCGTCCGCCGCGGCACACCGATCTACGACACAGGTCTGCTCGGCGATACTTGACCGATGCGTCCGCGCCGTGACCCCGCCTTCCCCGTGCGGTGGGCTGCACTCGTCGCGGCCTTCGGGGGCCTGGTCGGCGTCGCCGCCTTCCCGCGGTTCGGCGTCTGGCCGCTGGCGTTCCTCAGCGTGGCCCTGCTCTCGGTCGCCGTGGACGGCCGGCGGGCTCGTACCGGCGCCTGGCTCGGCTACGTCTACGGCCTGGCGTTCCTGCTCCCGCTGTTGCACTGGACGGGCGTCTACGTCGGCGCCGCGCCGTGGCTGATCCTCTGCACCGCCTTCGCTGCCTTCTTCGCGCTGCTCGGCGCGGTGCTGCCGGTGCTGGGCAGGCTGCCCGGCGGCCCGTTCTGGGTCGGCACCGCCTGGGTGTTGCAGGAGGCGCTGCGCGACCGGCTGCCCTTCGGCGGATTCCCGTGGGGCCGCCTGGCGTTCAGCCAGGCCGCGTCGCCGGTGCGCTGGTTCGCGGCCCTCGGTGGCGCGCCGTTGGTGACGTTCGTCGTCGCGGTCGGCGGCGGTGGCCTCGCGCTGGCCGCCCGCGTCGCGTGGCCGCTGCAGCCGCGCCCGCTGCTCGTCGGGGCGACCGTCCTCGCACTCGTCCCGGTGCTCGGGCTGCTGGTGTCCTGGCCGCTGCATCCCGGATCGGACCGCTCCGGCCGTACCGCGACGATCGCGGTCGTCCAGGGCGGGCTGCCCGATCTCGCGCTGGAGTTCGAGAGCCGCGCCGAGCAGGTGCTCGACAACCACGTCCGGCAGACGGAGAAGCTCGCCGCCGAGGTCCGCGCCGGCACCGTGCCGCGGCCGGACCTGGTGTTGTGGCCGGAGGATTCCTCCGACGTCGATCCGTTCCGCGTTCCGGACGCACGGCAGAAGATCGACCGCGCGGTGCGCGCGATCGGCGTTCCCGTCCTGGTCGGCGCCATCCTGCAGGGTCCGGGGGCGAATCACCGACGCAATGTCGGCATCATGTGGTCCCCGACGACCGGACCGGGCGAGCGGTACACCAAGCGGCATCCCGTCCCGTTCGGTGAGTACATCCCGCTGCGCTCGCTGGCCGAGTGGGTGAGCTCGGACGCCAAGACGGTCTCGCAGGACATGGTCGGCGGCCACGGCAACGGACTGCTGCGCGGTGGCCCGATGCCGATCGGGGACGTCATCTGCTTCGAGGTCGCCTACGACGGCCTCGTGCAGTCGTCGGTCGCGGCCGGTGCGCAACTGGTCGTCGTGCAGACGAACAATGCCACGTTCGGGCACACCGCCGAGACCTACCAGCAGCTGGCGATGAGCCAACTGCGCGCGGTCGAGACGGGCCGCACGGTGATCCAGGCGGCGACCACCGGCAAGTCCGCGGTCATCGGGCCGGACGGCCGCATCCGCGACGAGAGCGGCGCGCTGTTCACGTCGGCGGTGTTGGTCGATCGGGTGCCGCTGCGCACAGCTGAGACACTGGCGGTCCGGCTCGGGGCGGTCCCGGAATATGTGCTCGCCGCGATCGCGCTGCTCGGAGCCGTCGCCGTCGCGGTGGCGGAACGGCGTTCGCGGAATCGCGATGCTGCGCCGGAGGACGTTGTCGTCGAGGCCAATCCGCAGGAGATGGTGCAAGCGTGAGCGAGCCGGATCGGGTCCTGGTGATCATTCCGACCTACGACGAGCGGGAGAACATCGAGCTCATCGTGGCGCGGGTGTTGACCTCGGTGCCGCACGCGCACGTGCTCGTGGTCGACGACGGCAGCCCCGACGGCACCGGCAAGGTCGCGGACGCGATGGCCGAGGCGGACGAGCGGGTGCACGTCATGCACCGCACCACCAAGAACGGGCTCGGTGCCGCCTACATCGCGGGCTTCGGCTGGGGGCTCGCCGAGGGCTTCGACGTGCTCGTCGAGATGGACGCCGACGGCTCGCACGCGCCCGAGCAGCTGCACCGGCTGCTCGGCGCGCTCGACTCGGCAGACGTGGTCCTCGGCTCGCGCTGGGTGCCGGGCGGTTCGGTCGTGAACTGGCCGCGCCGGCGCAAGCTGCTCTCCCTCGGTGGCAACCTCTACACGCGCATGGCGCTCGGCATCGAGCTGAAGGACGCGACCGGTGGCTATCGCGCCTACAAGCGCACCGTGCTCGAGTCCATGGACTACGCGAGCGTCGCGTCGCAGGGCTACTGCTTTCAGGTCGACCTGACGCGACGCGCGCTCGACGGCGGGTTCCGTGTCATCGAGGTGCCGATCACGTTCGTCGAGCGCGAGCGCGGCGAGTCGAAGATGAGCGGCGAGATCGTCCGCGAGGCCTTCTGGCGGGTGACGCAGTGGGGGATGGCCTATCGCGGCGCGCAGCTGCGGGCCTTGCGCGGCAAGCGCTCCTGACACACGACCTACGACGAAGCCGCCGCCCGGATCATCCGGGCGGCGGCTTCATCAGGGGGATCAGGCGGACTTGGTACCGCGTCGGGCTCGGAGTACGTCGAGGCGTTCCTCGAGAACCTCTTCGAGGTCGGCGATGGTACGGCGCTCCATGAGCATGTCCCAATGGGTACGCGGCGCCTTGACCTTCTTGGCCTCCGGCGCCGGCCCGTCGACGAGCTGTGCCAGCGTGCCGTCGAGGCGGCACTCCCACGTGGTGGGCAGCTCGGCATCCTCGGCGAACGGGATGCTGAACTCGTGCCCGCGGGCGCAGCGGTACGCAGCAACGTTGCGTGGCGCCGGTTCGGCGCCGTATTCGGTCTCGTAGCTGATCGCGCCCAGCCGACTGCCCCGTAGCGTGCGATCTGCCATAGTGGGCACCTCCCGGACGTCTCGATGTGACTGATTTGTGTTAATGCGGTGTTATGACTTCAACGAGTCAACCCGAGGAATGATTCCCACATGGTCCGGGCGGCTACCTAAGCGCCGCCAGCCCGGCTCAGTGCCGTGCCAGACGTATTGACCGAAAGTGAGCCGCGATGAAGCTCCCCGGGGCTGACGTGCAACTGCCTGATCCGAACGCCATGGCCCGGCAGATCGCGGCGGGTCGCAGCGTCATCGCGGCGGCCATCATGGCGGCACCGGTGGTCACCGTCCGCATGGCGGGGACAGACACCGCGACCGCGCGCCGGGTGACCTGGCTCACCCGGATGATGGCGATCCGGGACGGCGCGATCGGCGTCGGCGGCGTGCTCGCGGCCCGTCGCGGCACCAACGTGGCGCCCTGGCTGCTGGCCGGCGCCGCGTCGGACGCCGTCGATACAGTCGTCCTCGCTGCCGCGCTGCGCAACGGTCACGCGAAGGGCATCGCGGCTACCCTCACCCTCCCGCTCGCTGCCGGCACCGCGGTCGCCGGTGTGCTGACCGCGGCCCGCCTCCGCCGCAGCTAGCCGCCTTCGCCCGCGGCCGCGGGCCAGGCGTCGCGTGCGATGAGCACCTCGCGAAGCAGGTCGGCCCGATCGGTCATGATGCCGTCCACGCCGAGGTCGAGCAGCCGCTGCATCTCGTCGCGATCGTTGACCGTCCAGGCGTGCACGGGCAGGCCGAGCGCGTGCGCAGTCTCGAGGTAGCGCTCGTCCACGAACACGCGCCTGCCGATGCGGGCCGGCACCTGTGCGCAACGCCCGACGAACGCTTCGCGTCCGGCGCGGTTCGGTCGCGCGAGTCGCAATCGCAGCGCGGCGCGCGGTCCGAGCGACGTGCACAGCGACGGACCGAGCGCCTGGCGCACCGCATCGATGCGCCGCGTCGAGAACGCGCCGACGCACACCCGCTCGCGGGTGCCGGTGCTGCGGATCGCGTCGATCGTCGGCCCGATGCCGGCGTCGGACTTGATATCGAGGTTGACGAAGGTGTCCGGCCAGGCGGTGAGCAGATCGGTGAGCAGCGGGATCGGGTGGGTGCCGCGGATGCGCGCCCTGCCGACGAGCGACCACGGCAGTTCGGCCACCTTGCCGCTGTGGTCGGTCACCCGGTTGAGCGCGGCGTCGTGGAACGCGAGCGCGACCCCGTCCGCGGTGACGCGCACGTCGGTTTCGAGATAGCGGTAGCCGAGCGCCACCGCCGCCTCGAACGCCGCCATCGAGTTCTCGTGGCCGTCGGGAGCAAAGCCGCGGTGCGCGAAGGCGACGGGCGCGGCTGCGGCGAGGAAGTCGCTCAGCCCTTCTCGACCTTCGTCACGTAGTAGCTGCCGTCGGACTCCTTGGTCATCGTGACCTCGACGTGCGACTTGCCGTCGATGCTGACGAACTCGACCGTGTTGCCATGAGTGCCGGTGGGCGCGTAGTAGCCCGCGCTCGTCGTGGCGCGCAGGCTCTGGGTGACCGCCTTGGGCACCGCGTCGTGGTAGACGCAGGCCTGCGCGTAGCTGACCTCACCGACCTCGGCCAGCCCGACATAGGTCGTGGCGGATTGCTCGACCGAGCCTCCGGACAGGCTGCACGGGTTGAGGTTCGCGATGCTCGACGGCAGGCCGGCGGGCAGGCTGAACGAGGGCAGCCCGCTCGGCAGCGAACTGACCGACGGGATCGAGACGGGGACGCTCGGGATGCCGCTCGGCAGGCTGCTCGGGATGCCGCTCGGGAGGTTGCTCGGCACGCCCCCGCTTCCGCTGCCGGAAATCGAGCTCAGGTCCGGGCAGGCCTTCCACGAGCCGTCCTCCTTGACCACCGGGAAGGTGGCGTCGATCGGCGTGGAGATCTGGGTGGTCGCGAGTCGCGCGATGACGATGGCGTGCGTGCTGTCGATGGTGCGAACGGACCTGACCGTGTAGGTCGTGATGCGCCCGGCGCTGCGCAGCGCAGTTACCACGCCGCTGTTGGCGGCGGACTTGCACAGCGCCTTCTTCGCGGCGGCGACGTCGCCCGTCTTGCCCGCGTCGAGGAGATCACTTACCGCGCGCTTGGGCGTGCCGGCGTCCGCGCTGCTGCCGGAGAACACGAAGTACGCGCCCACGCCGGCCGCGACGAGCAGCGCGACGATCGCGGCCAACACAATGCCGCGCCGCCCGCCGCCGCCACCGGGCTGAGCCGGCTGCTGATACGGCTGGTACGGCGGCGGTGTCGCGCCCGGTGGGTACTGCGCGGCGGGGAACTGCTGGGTCGGGTACTGGCCCGTCGGGTACTGCGGGTCGGCGTAGGTGGGCGGCGGACCGTAGCCGGTCTGCTGGCCGTAGTCCGGTTGCGGCCCGGCAGCCGGCGGCGGGCTGTAGGGAGGCGGTGGGCTGTACTCGGGCGGCGGCTGCTGCGGCTCGCCGGGCTGGCCGTACTCGGGTGGTTGCTGGTTCTCGCCGAAGGCAGGCTGCTCCTGCCCGTAATCCGGCGAGCCGGGATAACCCTGGTCACTCATGTGTAACGCCCCCCTCGAGACAACCGGCGCGACTCATCGTTCGGGGACGAAGGAGCGCCGTCAAGGACCCGTGATACGCGTCCCGGACATTTCGCCCTAAGCGAGGGCGTTGCGCAGCAGCTTGCCGGTGGCGTTGCGTGGCAACTCGTCGACGAACTCGACGTCGCGCGGCACCTTGTGCCGGGCGAGGTTCTTGCGCACGTGGTCGCGCACCGCGTCGGCGTCGAGCGAACCGCCGCCGCGCAACACCACGAACGCCTTGAGCCGCTGGCCGAACTCGTCGTCCGGCACCCCGATCACGGCCGCATCCGCCACCTCGCGATGCTCGACGAGCAGGTTCTCGATCTCGATCGGGTACACGTTCTCGCCGCCGGAGACGATCATGTCGTCGTCGCGGCCGTCGATGAACAGCAATCCGTCCGCGTCGAAGTGCCCGACGTCGCCGGAGGACAGCAGGCCGTCGATCTCCTCCTTGCTGCCGCCGCCGGTGTAGCCGGAGAAGCGCAGCCCGCTGCCGACGAACACCCGCCCGATGGTGTCCGGCGCGCTGACCCGCTTGCCGTGCTCGTCGTAGAGCCGCACGGTGCACCCGACCGGCGGCCGCCCGACCGTGCCAGGCGCCTTCGCCCAGTCCTCGGGCGTGGCGACGGTCGCGACGGCGACCTCCGTGGAGCCGTAGAGGTTGTAGATCACGTCGCCGAACAGTTCCATCGCACGCGTGCCGACCTCGGGCGGCAGCGCGGAGCCGGCGCAGAAGATGATGCGCAGCGCGGACGTGTCGTAGGAGCGGATCTCGTCCTCGTCCAGGTTGAGGATGCGCTGCAGCATCGTCGGCACCACGACGAGTTCCTCGACGCGGTACTTCGCAAGCGTCTCGAGGGTGGCGCGTGCGTCGAAGCGGCGGCGCAGCAGCGTGGTCGAGCCGAGCGTGAGCGCGAGGAGGAACTGCGACAGCCCGGTGCCGTGGAACAGTGGCGCGCCGAGGAACACACGCTCGCGCGGGCGCAGCGGGATGCGATCGAGGAACTGCGCGGCCGCGAACGGAGAGCTGACCTTGCGCGGCGCCCCCTTCGGCGTACCGGTCGTGCCGCTGGTGAGCAGCACCAGCCCGCCGGGTGACTTCGGCCGCGGCGCGGCGCTGTCGCCGGCCGAGCCGAGCAGACTCGCCAGCGTGGGGAATTCGGCGGCGTCCGGTTCGTCCACCCAGGCGAGGTAGCGCGGCACGGACGCCGGCACATCGCCCAGGATGTCGGTGAACTCGACGTCGTACACCAGCGCGTTGACGCCCTCGCGTTCGCAGACCGCGGCGAACTGCGGTTTGGCGAAGCCGGTGTTCATCAGGAGCACGGTCGCGCCGATCTTGCCGCCGGCGAACATCGCCTCGACCAGTCCGCGGTGATCGCGGCACAGGACCGCGATGACCGAAGTGTCGTCGAGGCCGCGTTCGTGCCACGCGTTCGCGAGCGCATTGGCGCGGCGGTCGAGCTCGCCGAAGGTCAGCTCGCCGAGCTCGTCGACCAAACCGAGCATGTCCGGGTCCCGATCGGCGGCGATGCGGATCGCGGCGCCGAGGATGCCGTAGCGCCGCAAGGCGATCAATGCGTGCGCCGAACGGTCGGGCCGGGCCAGCGGGATGACGCCGGTGCGTGCCAGCACTGCCGCCTCCTGGGCAGTCGTCGGCAGCCGCAGCACCTGCTGCACGAGCACGTCCAGATTCCCGGGTCGGGGCAGCCGCATGGTCGCTCCTACAAGAAGATGTCGAGCTGCAGGTCGTCCTCGGTCCCGTCGCCGTAGCGGTACTGGCTCAGGTCCGTGACGCCGGCCTCGGCGAGCACCTCGTCGTCGACGAAGGTGTTGCCGGTGCACTCGCGGGACGGGCGGATCAGGATCGCGTACGCGGCGTCAGCGACGATCTCGGGCTTGCGCGCGACCGCCATGCTCTGGTCGCCGCCGAGCAGGTTCTGCACCGCGGCCGTCGCGATGAGCGTGCGCGGCCACAGGCAGTTCGCGGCGATGCCCTGCTCCCGTCGAGATTCGGCGACGCCGAGCGTGAGCATCGTCATCGCGTACTTGCTGACGGTGTACGGCGCGTGCGTGGCGAGCCAGCGCCGGTCCATGTTGAGCGGCGGCGACAGCGTGAGCACGTGCGCGTTGTCCGCCTGTGCCAGGTGCGGCAGCGCGAGGCTGGTGAGCACGAACGTGCCGCGGGCGTTGATGTCGAGCATGAGGTCGTAGCGCTTCGCCGGCAGGTCGCCGATGTTCGTGAGGTTGATGGCGGACGCGTTGTTCACCGCGATGTCGATTCCGCCGAAGCGTTCGACGGTCTTGCTCACCGCGGCGGCGACCGAGTCCTCGTCGCGTACGTCGCCCACGATCGGCAGCGCGGTGCCGCCGGCCGCCTCGATCTCCGCAGCCGCGGTGTGGATCGTGCCCGGCAGGCGCGGGTCGGGCTCGTCGGTCTTCGCGATCAGCGCTACGTTCGCGCCGTCGCGGGCGGCTCGTAGCGCGATGGCGAGGCCGATCCCGCGACTGCCGCCGGACATGATCATGGTCTTGCCCGCCAGCGGGCTGGATGACGTCACGGGCAGAGCCTAGAGGCGGTGCAGCGTGATCGGCAGGCCGTCCTTGGGGCGGGGCAGCGAGACCCAGTCGACCGGCATCCGGTAACCCGGGTCGACGCTGAGCCGGTAGCGCTGCAGCAGCTGGTGCATCGCCGCCTTGACCTCCATGCCGCCGAAGTACATGCCGATGCACTTGTGCACGCCGTTACCGAACGGCATGTACGCGAAGCGGTGCACCTTGTCCTCGCGGCGGTGTTCGGCGAAGCGCTCCGGGTCGAAGCGCTCGGGCTCGGGCCAGAGCTCCTCGAGGTGATGCAGCCCCCACAGGTGGACGGCGAGGTAGGCGCCCTTCGGCACCCGGTATCCGAGCAGCTCGGTGTCGCGGTTCGCGCGGCGCGTGACACCGGGCACCGGCGAGATGAGCCGCATGGCCTCCTTCATCACCAGGTCGAGCGAGACGAGCTTGTCGAGACCGGCATAGTCGATCGGGCCGGGGGAGAGTGCGAGCGATTCGGCGCGGCACCGCTCCTGCCACTCGGGGAAGCGCGCGAAGTAGTACGCCATCGTGGTCAGCGTGCTGGTGGACGTGTCGTGTGCGGCCATCAGCAGGAAGATCATGTGGTTCACCACGTCCTCGTCGGTGAACCGCTCGCCGTCGTCGGTCTGCGCATGGCACAGCGCGCTGAACAGGTCGTTGCCGTCGCCTTCGCGGTGCGCGGCGATGCGTGGGCGCAGGTAATCCTCGAGCAACCGCCGGCCCGCGATGCCACGCGCCCACCGCGTCCCCGGGATCGGCACCCGCACGAACGCGGTTGCCGCGCGGACGGTGTCGGAGAACGCGCGGTTGACCCGCTGCGACTCGCGGCCGATCTTGTCGGCCATGAACGTGCGGGTGGCGACGTCGAGCGTGAGCTGCTTGATGCGCGGGTAGAAGTGCAGGCTGCCGGTCGGCCACGCGGCGAGACCGCTCGCGATCGTGTCGTTGACCGGGCTGAGGTATCCGGCGAGCCGCTCGCTGGTGAACGCCTCCTGCATGATGCGGCGGTGCCGGTGATGCTCGGCGCCGTCGAGGAGCATCAGGCCGCGGTGGAAGAACGGGCCGATGAGCACCGACCAACCGCTGGCGTCGAAGACGCGGTCGCGGTCCTGCAGCACTGCGCCGCACGCGTCCGGACCCTCGACGTTGATCCAGAGGTTGCCGACCGCGCGCGTCCACGAGACCGGTCCGTACTTCTCGTACCACTCGTGCGTGGCGACCATCTTCCCGCTCGCGAACTTGAGGCTGTTGCCCACGAAGGGCAGCCCGCGCTCACCTGGCGGCATCGGCATCGCCCGCACGTCTGGCTGCTGGTCGATCGCCATGAGTCCGACGATAGTCTGACAACGGTCGTTGTCAACATTGTAGGATCGGCGCATGGCGGTGAGCCGGGCGTACCGCGGGGTGTCGGCCGAGGACCGTCGCGCCTCGCGCCGGCGCACGCTCATCGAGACGGCCCTGGACTGCTTGCACACCGAGGGCATCTCCGGCGTCAGCGTGCGCTCGGTGTGCGCACGAGCGCGCCTGACGCCGCGCTACTTCTACGAGAGCTTCGCCGACCTCGATCAGTTGCTGCTCGCGTCGGTCAACTCGGTCGTGGACGAGGTTGCCGATGTCGCGCTCGCGGCGCTGACGTCGTCGCCGCCCGAGCTGGCGGCCCAGGTGCGCGCGGCGATCGACGCCGGCTACGGCGTGGTGGTCACCGATCCGCGCAAGGCGAGTGCGCTTCTCGTCGCCGCGTCCGGGCACGGCCCGCTTCGCGCCCGGCGCCATCAGCTGGTCACCGACTACGCCGATCTGATCATCGACGGCCTCACCGTACTCAACACGCTCGGCCTGCGTGAACGCCGCACCGCACGCGCGGCCGCCCTGTTCGTCATGGGCGGCGCCGCGGACGTCATCGAGGCCGTCCTTACCGGTCGCCTGCGCATGACCCGGGTCCAGCTCGTCGACCACCTCACCGCCCTGTGGCTCGCCGTGCTTTCCAGCATCGCCGCACCATCGGATGTCATTGTGGACGGCAGACGCGAACCCTAGAGTCGTTGATCATGGACAAGTTCCTGCAGCTCGTCGGTTGGCGTGACTCGCCGGGCTCGACCCGGCTGTTCACGTCGAAGCGGGCAGCGGTATTTGCCGTGGTGATCGTGGCCTGGCCGCGGGTGCCTACCGGCTGCTCAGCATGATCTGATCGCGATACGCCCGCGCTAGAGGTGGGGCGCCGTAGGCGCGGTACTTCGTCGAGTCGTTGAGCAGTCTCTTGGCCCGCTCGAACTGCTTGGTCGCTTCGTGGAGCGGTCCTTCGGCCAGGTGTTGGCCCTGCTCCATGAAATGCGTGCGCTGCCGCAGCGCCGACTCGGGGAAGCCCTTGTCGTAGTCGGACAAGGACTTCATCTTCGTTTGACGACCTGCCAGAGCGCCGCGGCGTGCCACGGGCCGTTCAAGCGCTCGACGTCGGAGTTCAGCACGCCGAGTTGGTCCTTGATGCTGCGCAGCTTCGTCGCGACGTCCTTCGTCGCCTTGTCGTCGGCATTGCCCGATGTGACTGCCGCCTTGAGCTTGTCCGCGGTCTCCTTTGCCGAAGTCGCCAGACCCTTCGCCTGACTGACAACCGGTCTCATCGCCCGTTCGATCTTCGCGTACTCGTCGAGGATGGCCTTGAGCTCCCGGTCCGCGTCGCTGTTGGTGGTGTCGAGACCCCGCACGCCGCCGCGCTGCGCCGATTGGGCGGCTTTCGTGAACTCGGTG
>JAICKR010000182.1 GCA_025927835.1 Jatrophihabitans sp. | reverse complement strand
CCAGATCGCGTTCCTGCTTGAGGGGGCGAGAGAGCCGACCTACCGGGTGCTCGCATTCGGCAATTCGGCCGGAGTCGTGGACGAGACGCCCGCCTGAGCGGTCGAGGAGCGGGCCGCGGCTGGCACGCACGAGAAGCTCGCGGGCATCGGCAAGGTCACCGCCCGCTGCATCGCCGAATCGCTCGGCGACGAGGTGCCGGTGTATCTGCGCCGGCTCGAGGCGACCGAGGACGTGCCGCTCGACGAGGCGACCGCCGCCGTGCGCGCGGCGCTGCGCGGCGACTGCCATACGCACTCGGACTGGTCCGACGGCGGCTCGCCGATCCGCGAGATGGCCGGGACGGCGATGCGGATCGGACACGACTACGTCGTGCTCACCGACCACTCGCCGCGGCTCACCGTGGCGAACGGGCTGTCTGCGGAGCGGCTGGAACGCCAGCTCGACGTGGTGGCCGAACTCAACGAGGAACTCGACCCGTTCCGCATCCTCACCGGGATCGAGGTCGACATCCTCGAGGACGGCAGCCTCGACCAGAAGCCGTCGCTGCTGGCGCGGCTGGACGTCGTCGTCGCGAGCGTGCACTCGAAGCTGCGCATGCCGGCCGCGGAGATGACGCCGCGAATGGTCGCGGCGGTCTCCAACCCGCACACGGACGTGCTCGGGCACTGCACCGGCCGCCTGATCACCGGCGGGCGGGGCAAGCGCCCGGAGTCGGAGTTCGACGCCGAGCTCGTGTTCGCCGCGTGTGCGCAGTTCGGTGTCGCTGTCGAGATCAACTCGCGTCCGGAGCGGCTCGACCCGCCCAAGCGGCTGTTGCGCCTGGCCGTCGAGGCCGGCTGCCTCACCTCGATCGACACCGACGCCCATGCGCCGGGTCAGCTCGATTGGCTGCCCAACGGCTGCGAGCGCGCCGCGCGTTGCGGGGTGCCGATCGACTCGGTCGTGAACAGCTGGCCGGTGGACGCGCTGCTCGCCTGGACCGCCGACCACGCCCATCGCCCGTGATCGACGTGCGCCGGGCGGCCGACCGGTATCGGGTCGAGCAACCGGGCATCACCACGTGGCACTGCTTCGCCGCCGGCGCGTACTACGACCCGGACAACGTCGCCTTCGGCCGGCTCGTGGCCTGCGACGAACACCTGATCGCGCCGGACGCGGGCTTCGAACCGCACCCGCACGCCGGCGTCGAGCTCGTCAGCTGGGTGCTCGACGGCACGCTCGCACACTGGGACGGCGCCGGCCGCCGGCACCTCGTCCAGCCCGGGCACGCGCAGTACCAGCTCGCCGGGACGGGCATCCGCCACGCCGAGCGCAACGCGTCCTCGCTCGAACCGCTGCGGCTCGTCCAGCTGGCGCTGCGCACCGACGACGCGGTGCCCGACTACGCCATCGCTGTGCCGCCGCTGGGGCTGCGCGGCGGGCAGTTCGACGTGCTGCGCCGCTGCCGGGCCACGAAGGTGGACGCGCCGCTGGTGTTCCTGTTCGTCGGCAGCGGCGACTTCCACGTCGCCGGTGCCGATCTTGCAGCCGGTGACTCGGTGCGCGCCGCGGGGGCCGTCGAAATCGACGGCGACGGTGAACTGCTTGTGGTTAGTGTCGGAGCATGAGCATTGGGACGGTGAAACTCGGCGGGCTGACCGTGTCCGCGCAGGGCCTGGGTTGCATGGGCATGAGCCAGTGGTACGGCCCGACCGACTGGGACGAGTCGATCACGACCCTGCACCGCGCGCTCGATCTCGGTGTCACCTTCCTCGACACCGCCAACGTGTACGGAGCGGGGCACAACGAGGTGCTGGTCGGCCGGGCCATTCACGACCGGCGCGACCAGGTGCAGCTCGCAACGAAGTTCGGCATCGACCGCGACGTCTCGTCGGACGAGCGGCAGCTGCACGGCAAGCGCGCCTACGTCCTCGCGTCGTGCGACGACTCGCTGTTGCGGCTCGGCGTCGACCACATCGACCTGTACTACCTGCACCGGCCGCCGCAGGACGCGGAGATCGAGGAGACCGTCGGCGCGATGGCCGAACTCGTCGAGGCCGGCAAGGTGCGCTATCTCGGGCTGTCCGAGGTCGACGACGACCTGCTGCGCCGGGCGTGCGCGGTGCATCCGATCACGGCCGTGCAGAGCGAGTACTCGCTGTGGACGCGCGACCCGGAGACGACCGTCCTCGGGGCGCTGCGCGAACTCGGCGTCGCGCTCGTGCCGTACTCGCCGCTCGGTCGCGGCTTTCTGACCGCAACCGTCGACACCGCGAGCTTCGCCGCGAACGACTTCCGCGCGCGCAACCCGCGGTTCAGTGGCTCGGCGGGCGAGGCGAACCAGGCGATCGCGGCCGCGGTCTCCGCCGTCGCGGAGCGGCATGGTGTGACAGCCGCGCAGGTCGCGCTCGCCTGGGTGCACGGCCGCACCGCGGCACTGGGCGTACCGGTCGTACCGATCCCCGGCACCAAGCGGGTGAAATGGCTGGAACAGAACGTCGGTGCGCTCGACGTCGAACTTGACGAGACCGATCTCGCCGAGCTCGACCCGCTCGCCGCCCAGGTCGTGGGCGGCCGCTACTGATGGCCCTCCCGACCACCCGGCTGGGTGGGTTGACCGTCTCGGCCCAGGGCCTGGGCTGCATGGGCATGAGCCAGCACTACGGCCCGGCGGACTGGGACGAGTCGATCACCACGATCCGGCGCGCGCTGGACCTCGGCGTCACGTTCCTCGACACCGCGAACGGCTACGGCGCCGGGCACAACGAGGTGCTGGTCGGCCGGGCGGTGCACGGGCGTCGCGACGGCGTGCAGCTGTCGACGAAGTTCGGCATGGACGTGTCCGAGGGCAAGCCGTGGCGCGGCCGCGGCCATCCGCGCTACGTCAGGCAGGCGTGCGCCGACTCGCTGGTCCGGCTCGGCGTCGAGCACATCGACCTGTACTTCATGCACCGCCCGCCCGAGGACGTCGAGATCGAGGAGACGGTCGGCGCGATGAGCGAGCTGGTGCAGCAGGGCAAGGTGCGCTTCCTCGGCCTCTCGCAGGTCGACGAGTCACAGCTACGGAGGGCGCACGCGGTGCATCCGATCACCGCGGTACAGAGCGAGTACGCGCTGTGGACGCGCGACCCGGAGGCGTTGGCGCCGGCGATGCGAGAGCTCGGCGTGGGGCTCGTCCCGTACTCCCCGTTGGGCCGCGGCTTCCTCACCGGCACCGTCGATCCGGCAACCCTCGGCCCGAACGACTTCCGGCGCGGCCGGGACCGTTGGGTGGGCGAGGCCGCGCAGGCGAACGCGCGGATCGTGGCACGGGCGTCCGTGGTGGCCGAGCGCCTCGGCGTGACGCCGGCGCAGGTCGCCTTGGCCTGGGTGCACGCCCAGTCGTCGAGGCTGGGCATCCCGGTCGTGCCGATTCCCGGTACGAAGCGAGTGCAGTGGCTGGAGCAGAACGTCGCAGCCCTCGACGTCACGCTCGGCGCGGCAGACCTGGCCGAACTCGACCCCCTCGCCGAACTCACCGTCGGCGCCCGCAGCTAGCCCTTCCCGCCAGAGCTGGTTGGAATCCGTCCCAGAAATCAACCAGTGCTGGCGGGAAGCGGCTGCTTCGGCTGTGGACAGCCGGCGCGACGGCACCTGAAGTGCACCACCATCGTCGGCGTGTTCGAGATGAGTGCCGACGAATGGCACACCTGGTGGTCGATTCGGGCCGGTGACCGCACGGTCCAGCACGGCCGGTGGTTCGTGCTCTCGGCGGACGAACTGCACCCGCTCGGGATCTCCCGGCAACAGGCGCGCACTCGGGTTCGCCGTGGCGACTGGGTGGGCGCCGGCTACGGCTACGTCGCACCGATCGATATCAGGGATCCGAGACCCTACGTGGTGCGCCGACGACGGCACGCGGTGCAGAGCACGGCGGCCGCACGGCGTCGGCGCGGCCATGTCGTCAGTGGCCGCAGCGTCGCGATCCTGCATGGCCTGCCTACATTTCGAGTGCCCGATCGCCCCGAGCTCACCGCCGTGGATCCCGTCGGGCTCGGGCGGCACCGCGGCACCTCGCACATCTACGGCGCGACGCTGACGCCGGGCGAGCAGGCCGGCTGGTTCGGCTGCCCGGCTACGACCATCGCGCGCACGCTCGTCGACCTCGGGCGACACGATCGGTGGGACGCCATCATGGCAGCCGACGCCGCCCTTTGCCAAAGTTTGACCAGCGCCGCCGGCATCGACCGCGCTCTGGAAGCAGCCGCCGGTTGGCCAGGCGTGCGGCAGGCGAGGACCGTCCTGCTGCTGGCATCGCCGGATGCGGAGTCGCCCCTCGAATCGATCACACGGTTGCGACTGCACGAGGGCGGCTTCCCGGCGCCTCGATTGCAGGTCTGGATCGGGCGCGACCGGGTGGACATGCTCTTCGAGGAACACGGGCTGATTCTCGAAATGGACGGGCTGGCGAAGTACTCGGACGAGGAATGGCGGCGCGAGAAGCGCCGCGAGGTCCGGCTCCGCAAGCTCGGTTACCGCATCGAGCGGGTCACCTGGGACGACGTCGTCAACCGGTGGCCGGAGACGAGGGGTTGGCTGCGCGACCACCTCCGTCTTCCCGCCAGAGCTGGTTGGAATCCGTCCCAGAAATCAACCAGTGCTGGCGGGAAGGTGTGGCTATGAGTCGCCGCCGACCGTGCCGGTGCCCGCGGCGGTGATCGAGTCCAACTCGTACTTCTCGAAGGCCTGCCGCGGGGTCTCCCGCTTGACCTCGCCGCGGCGGGCGAGCTGCTCGAGCACAGAGACCACGATCGACTGCGCGTCGACGTGGAAGTAACGGCGTGCGGCGCCACGCGTGTCGGCGAAGCCGAAGCCGTCGGTGCCGAGCGAGGTGTAGTCGCCCGGCACCCAGCGCGCGATCTGGTCGGGCACCGCGCGCATGAAGTCCGACACCGCGACGACCGGACCGGTCGTGTCGGCCAGCTGCTGCGTGACGAACGGGACGGGCGGTTCCTCGCCGGGGTTGAGCAGCGCATGCCGCTCGCAGTCGACGGCGTCGCGGCGCAGCTCGTTCCAGGACGTCGCCGACCACACGTCCGCGTCGACGCCCCAGTCCTCGCCGAGCAGCCGCTGCGCCTCGAGCGCCCACGGCAGTGCCACGCCGGACGCGAGCACCTGCGCCCGCGGGCGGCCGTTCTGCAGCCCCGGGGAGTAGCGGTAGAGGCCGCGCAGCAACGCGTCGACGTCGAGTCCCTCGGGCTCGGCCGGCTGCACGACCGGCTCGTTGTAGATCGTGAGGTAGTAGAAGACGTCGCGGTCGGACACGTCCGCGCTCTCGTAAGCGCCGACGCCGAACATCCGCGCCAGCCCGGCCCGCACGATGTGCGCGACCTCGTAGGCCCAGGCGGGGTCGTAGGCGACGCAGGCCGGGTTGGCCGAGGCGAGCAGCAGCGAGTGGCCGTCCGCGTGCTGCAGCCCCTCACCGGTGAGCGTCGTGCGGCCCGCGGTCGCGCCGAGGACGAAGCCGCGGCCAAGCTGGTCGGCGAGCTGCCAGAACTGGTCGCCGGTGCGCTGGAAGCCGAACATCGAGTAGAAGATGTAGAACGGGATCATCGGCGTCGCGTGCGTGGCGTACGCCGTGCCCGCCGCGATGAGCGAGGCCATCGATCCCGCCTCCGAGATGCCCTCGTGCAGGATCTGTCCGGTCGTCGACTCCTTGTAGGAGAGCAGCAGCTCGCGGTCGACCGCGTCGTACTCCTGCCCGTGCGGGGAGTAGATCTTCGCCGTCGGGAAGATCGCGTCGAGACCGAACGTGCGCGCCTCGTCCGGGATGATCGGGACGAACCGCGCGCCGATCTCCTTGTCCTTGATCAGATCCTTGAACAGCGAGACGGTGGCCATCGTGGTCGCGATCTGCCGCTTGCCCGAGCCTGCGCGCAGCTCCGCATACGCCTTCTCGCCGGGCAGCGTGAGCGGCTTGGCCCGCACGGTGCGCTTGGGCAGCGCGCCGCCCAGGGCCGCGCGCCGCTCCTTCATGTACTGGATCTCGTCCGACTTCTCGCCCGGGTGGTAATACGGCGGCAGGTCGGCCTCGAGTTCCTTGTCCGTGATCGGCAGGTAGAGCCGGTCGCGGAACGCCTTGAGGTCGGCGGCGGTCAGCTTCTTCATCTGGTGTGTGGCGTTGCGTCCCTCGAACGACTCGAGCGTCCAGCCCTTGATCGTCTTGGCGAGGATGACCGTCGGCTGACCGACGTGGCTGCGCGCCGCCTCGAAGGCCGCATAGACCTTGCGGTAGTCGTGCCCGCCGCGGGAGAGCTTGCGCAAGTCGTCGTCGGAGAGGTCCTCGACCATCTTGCGCAGCCGCGGGTCGCCGTCGAAGAAGTGCTGGCGGATGTACGCGCCGCTCTCGACCGAGTACGTCTGGAACTGGCCGTCGGGCGTGCTGTTCATGCGGTTCACGAGCACGCCGTCGCCGTCGCGCGCGAGCAGCGGGTCCCAGTCACGTCCCCAGATG
>JAICKR010000240.1 GCA_025927835.1 Jatrophihabitans sp. | reverse complement strand
CATGGGCAACGGGCGCGGCATGCCCAAGCCGGCCGCCTCCTGCACCACGACGGTGATGCCCGGCATGGTCATCAAGACCCAGCTGAGCTCCCCGGTGGCGGACAAGGCGCAGCACGGCATCATGGAGATGCTGCTCATCAACCACCCGCTCGACTGCCCGGTGTGCGACAAGGGCGGCGAATGCCCGCTGCAGAACCAGGCGATGAGCAACGGCCGCGCCGAATCGCGCTTCCACGAGGACAAGCGCACCTTCCCGAAGCCGGTCGCGATCTCGTCCAACGTGCTGCTCGACCGCGAACGTTGCGTGCTGTGCCAGCGCTGCACCCGTTTCTCCGAGCAGATCGCGGGCGATCCGTTCATCGACCTGCTCGAGCGTGGCGCGCAGCAGCAGGTCGGCACGTCCGACGAGGTGCCGTTCCAGTCCTACTTCTCCGGCAACACGGTGCAGATCTGCCCGGTCGGGGCGCTCACCGGCGCGTCCTACCGGTTCCGCGCCCGGCCGTTCGACCTGCAGTCGACCGACTCGGTGTGCGAGCACTGCTCGTCCGGCTGCGCCCAGCGCAGCGACTGGCGGCGCGGCAAGGTCACCCGCCGGCTGGCCGGCCACGACCCGGACGTGAACGAGGAGTGGAACTGCGACAAGGGCCGCTGGGCGTTCCACAACGCCGTGCAGGCCGATCGCATCCTGACCCCGCTGGTGCGTGGCGAGGACGGCGCGCTGCGCGAGGCGAGCTGGCCCGAGGCGCTCGCCCGGGCGGCCACCGGGCTGCAGGAAGCGGCCGACCGCGGTGGTGTCGGCGTGCTGCCCGGCGGCCGGCTCACCGAAGAGGACGCCTACGCGTACGCGAAGTTCGCCCGCGTCGCGCTGCAGAGCAACGACGTCGACGCGCGGGTGCGGCCGGTGTCGGCCGAGGAGAGCGACTTCCTCGCGGCCTGCGTCGCCGGCGTCACGCCGGAACACGTCTCCTACGCCGACCTCGAGAAGGCACCGGCCGTGCTGCTCGCCGGCTTCGAGCCCGAGGAGGAGTCGCCGATCGTCTTCCTGCGGCTGCTCAAGTCGGCCCGGCTCGGCGCCACGAAGGTGTGGTCGGTGGCACCGCTGCTGTCGGGCGGCGCCGCGAAGCTCGGCGGCTCGCTGGTCGAGTGCCTGCCCGGTGGGGAGGGCGCCGTTCTCGACGCGCTGCCCGGCCCGGTGCAGGGTGCGCTCGGCTCTGGAGGCACAGGCGGCGCATCATCATTGATCCTGGTCGGAGAGCGGCTCGCGTCCTCGCCCGGGGCGCTGAGCTCGGCTGCCGCGCTGGCCGCGACGACCGGCGCGAAGCTTGCCTGGATCCCGCGCCGCGCCGGTGAGCGCGGCGCCATCGACGCGGGCGCGCTGCCCAACCTGCTGCCCGGCGGCCGGCTCGTCACCGACGCGTCCGCGCGTGGTGAGGTCGAGGCCGTGTGGGGCGCGTCGATCCCGGCGCGCGCCGGCCGCAACGTGGACGCGATCCTGCGCGCCGCCGCCGACAGCTCGCTCGCCGCTCTCGTCGTCGGCGGACTCGACCCGGCGGATGCGCCCGACCCGGCGTGCGCCGCAGAGGCGCTCGAGCGCACCGGCTTCATCGTCAGCCTCGAGATCCGGCACAGCGCGGTGACCGAGCACGCCGACGTCGTGCTGCCGGTCGCGCCGGCCGCGGAGAAGGCCGGCCGCTACGTCACCTGGGAGGGCCGGCGCCGTCCGTACGACATGACGATCGCCGGCACCGGCGCGATCTCGGACGGCCGGGTGCTCAACGCACTCGCCGAGGAGATGGACGTCGACCTCCGCCTGCCCACGGTCGAGGCGGCGCGCGCCGAGCTGCTGCAGCTGGGCACCGCCTCGTCCCGGCCCGCCGCGCCGTCGGTCAAGCCGGCGTCGGTGAGTGCACCCGGCGACGGCAAGGCACTGCTCGCCACCTGGCACGAGCTCATCGACGCGGGTCGCATGCAGGTCGGCGACGAGCACCTGGCCGGCACCGCGAAGCGGGTGCACGCCCGGCTGTCGAAGGCGAGCGCCGAAGCGCTCGGCATCGCCGAGGGCGAGTCGGTGTCGGTGAGCACCCAGCGCGGCGTCATCGTCGCGCCGGTCGCGATCGACGAGCTGCCCGACGGCGTGGTGTGGCTGCCGACGAACGCGCGCGGCTGCGCGGTGCGGGCCACCCTCGGCGCCGGGCCGGGCACCGAGGTCACGCTCGTCCGCACCGATGCCCCGCCGGTCATCGGAGAGGGGTCGTGATGCTGGAAGCTGCCTCGCAGAATCTGCCCGGCTTCGGCGACCAGCCGTTCTGGCTCAACCTGATCAAGGTTGTCGCGGTCTTCGCGTTCCTCGTCGTCATGACGCTGTTCGCGATCGTGTTCGAGCGCAAGGTCGTGGGCCGGATGCAGAACCGCATCGGCCCGAACCGCGTCGGCCCGTGGGGCGTGCTGCAGTCACTGGCCGACGGCATCAAGCTCGCGTTCAAGGAAGAGATCATCCCCGTCCTCGCGGACAAGCCGGTGTACTGGCTGGCGCCGGTGCTGTCCGCGGTACCCGCGTTCCTCGCGTTCTCGGTGATCCCGTTCGGGCCCGAGGTGTCGATGTTCGGCCACCACACGGCGCTGCAGCTCACCGACCTGCCGGTGGGCGTGCTCGTCGTGTTCGCGTGCTCGTCGCTGGGCGTGTACGGCATCGTGCTGTCCGGCTGGGCGTCCGGCTCGACGTACCCCCTGCTCGGCGGGCTGCGCTCCGCGGCGCAGATGATCTCGTACGAGGTCGCGATGGGCCTGTCGATGGTCGCGGTGTTCCTGTTCTCGAACACCATGTCGACCTCGGGCATCGTCTACGGCCAGCGGCACTACTGGAACGTCCTCGGGCTGTGCGTCTCGTTCGGCATCTACGCGATCGCGGTCGTCGGCGAGACCAACCGCGCACCGTTCGACCT
>JAICKR010000188.1 GCA_025927835.1 Jatrophihabitans sp. | reverse complement strand
TCGCTGGCGGCGCTCGACCTGGTCGCCACCTCGGACGATGCGCGGTCGGCTCTGCGCGCCAACACCGAACTGTTCCGCCGGCGGATGGCCGAGGACGGCTTCGACATCCTGCCCGGCGAGCACCCCATCGTCCCCGTCATGTTCGGCGACGCCGTGCTCGCCGGCCGGATCGCCGACACGATGCTCGAGCACGGCGTGTACGTGATCGCGTTCAGCTTCCCGGTCGTACCGAGGGACAAGGCGCGCATCCGCGTGCAGCTCTCGGCCGCGCACTCCGAGGCGGACGTGGAGACCTGCGTACAGGCCTTCGCCGCCGCCCGCGCCGCGGTCGGCTAGGGATAGCGGCGGCGCACGGCCAGCGCGCGGCGCAGGTCGTCGCCGGCATCGGTCACCGAGCGGCGCACCCGCGGGTCGAGCCGCTCGTCGGCGAGCAGCTGCACGGTGGCGTCCCACACGGCGTCGGTGACCACCGCCCACGGGAAAGCGATCAGCGCCAACCGCTCGACGATCCAGCCCGAACGCAGCTCGGCGGTGTCGGGCACCTGCTCGAAGTAGCGCCCGACGTACGGCTCGGTGAGGCTGCGCTGGTCGGGATCCCAGAAGCCTTCAGCCAGCGCGTACAGCTCGTAGTTCGGCCGCGCCTCGTCGTGCATGAGTGCGTTCCAGGCCGCTCGCTTCGCGCGCCGGTCGGGTCGCGCCGCGCGGCACCGGGCCGCGTGCACAGCGCCCGCGGACGAGTGGTCGGCGGTCGCCTCCACCCCGATCGCGGCGTCGTCGAGCTCGCCGAGCCGGGCCAGCCGCTCCAGGATCGCCCAGCGCAACTCGGCGTCGACGACCAGGCCGGGCGGCAGGTCACGGGCGGCGAGCCAGTCGCGCAGCCGCCCCGCGTCCGACGTCACCCCGATCACGACCCGTACCGCGGCGAGCTGGCGCGCCGAGCCGGGCGGCACGACCTCGGCGACGCCGAGCAGCGCGCCGGCGATGCGAGCCTGCGCCGCCCGGCGCCGCTCGTCGTCGAGGTAGAGGCCGCACACCGCGCGCGTGGCCCAGCGCCCGACCGTCGTGATCACCGAGTCGTCGGCTTCGGCGGGTAGTGCGGCGGCGACGATGTCAACCGCCAGCATCGGGTCGACCTCGGTGTCGGCAGCGGCAAGCTGCAGCGCGTTCCACACCGCGACCCGGGTCCGCGGGTCGGACACGCCCGGCAGCAACCGAGGCATCGCACGCCAGGTGCTGCCGGACAGCCCGATCTTGACCCACGACTCGTCGCGCGCGTCGGGCAGCACGACACCGGGCGTGCGCAGGCCGGTGCTCACCTGCTCGCCGGCCACGGTCACCCGCGCCGAGGCCGCCTCGGCACCGTCGGGCGCGAGGACGGCCACCTCGATCGCGTGCACCCGCGGCGCACCCTCCGGGCTGTGCCGCGCGACGTGCCCGTCTCGCGCCGACAGCGTGTCGAGTCCGGTGGTGGTGAGCCACGCGCTCGTCCACGCCTCGATATCGGTCGCGCCGGCACCGGCCCACGCGCCGATCAGGTCGGCGAGCTCGGCGTTGCCGTTCGCATGCCGGGTGATGTAGCGGCGCAGCCCGCCGAGGAATACGTCGTCGCCGAGATGCACCGCCAGCTGGCGCAGCACCGAGGCGCCCTTCGCGTAGGAGATGCCGTCGAACTCCGACAGCGCGCTCTTCGCATCCGCGGCGCCGTTGCCCGCGACCGGGTGCGTCGACGGGCGGCGGTCGGCGGCGTAACCCCACGACTTGCGCGCCGCGCCGAACGACACCCAGCTCGACTCACCGGTGACGCGGTAGCCCAGGTACTCGGCGAACGACTCGTTGAGCCACAGGTCGTCCCACCAGCGCATCGTGACGAGATCGCCGAACCACATGTGCGCCATCTCGTGCGCGATCGTGACGTCGCGGCTGATCCGCTCGAAGTCGGTGACCCGCGAGCGGAACACGAGCGTGTCGCGGAATGTCACGCAGCCCGGGTTCTCCATTGCGCCGGCGTTGAACTCGGGCACGAACGCCTGGTGGTACTCACCCCACGGGTAGGGGACGCCGAACAGTGCCTGGAACTCGGTCAGGCAGTGCTTCGTGTGCGCGAACAGCGACTCGGCGTCCTGGTCGAGGGGGCCGGCCATCGACTGCCGCACCCGCAACGAGAGCGCGATGCCCTCGTGCGAGTCGGTGACGACGTGGTACGGACCCGCCACGAGGGTGGTGAAGTAGGTCGCCAGCGGCGCCGTGGACGCGATCGCCCAGCGGCCCGCGCCGACTTCGCGCGCCGGCCCGTTGCCGGCGACCACCCAGTCGGCCGGGCAGCGGACGTCGAAGCTCATCGGCGCCTTCAGGTCGGGCTGGTCGAAGCAGGCGAACCAGCGCGGCGCGGCGTCGAGGAACGACATCGCGTACACGTACGTGCGGCCGTCGGCCGGGTCGACGTGCCGGTGCAGCCCCTCGCCGTCGTGCGAGTAGGTCATGACCGCGTCCACGAGGAGCTCGTTGTCGGCCGCCAGACCGTCGACCCGCAGCCGGTGTGCGGCTGCGTCGTAGGCGACCGCGATGTCGAGCTCCGCGCCGTTGAGCCGGGCCGCGCGCAGCGCTGCGGCGGCCACGTCCACGAACGTGGACGAGCCGGGCTCGGTGCAGCGGAACCGGATGGTCGTGACGGACCCGAAGTCCTGCTCGCCCCGGGTGAGATCGAGGGCGACCTCGTACGCCTCGACCCGCACCTGCGCGGCGCGGGTGCGCGCGTCGGCGCGGGTGAGGCTGCTCACGTCACGACCGTAGCGCCCGACCTCTCGGGGGCCGCGACCGTCGGTTACATGCGCGAAACATGTCGCGCGGTCTCCCGAAACGTGGCTCGCACAGAGTGCACAGCGATCCGCCCGATACCGGCGACGGCTGCCGTCCGGGCGCTGACACGTCGATGGAGGCTGAATGGACGGCTACTACGCCTGGATGATCGTGGCGACGGCACTGGTGTTGATGATGACGGTGCCGGCGCTCGCGCTGTTCTACGGCGGGATGACGCGATCCAGGTCCGTGCTCAACATGATGATGATGTCGTTCGTCGCGTTCGCAGTGGTGGGCATCGTCTTCGTGCTGTGGGGCTGGTCCGAAGGCTGGGGCGCTGACGGCGTGGGCAACAGCAACGGCAAGTTGATCGCGAACCCGTTCTCGATGTGGGGGCTGCACGGAGTCAGCCAGAGCAACTACATCTACGTGCTGTTCCAGCTGACCTTCGCGACCATCACCGTGGCGCTGATCAGCGGCGCCGTCGCCGACCGGGTCAAGCTGTCGTCCTGGATCGTCTTCTCGGTCCTGTGGGTGACGCTGTGCTACTTCCCGGTCGCGCACAACATCTGGGGCGGCGGCTGGTTCTACTCCCACTTCCCGAACCTCGACTACGCCGGCGGCACCGTCGTGCACATCAACGCGGGCATCGCGGGCGGTGTGCTCGCGCTGATCATCGGCAAGCGGGTCGGCTTCATGCGCGACCCGATGAAGCCGCACAACCTCACGCTCACCATGATCGGCGCCGGCCTGCTCTGGTTCGGCTGGTACGGGTTCAACGTCGGCTCGATGGTGTTCAACGACGACACCACCAAGGCGTGGGGCAGCTTCTCCGCGCAGTTCCAGGGCGAGATGGGCACCACGTTCCTGAACACCACGCTGGCCACGATGTGCGCGATGCTCGGCTGGCTGCTCGTCGAGCGGGTCCTGCACGGTAAGGCGACGTCGCTCGGAGCGGCGTCCGGTGTCGTCGCCGGGCTGGTCGCGATCACCCCGTCCTGCGGCGCGGTGAACGTCACCGGCGCGATCGTCGTCGGCGGTGTCGCGGGCATGGCGTGTGCATGGGCGGTCGGGCTGAAGTACAAGTTCGGGCTGGACGACTCGCTCGACGTCGTCGGCGTGCACCTCGTCGGCGGCATCATCGGCGCGCTGCTCATCGGCTTCGTCGGCACGACATCCTCGCCGCAGGGTGTCGACGGGTTCTTCCCGAAGGGCGGCAACGGCATCTTCTACGGCGGCGACCTGACCCTGCTCGGGCACCAGGCGGCCGGCGTC
Organism: Jatrophihabitans sp.; assembly: GCA_025927835.1. Lineage (GTDB taxonomy): Bacteria > Actinomycetota > Actinomycetes > Mycobacteriales > Jatrophihabitantaceae > Jatrophihabitans. The sequence goes on along the minus strand of JAICKR010000188.1, from coordinate 1,777 downwards.
GCGTTCACCCTCATCTGGACCGGCGTGCTCACGACGGTCATCGGGCTGGCGATCAAGCACACGATCGGGTGGCGCATCGACCGCGATGCCGAGATCGAGGGCATCGATGCCGATCAGCACGGCGAGGTGGCCTACGACTTCGGCGGGCACAGTGGCGGTAGCCTCGCCGGGGCCGGGCACGGTGCGGCGCACGGTGCGGCATCATCGCTGACCTCGACCAAGGAAGGCGCGCTGGCATGAAGCAGATCACCGCGGTCATCAAGCCGTTCAAGCTCGACGACGTGAAATCCGCCCTCGAGGTGCTGGGTATCCAGGGGCTGACCGTCAGCGAGGTGCAGGGCTTCGGCCGGCAGCGAGGCCACACCGAGGTCTATCGCGGTGCCGAGTACACCGTCGACTTCGTGCCGAAGGTCCGCATCGACGTCGTGGTGTCCGACGGTGACGTCGACAAGTTGGTGACCGCGATCGTCGAGGCTGCGCGCACCGGCAAGATCGGCGACGGCAAGGTGTGGGTGACGCCGGTCGAGACCCTCGTCCGGGTGAGGACGGGGGAGCGCGACGCCGACGCCCTCTGAGTCGTTGAGCGAGGTCCGGGCCGGGGTACTCGACCGGCCCGGACCTCTCGATGCGCAGTTCCGGCAGGAGCTTTCCGACGCCTACGACGGCTGGCTGCGCGAGTTGGTCCCCCAGCGCGACGGCATCGCGCTGGTCGCGGTCGGCGGGCTGGGACGGCGCGAGCCGGCACCGCACTCGGACCTCGATCTGGTGCTGCTGCACGAGGGCCGGGTCGAAGGGCTGGCCGCATTGGCCGACTCGATCTGGTACCCGATCTGGGACGCGAAGATCGGTCTCGACCACTCCGTCCGCACACCCGATCAAGCGCTCGCCGTCGCGCACGACGATCTCAAGGCACTGCTCGGCATGCTCTACATGCGCCACGTGGCCGGCGATGCCGGGCTCACCGGCCGGGTGCGCACGGCGACGCTGGACGCGTGGCGCGCGACAGCAGGCAAGCGGATATCCGAGCTGAAGGCGATCTCGCACGAACGCTGGGCGGTCGCCGGGCATGCAGCCTTCCTGCTCGAGCCGAACCTCAAGGAGTCACGCGGCGCGCTGCGTGACGCGCACGCGCTGCAGGCGCTCGCCCTGGCTCAGCTGGTCGACTACGCAACGCGGGTGCGTGAGGCGTATCCCGTGCTGCTCGACGCGCGCGGCGAGCTGCACCGGCTGACGGGCCGCGCGGAGGACGTGCTGCGCCAGCAGGAACAGGACGGGGTCGCGGCCGCGCTCGGCTACCTCGATACCGAGGACGAGCAGGGCCGCGACGTGCTGCTGCGCAAGGTGAACGAGGCCGCCCGGGTCATCGCGCACGAGCTGGACCTGGCGTGGCGGCGCATCGACGACGCGCAGGCACGCACCCCACGGCGCCGGCTGTTCGGCGGCGCTCGGCCAGCCGGTCCGGAGCGCATCGGCCTCGCGCCGGACGTCGTCGCGCAGGACGGCGAGGTGGTGCTCGCCCGCGACGCCGACCCGTGGGCCGACCCGGGCCTCGTGCTGCGGGTCGCGCGCGCCGCGGCCGAGCACGACCTGCCCATCGCCCCGTTCGCGCTGGAGCGGCTCGCCGCCGAGTCGGCGCCGCTGCCCGAGCCGTGGCCGCAGCCGGCGGTCGACGCTCTCGTCGCTCTGCTCGAGGCGGGTCCGGCGACGGTGCCGGTCGTCGAGGCGCTCGACCAGGCCGGGCTGTTCGCCCGCCTGCTGCCCGAGTGGGAACGCGTCC
>JAICKR010000201.1 GCA_025927835.1 Jatrophihabitans sp. | reverse complement strand
GCTGCCGCCGAAGTACTTCTACGACGCCCGCGGCAGCGAGCTGTTCGACGAGATCACCCGGCTGCCCGAGTACTACCCCACGCGCACCGAGCGCGCGATCCTCGAGGCCCACGCAGCCGAGATCGCGACGCGCACCGGCGCCGAGACCCTGATCGAGCTCGGCAGCGGCACGTCGGAGAAGACGCGGCTGCTGCTGCGTGCGCTGCGCCGAGCGGGCAGCCTCGCACGGTTCGTCCCGTTCGACGTCGACCCCGCGGTGCTCAAGGACGCGACGAGCGCGGTGTCCGCCGAGTTCCCGGGGCTGGCCGTCGAGCCGATCGTCGGCGACTTCGAGAAGCATCTCGATCATCTCCCGCGGCACCCGAAGCAGTTGGTCGCCTTCCTCGGATCGACGATCGGCAACCTCGACCCGGCACAGCGGGCGCGATTCCTGACCGCGGTGCGCGCCGGTCTCGGTGACGGCGGCGCGTTCCTGCTCGGCACCGACCTGGTGAAGTCGCCGGAGCGGCTCGTCGCTGCCTACGACGACGCCTCGGGGGTGACCGCCGCGTTCAACAAGAACCTGCTCGCCGTGCTCGACCGCGACCTCGGCGCCGACTTCGACCCGGACGAGTTCGATCACGTCGCGGTGTGGAACAGCGCGCACCAATGGATCGAGATGCGGCTGCGGTCCCGCCGCGACCAGCTCGTGCACATCACCGGGCTCGGCCTCACCGTGCCGTTCACCCGCGGCGAGGAGATGCGCACCGAGATCTCCACGAAGTTCCGCCAGGCCGACGTCGAACGCGAACTGGCTCGCGCCGGGTTGCGCGTCGTGCAGTGGTGGACCGATCCGGCCGGCGACTTCGGCCTGTCGCTGTCCGTCCCGGCCTCCGGCTAGGGGCGTGCGTGCGGTTGCGCGACGCCGCAGTGCATGCAGAGGACGGTGGGATCGTCCTCCTTGGCGTGCCGGCACGCCGCTGCCGTCGTCTCCGGGGACTCGCGGCCGATGAGCAGTGCGGACAGCACGCCGCCGAACGCGCACATACCCGCGGCGATGAGCACGGCGTGGTGGAAGCCCGTCGACAGCAGCGCCGGATGGTCGTAGGCGTGTTGGGTGATGCCGGCGATCCCGGGCAGCACCGCCACGGCGAGCAGGCCCGCCGCGCGTGCGACATCGTTGTTGATCGCCGACGCGACACCGACCTGGTGGTTCGGCGCAGCGGCGAGCACGGTCGCGGTCAGCGGCGCGACCGTGATCGCCAGACCGAGCCCGAACACCAGCAGTGCGGGCAGCAGGTCGGCCACATAGGACGCGTGGAAACCGACCCGGACGAGCAGCGCCAGACCCGCGCCCGCGACCAGTGGGCCGATCGTCATCGGCCAGCGTGGGCCGATGCGCTGCGCGAGACGGCCCATCCGCGCGGACAGCAGCAGCATGATCGCCGTGATCGGCAACAGCGCCGAACCGGCGGCGAGCGGCGAGAAGCCCGACACTCGCTGCAGCTGCACGGGAATGAGGAAGATCGCGCCGGACAGCGCCGCGTACACGACGAGCGTGACGAGGTTCGCCGCGGAAAAATCACGCGAGTGGAACAACGACAGCGGCATCATCGCCGTGCTGCTGCGTCCTTCGTAGACGACGAATGCGACGAGCAACGCGACACCGAGAATCAGGCAGCCGACGAGCACGACCGGCCAGCCCTGCCGCGGACCCTCGGTCAACGCGTAGACGACCGCGGCCAGGCCGAGCGCGGCCAGCACCGACCCGACCACGTCGAGCGGCCCGGCCGCCTGCTCGTCCCGCGTCTCGGGCACGTAGCGCTTCGCCAGCCAGACGGTGGCGAACGCGATCGGCACGTTGATGAGGAACACCAACCGCCAGCCCCACGACGCGGCCCCGACGAGCACGCCACCGAGCACTGGACCCACCGCGGTGGCGACGCCGCCCAGCCCCGACCAGGCGCCGACCGCCTCGGCGCGGTCCTCGCGCCGGAACACCGCTTCGAGGATCGCGAGTGAGCCAGGGGTCAGCAGCGCGGCGCCGATGCCCTGCAACGCGCGCATCGCGATCAGCACCGCCGCGTCGGGGGCCACCGTGCAGCCCACGGACGCCGCGGTGAACCAGATGACGCCGAACACGAAGATGCGCAGCCGGCCCATCCGGTCGCCCAGCGAGCCGCCGAGCAGCAGCAGCCCGGCAAGCGTCAGCGTGTAGGCGTTGATCGTCCACTGCAGCGCGGTCAGCCCGGCGTCGAGATCGTTGCCGATCCGCGGCAGCGCGACGTTGACGACCGTCCCGTCCAGCGACGCCATGCCGCTGCCGAGGATGGTGGCCGCGAGCACGCCGCGGCCGCGCGTGGAACGCAGGACCAGGCCCGGCTCGGCGGTGTCGACACTCACGCTGCGACGTTACGCGTCGCGCGGAGGACGCCCAGCAGAAATACCGTCAGGCGTCGAGGACGGTCGCGGCCAGCGCGCGCAACTCGACCCGGCGCACCTTGCCCGTTGCCGTCGTCGGGTAGGAGTCGACGAACACGATCCGGCGCGGCCGCTTGAACGACGGCAGCCCGGCGCGGCAGAACGCGATGAGGTCGTCCTCGCTGACGTCGACCCCGCTGTTGCGGATGACGTAGGCGACCGGCTTCTCCAGCCCGTCGCCGTCGCGCGCGGCCACCACGACCGCCTGCGCCACGGCGTCGTGCGCGAGCAGCCGTCCCTCGACCTCGGCCGGGCTCACCCAGATGCCGCTCGCCTTCAGCATGTCGCCGGTGCGGCCGAGGCAGCGATAGCTTCCGTCGGCGTCCTCGACGTACGTGTCGCCGGTGCGCAGCCACTCGCCGGCGAACACCTGCCGGCTCGCGTCGTAGCGCGACCAGTAGCCGGTCGCCGTCGACGCGCCACGCACATAGAGCGTGCCCGGCGTGCCCCGCTCGACCTCCTGCCCGTCGTCGCCGAGGATCTTCAGGTCATAGCCGGGGACGGCGACCCCGGTGCTGCCTGCGCGCACCTCGCCGGGGCGGTTCGACAGGAAGATGTGCAGCATCTCCGTCATCCCGATGCCGTCGAGGATGTCGACGCCGAAGTGGCTCGTCCACCGCTCGTAGAGCGGCGCGGGCAGCGCCTCGCCAGCCGACACCGCGAGCCGCACCGCTCCGAGCGCGTCGGCCGCCAGTTCCGCGCGCAGCATGTTGGCGAAGAAGGTGGGGCCGGCGAAGAACAGCGTCGCGCCGTAGCTGCGGGCGCGCTCGGCGAGCAGCTCGGGACGCGCCGGCGCCGGCTCGAGGACGGCGGCGCCACCGACCGAGAGCGGGAACAGCAGCGAGTTGCCCAGCCCGTACGCGAAGAACGCCTTGGCCGCGGACAGGCAGCGGTCATCCGCACGGACGCCGAGCACCTGTGCGGCGTAGGTCTCGCACACGACCGGGATCGAGCCGTGCCGGTGCATCGCCGCCTTCGGCAACCCGGTCGTGCCCGAGGTGTAGAGCCAGAACGCGGGTGAGTCGGCCGTCGTGGCGTACGGCGTGCCGTCGGCGCCTGCCAGTTCGTCGAGCAGGTGCACCGGCAGCTCGGTCGCCACCTCGGCGCCCGGTCCGGCCAGTACGGCCGCCACCTCCGGGGCGTCCTTCAGTGCGACGCCGGCGAGCTCGGCGAACTCGTGGGTGACAGCCACCATTCGCGCACGGGAGTCACGCAGCAGCTCGGCCAGCCCGTCGGCGTGCGTCATCGTCGAGACCGGGACGGGCACCGCGCCCATGCGCATCGCGGCGAGGTAGGTGACGACGAACGCCGGCGAGTCGGCCATCACCATCAGCACGCGTTGCTCGGGCTGCAGCCCGATCGTGCGCAGCCCCGCGGCGGACGCGAGGACGCGCTCGTGCAGTTCGGCGTAGGTAAGGTCGCCGCCCGGGCCGGTGAGCGCGAGCCGTGCACCGTTGCCGGCCGCGAGCTGGCGGTCGAGCAGGTACTCACTCGCGTTGAACGCGGTCACCGGGCTAGCTCAGATGCACGTAGTCGAAGTCGAACGGCTTGCCGTTGATCCCGTTGCGCGGTGGCGCGATCCACGAGGCAATCTTGCCGCGCTCGTACACCGGCCGCATCAACGAGCGGACGTGGGCCTTGTCGACATCGGTGGGCAGGTGCTTGCCCTGCACCCGCTGCCACTCCTCGCGGCTGACGACGGTGCCGTCCGGAGTGGCCTCGATGTTCGCGAACGCGCCCACCTTCCGGTTGAACGCGACGTGCGGCAGCGCGAGGCGGCGGGCGACGCCGTGCTCGTCGAGGATCTTGTTCCAGCGCTTGACCCCGCCCTCGCAGTCGGCGACGTACTCGCGACGCAGGTCCGTGTTCAGCCCGACGAGAGCGGACACCTCGGTCTGCGCGATCGCGCCGTCGTCCATCGCGTCCACCATGATCGAGTCGTCGGCCAGCTTGTGGTCGTCGCGGCGCCGCTCCTCGAGCCAGCGACCCTTCAGCCCGGCGGTGTAGTAGTTCGCGACGTTGGTGGACGTCTCGCCACCGAACAGGTCCAGCGATACCGAGTAGTGGAAGTTCAGGTACTTCTGGATGACGTCGAGCGGGATGACCCCGGCGCCCGCGACGTCGTCGCTGTCGTGCTCGCGCATCATGTGTGCGGTGCGTTCGACGACGCGGTCGACGCCGGTGGTGCCGACCATCATGTGGTGCGCCTCCTCCTTGAGCATGAACTCGCAGGTGCGGCTCAACGGGTCGAACGCCGATTCCTTCAACGTGCCGAGCTGGTACTTGCCGTCCCGGTCGGTGAAGTAGGTGAACATGAAAAACGACAGCCAGTCCGGCGTCTCCTCGTTGAACGCGCCGAGGATCCGCGGGGAGTCCTGGCTGCCGCTGTTGCGGTGCAGCAGCTCCGCCGCCTCCTCACGGCCCTCCCTGCCGAAGTAGGCGTGCAGCAGGTACACCATGGCCCACAGGTGACGGCCCTCCTCCACGTTGACCTGGAACAGGTTGCGCAGGTCATACAGCGACGG
>JAICKR010000234.1 GCA_025927835.1 Jatrophihabitans sp. | reverse complement strand
TCGCTGCGGCCGAAGACGAAAACGAACGTTCCCCAGTCGGGCTGCTAGCCGCGGCGCGGGTCGCCGTGCTCGTACAGCGGGGTGCCGTCGAAGCGGACGAGTGCGAAGTCGTCCTTCGGGAAGTGCGCGGGCACCCAGTCGACGATCACCCCGATGCCGGCCTGATGCAGCTTGTCGACGAGATAGCGGAAGTCGTCCGGGCTGCCGAAGCGCGCGGACGGCGCGTAGTAGGACGACACCTGGTAGCCCCACGACCCGCCGAACGGGTGCTCCGCGACGGGCAGGAACTCGACGTGCGTGAACCCGCACTCGAGGACGTAGTCGACGAGCTCGGACGCGAGCTGCCGGTAGGACAGGCCCTCGCGCCACGAGCCGAGGTGCACCTCGTAGATCGACATCGGGGCCTTGTGCCACTGGGTCTTCGCCCGCTGCTCGATCCACGCATCGTCGGCCCAGGTGTAGTCGGACGTCGTGATCACCGACGCGGTCGCGGGCGGCGTCTCGCACGCGAAGGCCATCGGGTCGGCCTTCTGCCGCCAGCGGTTGTCGGCACCGAGGATCTGGAACTTGTAGCGGCAACCGTCGCCGATGCCCGGGACGAAGATCTCCCACACGCCGCTCGAGCCGAGGGCGCGCATCGGCAGCGCGCGCCCGTCCCAGTAGTCGAAGTCGCCCACGACGCGGACGCCGCGCGCATTCGGCGCCCACACCGCGAACGACGCGCCGCTCACCGCGCCGTGCGTCGTCTCGTAGGTGCGCACATGTGCACCGAGCACCGTCCAGAGGTTCTCGTGGCGGCCCTCGTTGATCAGGTGCAGATCGATGTCGCCGAGCGTGGGCAGCCAGCGGTACGGATCGTCGACGAGGTGCGTCGTGTCGCCGTAGGAGACCTCGAGTCGGTAGTCGGTGGGGTTGCCGTCGAGCAACGCCTCGAACACACCGCCGTCGTGGATGCGCTGCATCGGCGTGCGCGCGTGGCCGGTGAGCACCGATACCGCGGACGCCTCGGGACGCAGCGTGCGCACCGCGGTGCGCTTGCCCGTCAGCGGATGCGCGCCGAGGATGCCGTGCGGGTTGTGGTGCGCGCCGCCGACCAGCCGGTCCAGTTCCTCCCGGGCAATGGTCGTGGTCATGAGCTGGTATCTCCGTCCGTAGCGGTGGCGAGTCTGGTGAGCGAGGCGAGCGGGATCGGCAGCCAGGCCGGCCGGTTGCGTGCTTCGTACACCGCTTCGTAGACCGCCTTGTCGGCCTCGAAGGCGCGCAGCAACACCAGGTGCGTGCGTGGGTCGGCGCCCGCGGCCTCCGCGTACCCGGCGCAGAACGCGTCGCGGTTTCGATCGGACCATTCCCCGGCGCGGTAGTTGAGCTGCTGGTCGTAGCCGGCCTCGATCACGCGGTGGTGCCCGGCGTAGTCGAACGAGCGCAGCATGCCGGCGACGTCGCGCAGCGGCGAGTCGAACTCGCGCCGCGCGTCGATCTCGGCCATCGGCTCGCCCTCGAAGTCGATGAGCACCCAGCGGGTGACCGTGCGCAGTGCCTGACCAAGATGCAGATCGCCGTGGATGCGCTGCATCGTCACCGAGTCGGTCAGGCCGGCGACGGCCGCATAGTTGTCGGCGAGCGCGTCCGCGACCTCGCCGAGCTCCGGGACCACCTTGATCGCGCGCTGCAGCCGCTCCTGCATCGCCTGTGCACGCTCGCGCAACTCGTCGGCGGACGCCTCGCGGGTGCCGAACGCGGTAGCCAGGTCGGCGTGCACCTGGGCTACGGCCTCGCCGAGCCGGCCCGCTTCGCCGGCGAAGTCGCCGCCGGCCTCCTCGGCGTGCAGGTCGGCCTCGGCCATCAGGTCGCGGACGCTGGCCTTGGCCAGCTCCCACCCGTCCGTCGCCGTGGTCATGAATTCCTGCAGCATCGCCAGCGAGCTCGTGCCGCCGTCGACGTCGCCCTCGACCGCGCCGAGCAGTCGCGGGATGTGCTTGGCGCCGAGCTTGCTCAGCGCGCCCTGCACCTCGATGTCCGGGTTGATGCCCGGCTGCAGCTTGCGGAACACCTTCATGATTGCGACGTCGCCGAACACCATCGACGTGTTCGACTGTTCGGCGGTGAGCACGAGGCTCGGCTCGTCGACCGGGATGTCGTCGGGGGAGTCGGCGTAGCGGACGAAGCGCAGCGTGCCGTCGTGCTCGTCGTCGCGGATGCCGCGCAGCCAGGCAGGCGTCACGTCCTTGTCGTGCAGCGCGTCGTAGATCCAGTAGGTGCGGCCGCCGTCCGCGACGGTCCCGAGCAGCACGTGCTCGAGCGTGTCGGTCGGCTCCTCGCGGGCGACCAGCGGCACCTGGTAGGTCTCGGGCTCCCCATCGGCGTACTCGGCGCGCAGCGTCCAGATCGTTACAGCTTCCGCGTCGGGCAGCGCCGCGAGCGGGCTCGCGCTGAACGTGGCCTGGCGCCCCTTGCCGCCGAACCAGCGCTGGGTCGGTGCCCACGCGGTCACCAGCTCGGCGGCTTGCCGCTCTAGCTCGGTCACGACGCGGTCATCTCCTCAGGAAGTCCGTCCGGCTGTGGGGCGCGCGGGATGCGCAACCAGTAGAAGCCGTGCCCCGCGAGCGTGAGCAGGTACGGCAGTTCGCCGATCGGGGGGAAGTGCGAGCCGCCGGTCAGCTCGATCGGCTCGGCGCCCTGCCACGGCCGCAGGTCGAGCTCGACGGCCTGGGGGAACCGGGACAGGTTGTTGACGCACAGGACGATGTCGTCGCCGAATGCGCGGACGAAGCTGAGCACCGACGGGTTGCTGCCACCGAGATCGGTGAACGTCCCCATGCCGAACGCGGGGTTGGCCTTGCGCAGCGAGATCATCCGCCGAGTCCAGTGCAGCAGCGAGGACGTGTTGCGCGTCTGCGATTCGACGTTGGTCACCTGGTAGCCGTAGATCGAGTCCATGTTGACGGGCAGGTAGAGCCGCCCGGGGTCGCTCGCGGAGAAGCCCGCGTTGCGGTCGGGCGTCCACTGCATCGGCGTGCGCACCCCGTCGCGGTCGCCGAGCCAGATGTTGTCGCCCATCCCTATCTCGTCCCCGTAGTAGAGGACGGGGGAGCCCGGCTGCGACAGCAGTAGCGCGGTGAACAGCTCGATCTGGTTGATGTCGTTCTCGAGCAGCGGGGCGAGGCGGCGGCGGATGCCGATGTTCGCCTTCATCCGCGGGTCCTTGGCGTACTCGTTCCACATGTAGTC
>JAICKR010000216.1 GCA_025927835.1 Jatrophihabitans sp. | reverse complement strand
CGGGATCTGCCGGTGGCTTGCGCGCCGGGGGGTGCGTGTTGCGCCCTTCAAAGCGCAGAACAGGTCCAACAACTCGATGGTCTGCGCCGATGGGGCCGAGATCGGGCGGGCCCAGTGGGTGCAGGCCCGGGCCGCCGGGATCGAACCCGAGGCGGCGATGAACCCCGTCCTGCTCAAGCCCGGGAGTGACCGGCGCAGTCACGTCGTCGCGCTCGGGAAGCCCTTCGGGACCCTCGAAGCCGGTGAGTACGCCACCGGCCGCGCCGGGCTCGCCGAGATCGCCTTCGCGGCCTACGAAGACCTCAGCTCGCGCTACGACGTCGTCGTCTGCGAAGGCGCCGGCAGTCCCGCCGAGATCAACCTGCGCGACCGCGACCTGGCCAACATGGGGCTGGCCCGGATGGCCGACCTGCCGGTGCTCGTCGTCGGCGACATCGACCGCGGCGGGGTGCTCGCGGCGATGTTCGGCACCCTCGCGGTGCTGTCACCGGCCGACCAGCGGCTCGTCGCCGGCTTCGTCGTGAACAAGTTCCGCGGCGACGACCGGCTGCTCGCCCCGGGCCTGACGATGCTGCGCGAACTCACCGGCCGCCCCACCCTCGGCGTCCAGCCACAAACCTGGCCGCCAGGGCAGCACGCCGAGAGTGGGCCGCCCGGTCCTGGCCCGCAACGTCTCGATGCCAGGTGCCAACAACCGCTCGTCGCCGCGGAACTTGTTGATCACGAACGCCGAAACCAGCCGCTGGTCGTCCGGGTCGAGCACGGCCAGCGTCCCGAACAGCGAGGCGAACACGCCGCCCCGATCGATGTCGCCGACGACGAGCACCGGCAGGTCCGCGGCCCGCGCGAGGCCGAGGTTCGCGAGGTCGCGCGCACGCAGGTTGATCTCGGCCGGGCTGCCGGCGCCCTCGCAGATGACGACGTCGAAGCGCTCGCGCAGCCCGGCCAGCGCGTCGTGCACGATCGGCGCGAGCCGTGGCGTGAGCTCGCCGTAGTCGGCGGCGGAGACGTTCGTCAGCGGCGTGCCGAGCACCACGACCTGCGCGTGCATGTCGCTGCCCGGCTTGAGCAGGACAGGGTTCATCACGGCCTCCGGCTCGATGCCGCACGCCGCGGCCTGCATGGCCTGGGCGCGGCCGATCTCGGCACCGTCGGCGGTCACCGCCGAGTTCAGCGACATGTTCTGTGCCTTGAACGGCGCCACCCGAACGCCCTGCCGTGCGAGCCACCGGCACAGCCCGGCGGTGACCACGCTCTTGCCCGCGTCGGAGGTCGTGCCCGCGACGAGCAGCGCGCCCCTCACCGGGGTCCTTGCGAAATCGTGGAGCGTTCTTCGCGCAGCGATTTCGTGGGGTGGTTCATCGGCGGCGGGCGGCCACGGCGGCCAGCGCCGCGGCCGCGACGGTGACCGCGGCGCTGAGCCGGGCGGCGCGCGGCAGGTCGGCGACGGTCGGTATCCGGCCGTCGCCGAGCTGCGGACGCTCGTCGACCCGGCCGGCGTAGCTGTTGCGGCCGCCGAGCCGCAGCCCGAGTGCGCCGGCGAAGGCGGCCTCGCTGAAGCCCGAGTTGGGGCTCGGATGCCGCCGCCCGTCGCGCCGCGCGATGCGCACCGCGGCGCCCGCGTCGGCGCCAGTGCCACGCGCGGCGAGCACGGTCAGCAGGGCGGTGAGACGGGCCGGCGCGGCGTTGGCCAGGTCGTCCAGACGGGCCGCGGCCCAGCCGAAGTTGGCGTAGCGCGCCGAGCGGTAGCCGACCATCGCGTCCAGCGTGTTGACGGCGCGGTAGCCGAGCAGCCCGGGCAGGCCGGCGACCGCCCCCCAGAACAACGGGGCGACGACGGCGTCGCAGGTGTTCTCCGCGACCGACTCGACCGCGGCGCGGGCCACCCCGTCCGCGTCGAGGCCGGCCGGGTCCCGGCTCACCAGATGGGTGACCCGCTGCCGGGCACCGTCGAGATCGCCGCGCGCGAGCAACTCGTGCACGAGCGCCGCCTCGTGACGCAGCGAGCGGCCACCGAGCACTGCCCACGTCCCCGCAGCGACGGCCACGAACCGGGCCGTTCCGCTGCGCCGCTCGAGCGTGCGGGCGGCGAGCACCACCGAACCCACGCACGCCGCGGCGTAGGCGGCGCCGCGCGGCTTGCTGTCGGCGTACATGCGCCGCTCGAGTGCCTGCGCGGCGCCGCCGAACAGGGCCACGGGGTGGCCGCGGCGCGGATCGGGCACGAGCGCGTCGAGTGCGGCACCTGCCACCATCCCGGCGGTGAGGGCGGTTAGGCGGGGCACGTCGGCGAATCTATTCGAGCGGGCTCGGATAGGTTCCGAAGGTGCATCCCAACTGTGCTGCAGTCGACGCCGTCCTCGCACGCGCCGGCCTGCCCGGCCGGGTGCGCATCCTCGACGACGCCGCGCCGACCGCCTCGGCGGCGGCCGCGCAGCTCGGCGTCGAGGTCGGCGCGATCGCCAACTCGCTGATCTTCGCGACCGCCGAGGGCGAGCCGCTGTTGGTCATGACGAGCGGCGCGCACCGCGTCGACACGGCCAGGGTGGCCGCTCTCGTGGGCACCGACGCGTTGAAGCGGGCCGACCCCGAGTTCGTGTACCGGCACACCGGCCAGCGCATCGGCGGGGTCGCGCCGGTCGCGCATCCGGCGCCGCTGCGCACGGTCGTCGACGTCGCGCTGGCCGACCATCCGCAGGTGTGGGCGGCGGGGGGCATCCCGCACGCCGTGTTCCCCACGACCTTCGCCGAACTGCTGGATCTGACCCACGGCGAGGCGGCTGCGGTCGCGTGACCGGGTGGCGGTAAGGCACGATCGACGGATGCGATCCGCGGAGCGCCCGGCCACGACCGGTGCGCGCATCGAGGACTGGTCGGGGCACCAGTTCGCCGCGCGGGTCGACGAGGCCATGCGGATCTACGTCCGCGCCATGCGTTACCCGGAGCACACCGGTGTGCAGCGCGCGGTCAGCGCGCGCAAGCACGTGTCGCTGCCCGGCTTCTCCTGCCGCGCCGCACTGCTCGACGACGACACGCTCGTCGGCTTCGGTTACGGCTACACCACCAAGCCCGGGCAGTGGTGGCACGACCTCGTGCGCCGGGCCGTCGACCGCGACGCGGCGCAGGAGTGGCTCGGCGACGCGTTCGAGCTCTCCGAGCTGCACGTGCTGCCCGAGTACCAGGGCTGCGGCATCGGCCGCCGGGTGCTGGTCGCGCTGGCCGAGGGGCTGCCGCACACCGCGATGCTGCTGTCCACTCCCGACGCGGACACCCGCGCGTTCCGGCTGTACCGCGACACCGGGTTCGTCGACCTGGCGCGCAACTATCTCTTCCCGGGCGATGCGCGCCCGTTCGCCGTGCTCGGCGCCTGGCTGCCGCTGCCGGACGAGCAGCACGAGCGAAGCGATGGTCGATGACGCGCTGAAGGCGCCGGCCAACCAGGTGGTGGGCACGACCTCGCGCATCGGCGCTAAGGCACTGCTCGTACTGCTCGCGGCTGTCGTCGCGCTGCAGATCGCCTACCCGCTGACGCACGGCACGACGCGGGACCGGCTCAGCATCGTCATCGTCGCCGGTCTCGCTGCGGTCGCGGTGTGGCATGCCGCGCTGACCCGCGGCGCGCGCACTGCGGCGGCACTGCTGCTCTGCACCGCACTGCCCGGGTACGCGGTGGAAGTCCTCGGCGTGCACACCGGCATCCCGTTCGGCACATACGACTACTCGGACACGCTGGGCGCGCGCTGGTTCGGTGTGCCGCCGGTGATCGGACTGGCCTGGACGATGCTGGCATGGCCGGCCGCGCTCGCCGCGCGCCGGCTCGTGCGCGGCCGCGCCGCACGGGTGCTCGTCGGCGCGTGGGCGCTCGCGGCGGCCGACCTGTACCTCGACCCGCAACAGGTCGACGCCGGGCATTGGACCTGGCGCCACCCGTCCCCGCATCTGCCCGGCGTCGACGCCGTGCCGCTCACGAACTACCTCGGCTGGCTCGCGGTGGCACTGCTGCTCTCGGCTGTCGTCCAGGTGCTGGCCGGCAACGGTGACGACCGCGTCATGGTCGGGCTGTACCTGTGGCTGTACGTGGGCTGGATCGTCGCGCTCGCCTGTTTCCTCGACCTCGCCGCAGCCGCCGGTTGGGGCGCCCTCGGCATGGGT
>JAICKR010000144.1 GCA_025927835.1 Jatrophihabitans sp. | reverse complement strand
GGCGACGACGCCGGCGCGGGCGCCGTTCGTCAGCCACATCTTCTGGCCGTTGATGACATAGCCGTCGCCCTGCGGCGTGGCCCGGCACTTGATGGCCGCGACGTCCGACCCGCACTCGGGCTCGCTCATCGAGAACGCGCCGCGGATCTCGCCGGTCGCCATCTTCGGCAGCAGCCGCTGCTTCTGCTCGTCGGTGCCGTGCTGGGAGATCATGTACGCGACGATGAAATGCGTGTTGATCACGCCGGAGATCGACATCCAGCCGCGCGCGATCTGCTCGACGACGAGCGCGTAGGTGAGCAGCGACTCGCCGAGACCGCCGTACTCCTCGGCGATCGTGAGGCCGAACAGGCCCATCTCCTTCATGCCGTCGACGATCGCGTCGGGGAACTCGTCCTTGTGCTCGAGCTCGGTCGCGTACGGGATGATCTCCTTGTCGACGAACGTCCGCACCGCACTGAGGATCTCGGTCTGGACGTCGGTCAGTCCTGCAGTTTGGGCAAGGCGGGCCATGCCCGGAAGTATCCCCCGCGAGATGGTTGGACGACCAACTACCGGCGGGTGACATCACTCTCAACAGCCGTGCCCGCTAGCCTTCCGCGCAGGGCAGAGGGGACTTCATGACCAGCCGTCTTCGCGGCGCCATCGCCGTGCTCATCGCCGTTCCGCTCGCACTGGCCGGCTGCTCGAGCAGCACCAGCGGCAAGGGCGAGACGACGAACACACCGGCCGGTTCGGCTGCGTCGTCGGCGGGCTTCCCGTCCTCGAGCGCGGCGGCACCGTCGAGCTCGGCGGCCGGTGGCGAGACGGTCACGCAGGCCGAGGCGAACGCCGCGCTGCTCACGCCGGCCGATCTCGGCAGCGGGTTCATCGCGGCGCAGTTCTCGCCGGGCAGCGACCCGCTGCCGTGCACCCCGAACGACCCGCCGCTCGAGCAGCAGTTCGACTCGACCCTGCAGGCCGGCACGGCGATGACGACGCAGTCGCAGGACGTCGGGCTCAGCGAAGAGCTGCGGGTCTACGCCGACCCCGACACGGCGGCGCAGGTGTTCGGCGCAGCGAAGCACGGGCTCGACTGCAAGTCGGGCAAGCTCAACCTCACCGGCACCGCCGAGACCGTCACGTTCAGCGACGAGCAGGACGTGACCGCCGACGTCGGCGCCGAGTCCGCCGTCGCCGTGCAGGCCACGTCGGCCAAGTACCGCATCGTGCTCGTCGGCTGCAAGCTCGGCCGGCTGGTGGTGTTGTTCAGCTTCCTCGGTGACAAGGGCGCGGACACATCCAAGCTGCCGAGCCCGATCGTGATCGCCCAGAAGGGCGTCGCCAAGATCAAGAACTCGTAAGCGCCGAAGCTCAGCTCTCCGGCGGTTCGAACTTCGAGGTGCGCTGCATGCCCGCGGCGCGTCCCTTCGAGGCGACGACGAGCGCCATCTTGCGCGACGCCTCGTCGATCATCTCGTCGCCGAGCATCGCCGAGCCCTTCGCGCCGCCGGCCTCGGACGTGTAGTAGTCGTACGCGTCGAGGATGAGCTCGGCGTGGTCGTAGTCGTCCTGCGCGGGCGAGTAGACCTCGTTGGCGATGCCGACCTGGTCGGGGTGCAGCACCCACTTGCCGTCGAAGCCGAGCGCGGCACTGCGCGCGGCCACGCGGCGGAAACCGTCCGAGTCGCGGATCTGCAGGTACGGGCCGTCGATCGCCTGCTTGTCGTTGGCGCGGGCGGCCATCAGGATCGACATCAGGATGTGGTGGTAGGCGTCGCCGACGTCGTAGCCGGGCGGCTGCTCACCGACGACGAGTGACTTCATGTTGATCGAGGCCATGAAGTCGGCCGGGCCGAAGATGATCGTCTCGACGCGCGGGCTGGCCTTCGCGATCGCGTCGACCGCGATGAGCCCCTGCGCGTTCTCGATCTGCGCCTCGATGCCGATGCGGCCGACCTCGAAGCCCATCGTCTTCTCGATCTGGGTGAGCAGGATGTCGAGCGTGACGACCTGCTCGGCGCTCTGCACCTTCGGCAGCATGATGCAGTCGAGGTTCGGGCCGGCGCCCTCGACGACCTCGACCACGTCGCGGTAGGTCCAGTGCGTGGTCCAGTCGTTGACCCGCACCACCCGGATCTTGTCACCCCAGCCGCCCTCGTTCAGCGCGGCGACGATGTTCTTGCGCGCGCCCGGTTTCGCCAGGGGCGCGCAGGCGTCCTCGAGGTCGAGGAAGACCTGGTCGGCGGGCAGCCCCTTCGCCTTCTCGAGGAAGCGCGGGTTGCTGCCCGGCACGGCGAGGCAGGAGCGGCGGGGGCGCAGGCTTTCGGTCATGCCTGGCAGCATGCCTACTCGCCACGCGGGAATCCAACTGCTGTTGGAGGTCTCACACACTGCGTGCCGGCGCCGAACGCAGGCCCGCGCTTGCGCCGATCCCGGGCCTGCGGCGACTAGCCTTCTTCCGTGCGGTACGCCCGGAGTCTGCGATGACCACGGCGGGGCGCATCTTCCTGGCCCGACTCGCCGGCATCGGCGTCTTCGACCCGTCGGGTGACCAATTGGGCCGGGTCCGCGACGCCGTGACGATGCTGCGCGCCGATCTGCAGTCGCCGCGCATGTTCGGCCTGGTCGTCGAGCTCGCGCACCGGCACCGCATCTTCGTGCCGATGGGCCGGGTGACCCGCATCGAGCCCGACCAGGTCGTACTCGCCTCGGGCACCGTCAACATGAAGCGCTTCGAGCGGCGCGCGAACGAGATCCTCGTACTCGGCGAACTGCTCGACCGCACCGTGACCGTGCGCGAGAGCGGGCAGCCCGTCACTATCGTCGACGCCGCCATCGAGCCCGACCGCACCCGCGACTGGCACATCACCCGGCTCGCGGTGCGCACGAGCGGACGGATGCGCCGCCGCGGCCAGCTGTTCCAGGTCGAGTGGGGCGAGGTCGACGGCCTGGCCCTCAGCGAGACGCACCAGGGCACCGACGCGCTGCTCGCCACCCTCGCCGATCTGCGCCCGGCCGATCTCGCCGCGGCGCTGCAGGACATGCCGGAGAAGCGGCGCATCGTGGTGGCCGCCGCGCTCGACGACGAACGGCTCGCCGACGTGCTGCAGGAGATGGAGGAGGACGACCAGGTCAGCCTGCTGCGCTCGCTCGCCGACGAGCGCGCGGCCGACGTCCTCGAGGCGATGGACGACGACGACGCGGCCGACCTGCTCGGCGAGATGTCGACCGCCGACCAGGAGCGGCTGCTCGAGCTGATGGAGCCCGACGAGGCTGCGCCGGTGCGCCGGCTGATGACCTACGCCGACTACACCGCCGGCGGGTTGATGACGTCCGAGCCGGTGGTCATGCTGCCCGACGCGACGGTGGCCGAGGCGCTGGCGCGGGTGCGCAACCCGGAGCTGTCCCCGGCGATCGCCGCGCAGGTGTTCGTGGTGCGCCCCCCGCAGGCCACCCCCACCGGCCGGTTCCTGGGCACCGCACACCTGCAGCGGCTGCTGCGCGAGCCGCCGTCCGCACTCGTGAGCGGCTTGGTCGAGAAGGACACCGGCGCGCTGCGTCCGGAGACGCCGATCGGGGACGTCACCCGCCACCTCGCCACCTACAACCTCGTCGCGGCGCCGGTGGTCGACGACCACGACCGGCTGCTCGGCGCGGTGTCGGTCGACGACGTGCTCGACCACCTGCTGCCCGAGGGGTGGCGCGACGCGGACCGGTCCGAGGCCCATGGCTGAGAACCGGACGCGGCTGGACCAGCCGCGCATCGAGCGGCGCGGCCCGCGTTTCCGCGTCGACGCCGAGGCCTTCGGGCAGTGGACGGAGAAGATCGCCCGCTTCCTCGGCACCGGCCGCTACCTCGTGGTGCAGACCGGGATCATCGTCCTCTGGGTCATCTACAACGCCATCCCCGGCGTGCCACATCCGGACGCGTACCCGTTCCTGTTCCTCACGCTCGCGCTGTCGCTGCAGGCGTCCTATGCCGCGCCGCTGATCCTGCTCGCGCAGAACCGGCAGGACGACCGGGACCGGGTCAACCTCGAGGCCGATCGCGAGGAGGCGCGCGAGTCGAAGGCCGATCTCGAGTACCTCGCGCGCGAGATCGCGGCGATCCGGATGGCACTCGGCGAGGTCGCGACGCGCGACTTCCTGCGCTCGGAGCTGGCCCGCGCCGAGGCCGCGCGCGAGAGCCGCGACTCAGACGAGCGGCAGGACCCGGTGCGCGACGGGATTTGACAGCGCGATGACCGTGGACGTGCGGACGATCTCCGGGTGCTGCGTCAACCGGTCGAGCACCTGCTGCAGATCGTCGTTCGAGCGCGCCACCACGCGGCAGAGCATGTCGCCCGGCCCGGTGATGGTGTGCACCTCGAGCACTTCGGGGATCGCGCGCAGATGGGCGAGCACCGCCTGCCCCTGACCCTGGCTGATCTCGAGCGTGGCGAACGCGGTGACGGCGTAGCCCATCGCCACCGGGTCCAGCGCGGGCGCGAACGAGGCGATCACACCGCGCTCGACGAGCCGGTCGAGACGGGCCTGCACGGTGCCGCGCGCGACACCCAGGCGGCGGGAGAGCTCGAGCACGCCGACGCGTGGCGCGTCGTCGAGCGCGCGCAACAGCCGGGCGTCCAGATCGTCGAGTCGGTGCGCACGCTCAGGCTCGGGCACCGGATCAGCCTGGCACAATCGCGGCCGTGGGATCACGAAGGCGCGTCGTCGCGGGGCTGGCCGGATGCGCGCTGCTCGCCGCCTGCACGAGCACCACGGGCGGTTCCGGGCAGCAGAGCGTGAGCCGCGTGCCCGCCACGCACGACGTCCCCACCTCGGCCTCGGTGCCCGCGAGCACGCCGGCCCCGGTCACGTCCGGCGTGCCGACCACGCCCGCGGCGACCGATATCCATCCCGCGCCGGCGTCGCCGCTGCGCACGGTCAACGTCAGCGGCCCGACCGGCAAGACGTTCGACGTCCAGATCTGGCAGGAGCGCGACGACAAGACCTGCTTCGACCATGCCTACGGAACGCCGATCGTCACGTTCCTCACCGAGCATCCGTGCCTAGGGCTGCACCGCGTGCTGGCCACGACGACGGTCAAGGGCCGACCGGTGGCCATCGCCGAATCGTCCACCGGGTTCCACGGCGCGGGCGCGGACAACCCGTACAAGTACACCGCCCAGTTCAAGGCGCTCGAGGAGGCCGACGACACCGGCAGCATCAACGACCTGCTGCGCGAGGGCTACCGGCTGCCCAGCGGGCCGACCTCGGTCCCGTCGGCCGAGGTGTTCAACGTCCTGGGCCAGGACAACGGCGTCGTCATCTACGACGTGTGGTACCTAGACGGCTCGACGCCGGCCGACGATCCGGCCTTGATTCAGCTGACCGAGGAAGTCTTCCTGCACTTCTGAAGCCAGTGGCAGCGGTTGCGCCGGGCACGTAGCGTCGTTCTGGTGACCACCCCGTCCCCCGCAAACCTCGGTGAACTGCGCGCGTCCGGGCATGTGCACCGCTCCGTCAAGACCGAGGTCCGGCAGAACCTCATCACCAAGCTCGCCGCCGGCGAGACCACGCTGCCGGGCATCGTCGGCTTCGACGACACGGTCGTGCCCGAGGTCGAGCGCGCGCTGCTGGCCGGGCACGATCTGGTGCTGCTGGGCGAGCGGGGCCAGGGCAAGACCAGGCTCATCCGCACCCTGCTCGGGCTGCTCGACGAATGGACGCCCGTCGTCGCGGGCTGCGAGATCAACGACCACCCGTACGCACCGATCTGCGTGCGCTGCCGCGAGCTCGTCGACCAGCTCGGCGACGACACCCCGATCGGGTGGAAGCACCGCAGCGAGCGCTACGGCGAGAAGCTGGCGACGCCCGACACGTCCGTCGGTGACCTCATCGGCGATGTCGACCCGATCAAGGTCGCGCAGGGCCGCACGCTCGGCGACCCGGAGACCGTGCACTACGGGCTGGTGCCGCGCACCAACCGCGGCATCTTCGCGATCAACGAGCTGCCCGACCTCGCCGAGCGCATTCAGGTGGCGCTGCTCAACGTGCTCGAGGAGCGCGACATCCAGGTGCGCGGCTACCAGCTGCGGCTGCCGCTCGACCTGCTGGTGATCGCCAGCGCCAACCCCGAGGACTACACGAACCGCGGGCGCATCATCACCCCGCTCAAGGACCGGTTCGGCGCCGAGGTGCGCACCCATTACCCGCTCGAACTCACCGACGAGCTGACGCTGATCGCGCAGGAATCCGCAGTGCTGTGGTCCGACACCGACCACGCAGCACCGCTCGTCCCGTCCCATCTGCTCGAGGTGCTCGGCCGGTTCGCCCGCGCGGTGCGCGACGCGCCGCAGGTCGATCAGCGTTCGGGTGTGTCGGCGCGGTTCGCGATCGCCGCGGTCGAGACGGTGGCCGCGGCCGCGGTGCGCCGTGCCGCGCTCGTGCACGAGGAGGCCGCGGTCGCGCGGGTCTGCGACCTGCCGGCCGTCATCCCGGCGGCGCGCGGCAAGGTCGAGTTCGACGACGCGGACGAGGGCCGCGAGTTCGAGGTGCTCGAGCACCTGCTGCGCCGCGCGATCGTCGAGACCTACCGATCGAGGCTCGCAGGCATGGATCTGCGCCCGCTGCAGGAGCGCTTCGACGGCGGCCTGACGGTCTCCACCGGCGAAGGCGTCGGCGCGCAGGAGTTCCTGACGCAGCTCGGACCGGTGCCGGTGCTGTCCGGGCTGCTCGACCGGCTCGAGCCCGACGGCGTGGGCGAGGGCCCCACCGCCATCGGCGTCGCCGCGTCGGTGCTCGAGTTCGCGCTCGAGGGCTTGTATCTGAACCGGCGGCTGGCCAAGGACTCCGACGGTGCGCGCACCGTCTACGGCGCGTGATCGATGAGCGGCCGCTTCCGGTACGGGCCCTGGGCGGGCGGGCCTGACCCGCTCGAGCCGCCCTACGACATCCGCGCCGCGCTCGACGAGATGGGCGACGACGTCCTCGCCGGCATGTCACCGCGTGCCGCGCTGAACCGGCTGCTGCGCCGCGGCGCGACCGGCCACGACGGACTCGACTCGCTGCGCCGCAAGGCCCGCGACCGGGCCCGCGAGTTGCGCAGCAGCGGCCGGCTCGACGGCACGCTCGAGCAGGTGCGGCAGCTGCTCGACGAGGCGCTCGAAGAGGAACGCCGCGCACTGTTCCCCGACCCGGACGACTCCGCGCGAATGGCCGAGGCCGAGCTGGACGCCCTGCCCTCGGACACCGCGCGCGCCGTGCGCCAGCTCGCCGACTACCAGTGGCGCTCCGCCGAAGCCCGCCAGACGTACGAGAAGATCCAGGAACTGCTGCGCAGCGAGGTGCTCGACGCGCAGTTCAAGGGCATGCGCGACGCGCTGCAGCACGCATCCGCCGAGGACATGGAGCGCATCCGCCAGATGATGCGCTCGCTCAACGACATGCTCGACGCCGATGCGCGCGGCGAGCACACCGAGGAGGACTTCGCCCGGTTCATGGCTGAATTCGGCGACTTCTTCCCGGAGAACCCGCACAACCTCGACGAGCTCATCGACACCCTCGCCCGGCGCGCCGCCGCCGCGCAGCAGCTGATGGACTCGCTCACACCAGAGCAGCGCGAGGAACTCGGCAACCTGATGGCCAACGCCCTCGGCCAGGCCGGGCTCGCCGACGAGATGGCCCGGCTGCAGGCCGGGCTGCGCTCGGCCCGGCCCGACCTGCGCTGGGGCGGGCGCACCCGCATGGACGGCGAGCAGGGCATGGGGTACTCCGACGCCACCGGCGCGCTCGCCGAGCTCGCCGACCTCGACCAGCTCGACGAGCTGCTCGGCCAGGACTACCCCGGCGCGTCGCTCGACGACATCGACGAGGAGCTCATCGCCCGCGCGCTCGGCCGCAACGCGGTCGAGGACATGACGCAGCTGCGCCGCATCGAGCGCGAGTTGCGCGAGCAGGGCTATGTCCAGCGCGGCGGCGACGGGCTGCGGCTCACCCCGCGCGCGCTGCGCCGGCTCGGCAGCACGGCGCTGCGTCGCGTGTTCGACCTCGTCGAGTCACGCGGCCGCGGCAGCCACGACGTGCGCGACGCCGGCGCGGCCGGCGAGGTCACCGGCGCGAGCCGCGAGTGGCAGTTCGGGGACGAGCAGCCGCTCGACGTCGCCCGCTCGCTGCGCAACGCCGTACTGCGTACAGGCGGGCTGCCGATCGAGCTCGCGGCGGAGGACTTCGAGGTCGTCGAGACCGAACGCCGCTCGTCGGCTGCGGTCGCCCTGCTCGTCGACATGTCGTACTCGATGGAGTTGCGCGGCACGTGGGGCGAGGCGAAGACGACCGCGCTCGCGCTGCACGCGCTGGTGACCTCGAAGTACCCGCAGGACGCCATCGAGATCATCGGCTTCAGCGACTATGCGCGGGTCATGTCGCCCGGCGCGCTCGTCGACCACGACTGGGACCGCGTGCAGGGCACGAACCTGCAGCACGGGCTCATGCTCGCCCGCCGACATCTTGACAGGCACCG
>JAICKR010000227.1 GCA_025927835.1 Jatrophihabitans sp. | reverse complement strand
GACGACCTCGCTGTAGCCGGTGAACTCGACCGTCCCGGCCTCCAGCGCGGACCGGTAGACCGACAGGTCGCTGTGCGCGGTCTTCTTGGCCTTGGCGTCGGCCTTCGCGCGGGCGCGCTGCTCGGCCATGAGCTGGCGGAAGCCCGGTTCGTCGACCTCGATGCCCTGCTCGGCGGCCATCTCGAGAGTGAGATCGATCGGGAACCCGTAGGTGTCGTGCAGTTGGAAGGCCTGCGCTCCGGACAGGCCGTGCGCGCCCGCGGTCCTGGTCTCGGCGACGGCCGAGTCGAAGATCGTCGTGCCCGCGCGCAGAGTGCGCAGGAACGCGTCCTCCTCGGCGTAGGCGTAGGACGAGATCCGTTCGAAGTCCGCGGCCAGCTCCGGATAGGACGGCGCCATGCAGTCGCGGGCGACGGGCAGCAGGTACGGCAGCGACGGCTGCTGCACGTCGACCACGGTGAGCACCGCCTCGCGGCCGCGCGAGTTGACGGTGATGCGGCCGTGGTCGGGCTGCTGGCCGCCGCCCTCGGCATAGAACGGGGTCGAGTCCAGCACGATCTCGACGTCGTCGCCCTCGGTAGCTGCGGGCAGCAGCCCGCCGTCGCCGATGATCGAGGTGACCACCGCCTCGCGGGCGATCTCGAGGTAACCGGTGAAGGTCGTCGGTGCGGCCGAGTCCAGCGCGGTGCGGTAGAGCGAGAGGTCGCCGTGCGCGGTCTTCTTGGCCTCCGCGTCGGCCTTCGCGCGGGCGCGCTGCTCGGCCATCAGCCGGCGGAAGCCCGCCTCGTCGACGCTGATGCCCTGCTCGGCCGCCATCTCGAGGGTGAGCTCGATCGGAAAGCCGTCGGTGTCGTGCAGCCGGAACGCCACGTCACCTTCCAGCTGGCTGCCACCTGCGCGCTTGAGTTCCCCGACCGCGGTGTCGAAGATCGTCGTGCCGGCCCGCAGCGTCCTCAGGAACGCCTCCTCCTCCGCGTAGGCGTAGGTGGCGATGCGCTCGAAGTCGGTGGCGAGTTCGGGATAGGACGGCGACATCGCGTCGCGCGAGACGGGCAGCAGATGCGGCAGCACCGGTTCCTCGACGCCGAGCAGCCGCATGTTGCGCACCGCGCGGCGCAGGATGCGGCGCAGCACATAGCCGCGGCCTTCGTTGTCGGGTGTGACGCCGTCGCCGATGAGCATGAGCGCGGTGCGCACGTGGTCGGCGACCACCCGCATCCGCACGTCGTCGGGGTTCGACTCGTACGCCGCATGCCCGGAGTGGACGCCGTAGACCTTGCCGGCGAGCTCGGCGGCGCGGTCGAGCACCGGCTTGGTCTCGTCGATCTCGTACAGGTTGTCGACGCCCTGCATGAGCGTCGCCATGCGCTCCATGCCCATGCCCGTGTCGATGTTCTTCGCAGGCAGCTCGCCGGCGATGTCGAAGTCGGCCTTGCTGCGCACCGCGGAGAGCTCGTACTCCATGAAGACGAGGTTCCAGTACTCCATGAACCGGTCCTCGTCGACCGCCGGGCCGCCCTCCGGCCCGTAGTCGGGACCGCGGTCGTAGTAGAGCTCGCTGCACGGCCCGCCCGGACCGGGGACGCCCATGTGCCAGTAGTTGTCGAGCTTGTCGCGGCGCACGATGCGTTCCATCGGCAGCCCGATGACCTTGTGCCAGATGTCGATGGCCTCGTCGTCGTCGAGGTAGACGGTCGCCCAGATGCGCTCACCGTCCAGGCCGAAGCCGCCGTCGTCGACCGAGTTCGTGGAGAGCTGCCACGCCAGCTGGATGGCGCCTTCCTTGAAGTAGTCGCCGAAGCTGAAGTTGCCGTTCATCTGGAAGAACGTGCCGTGCCGGGTGGTCTTGCCGACCTCTTCGATGTCCTGGGTGCGGATGCACTTCTGGATGCTGGTCGCGCGCTGCCACGGCGGCTGCTGCTGGCCGAGGAAGTAGGGCTTGAACTGCACCATGCCGGCGTTGACGAAGAGCAGGTTCGGGTCCTCGAAGGGCAGCGGCACGCTGGGCACGACGTGGTGCCCGTTGCGCTCGAAATGCCCGAGGAAGCGCGCCCGGATGTCTGCCGACTTCACGCCGTCAACTCTGCCAGACGGCGTTCAGGCAGTTGGCTCGGTGCTGCCGTCGAGGCCGGTCGCCTCGCGCAGCTCGGCCTCGCGCTCGTGCATGGCTGCACGCACGTCGGAGGCGAAGTCGCGGATCGCGTCCGCGAGGTCGGACAGCCCGCCGGCCAGGCCGTTCGCCATCCCGCTGGGCGTGAGCTTCTGCGCCATCTGCGAGAGCTTGCGGACGACCAGCGCGCCGATCGTGATGCCCATCGCCAGCCAGAAAAGCCGCTTCAACGTATGCCCTCGCTGCGCTCGGGGTGTGGCTTCGCCAAACGCTGTGCCTTCTGGATTCGCTCGCTGCGCTCGCTCATCAACGAACTCGCTTGTCGGCGCGCCGCTTGCGCTTGGCCGCGCGCACCGCATCGGCGTCGCGCCGGTCGGAGACGGTCTTGCGCACGCCGTAGGTGAATGCGGCCGCCTTGATCATCGGGCTGCCGAGCGTGCTCGACACGATCGCGGTCATCGCCGCGACGTTGGTGGTCATCGAGTTCACGTTCTTCGCGATGCCCTCGACGTGCTCGAGTTGCGCGTTGACGGCCTCGACCGTCTCGTGCGCGTCGGCCAGCAACGGGCCGATGCCGTCGTGCGTCTTGCGCACCGCAAGCGTGGCCTCGTCCAGCGTGCGGCCGAGCTTGAGCAGCGGCACGGCCAGCAGCAGGACGAGCAGGACGAACGCGATCGCCGCGATCAGCGCGGCAATCTCGCCTCCGGACATCAGGCCTCCACGTCAGGGAAATGCGGTCTGCCGACCCTATCGGGTCTGCTCCGGCGGGGTTTTCCCACGCACGAGCTCGCGTAACCGGGCCAGCCGCTCGGCGATCGTCCGCTCGTTACCGCGCCCGCTGGGTTCGTAGTAGTCACGGCCGACGAGCTCGTCCGGCGGGTACTGCTGGGTGGCCACGCCCTCGGCGAGATCGGGCGGGTAGACGTAGCGCTCGCCGGCGCCGAGCCGCTTCGCCCCCGGGTAGTGCGAGTCGCGCAGGGCCGGCGGCACCGGCCCGGCCAGCCCGGCACGCACGTCGGCCTGCGCCGCGTCGATCGCGCGCACGACGCCGTTGGACTTCGGCGCGAGCGCGAGGTGCAGTGTGGCCTGGGCGAGGTTGATGCGCGCCTCGGGCAGCCCGATCAACTGCACCGCCTGCGCCGCTGCCGTCGCGGCGAGCAACGCCGTCGGGTCGGCGAGCCCCACGTCCTCGGAGGCATGGACCACCAGCCGGCGCGCGATGAACCGCGGATCCTCGCCGGCTTCGAGCATCCGCGCGAGGTAGTGCAGGGCGGCGTCGGCGTCCGAACCGCGGATCGACTTGATGAAGGCGCTGATCACGTCGTAGTGCTGGTCGCCGTCGCGGTCGTAGCGGACCGCGGCCCGGTCGACGGCCTGCTCGAGCGTGCCGAGGTCGATCTCGGCGCGGCCCTCGGCGAGCACCGTCCCGGCCGCCGCCTCGAGCGCGGTCAGCGCCCGGCGGGCGTCG
>JAICKR010000030.1 GCA_025927835.1 Jatrophihabitans sp. | reverse complement strand
GGTTCCGTTTCGACCTGGCCTCCGCCCTGGCCCGGGGGTTCCACGAGGTCGACCGGCTGTCGGCCTTCTTCGACCTCATCCACCAGGATCCCGTGATCTCCTCGGCCAAGCTGATCGCCGAGCCCTGGGACGTGGGCGAGGGCGGCTACCAGGTGGGCAACTTCCCCGTGCTGTGGACGGAATGGAACGGGAAATACCGGGATGCGGTGCGGGACTTCTGGCGGGGCCAGGGGACGTCGCTGGCCGAGATGGGCTACCGCCTCACCGGCTCGAGCGACCTGTACCAGGGCGACGGGCGGGGCCCGTCGGCGTCGATCAACTTCGTCACCGCCCACGACGGCTTCACCCTGCGCGACCTCGTCTCGTACAACCACAAGCACAACGAGCGCAACGGCGAGAGCAACCGGGACGGCACGGACGACAACCGTTCGTACAACTGTGGGGTCGAGGGTGACCCTGCGCCGCCCGAGGTCGTCGAGCTGCGGCGGCGGCAGGCGCGCAACCTGCTCGCGACACTGCTGCTCTCCACCGGAGCGCCGATGCTGGTGGCCGGTGACGAGACGTGGCGCACCCAGGGCGGCAACAACAACGCCTACGTCCAGGACAACGAGGCGTCGTGGCTGGACTGGACGCCGACCGAGCTCGGCGACGACATGCTCGCGCTGACCCGGCGCCTGCTCGCGCTGCGCCGCGCGCACCCGGTGCTGCGGCAGCGCGCGTTCTTCGAGGGACGTCCGGTCACCGGCGGCGACGGCTGCAAGGACCTCGCCTGGTTCCACCCCGCCGGCCGCGAACTCGCGCCCGGCGAGTGGTTCGACACCGGGCTGCGCTCGATCGGCATGTACCTGGACGGGCGCGGGCTGCGGCACCGCGACGCGCGCGGCGGGACGATCATGGACGATTCGTTCCTGCTGCTGCTGCACGCCGCCGACGACGACGGCGCGTTCACGCTTCCGGACGTCCCGTGGGCCGCGAGTTACGAGTGCGTCATCGACACCGCGCAGGTCGGTGGCGTGCCGGTCGCCGGGCCGGCTGTGACCGGCGGCGCCGACCTGCCTATGCGGTCTCGCTCCGTCGCGCTGTTGCGGGTGTTGCGCGCCGGCGACATCGCCAGGGCGTGACTGCCCCGCCGGGTTGGTACCCGGATCCGATCACGCCGCAGACCGTCCGTTGGTGGGACGGCGTCCGATGGTCGCCGCACTGGGCTCCCGCCGCCCACGGATCCGACCCGCGCCGCGACCTCGCCGCCGAGTCGCGCGCCGGAGAGCGTGCGCGGATCGCGCTCCTCGTCGCTCCCGCGCTGTGGCTGGGTGACTATCTGGTCGTTGCGTCGGTCTTCGGCGACATCGTGCGCCGCTTCCGGCACCTGTTCGACACGCTGCAGAACGGCGATCAGCCGGATTCGTTCTCCGTCCTTCCGTGGCAGGCCAACGTCCTGCTCGACCTCGCCGGTCTGTTGTTGCTGGCCGCCCAGGTGCTGTTCATCATCTGGCTCTACCAGGCGGCCGAGGTCGGCCGGCGGGCGGGCATCCCGGCTCGACACTCCCCCGGCTGGGCGATCGCCGGTTTCGTCGTTCCCGTGGTCAACTTCTGGTTTCCGTACGAATCGGCGGCCGACCTGTTCCCCGTCGGGCACCCGGACCGTCGACTGGCCGGACGATGGTGGACCTGGTATCTGATCCAATCCGGTCTCTTCGTGCCGCTGCTCATCACCGCATATTTCTCCACGGCCGTCTCTGTGACGCTCGCGGTCGTGTTCGGCGTCGCCCCGCTGCTGGCCGCTCAGTCGGCGCGACGGCTGATCGCAGCCGCGAACGCCGCGCACGCTCAGGTGGTGTCTCGCGCCTGACGTCAGGCCGTCCGGCGCAGTCGTTGGGCAAGCGTGGCGATGGCGTGGTCATGGTCGAGTCGCTTGCCGTCCCAGCGCGTCGTCGCCGCGTCGGGCGCGACGTCGTGGTGTGCCGCGTCGATGGCCGGCTCGCTGCCGACGAATTCGGTCCGCTGCGTGGACGTGGGGAGCTCTCGTCCGTCCGCGCGCAGGTATCGGAACCGCGCGCCGCCGAGAGCGACGATGCGGAACTCGTGTTCGTGCAGCGCGTGGTGGTGTGCCCGGCAGAGCAGGACGAGGTTGGTCATCACCGTCTTGCCGCCGTAGACCCAATGCCGCACGTGGTGTGCTTCCAGACCGGCAGTCGATCTGCACCCCGGCACACTGCAGCATGCGCCGTCGCGCTCGATCAGCGCGCGGAACTGCTTGTCGCTCACCAGCCGCCGGTTGGCGCCGACGTCGAGGACGCCGCTACGCCAGCGGTACCGCGAGTCATCCGGATCTTCGGTGGCGCCGTCGCTCGTCACTATCGCCCGGATGCGGCCTGAGCACAGCAGCCGTTTGACCGTCGCGTCCGGGAGTCCGGGACCCTTTGCGATCCGTGCGTGCGGCTGCGCGGGGCGGCGTTCACGTGAACGATCCTCGACCTCGGATTGAGACTTGTCGGTGTCGTCGTCCGCCTCCGTCGGGATCCTGTCGGCATCGAGCCGCACGACGATGGCGGCGTACTCGCTGCCGCGCAGCGACGGCGCCGGGCCGTCGCTCGCGTTGAGTGCGGCGAGGGCGATCTCGGCGATGCGGGTGAGCGCCGCCGCGTGCGTGATCTTCTCGCGGCGGGCGACCGACTCGATCGCCGAAACCAGCAACGCGCCGTGCTCCGGATCGAGCTTTGCGGACAGGCCGAGATAGCTGTCGTCGCGCCAGCGGTGCGACACCCGCTCCGCCTCCTCGGGTGGCAGCGGCCCGGCATTGTCGTGCACGGTGCGCAGGCCACGGACCATGTCCTCCAGCTGTCCGACCGTGCCGTGCTCGGCGACCTCTACGAGTTCGGCGACGAGTCTGGCGTCGCACAGCTCGGCGACCCGGGCGATCGCGCGCGCATGCGAGAACGAGATCCGGCCGGCCGACATCGCGTCTGCCAACGGCGCATGGGCGGCGAGCACACGCGCGACCCGGACGTGTTCGATCGCCGTCCGGTTCGACAACCCGCAGTAGTGCCCGAGCCATCGCGCGGTGCTCGCGAGGCAGAACTTCGCGTAGCCCTCCCGGGCGTCGAATGCGGCGACGAGGAGCAACCAGCGACACGTCCCCGCCGCCAAGCGACCCGCCAGCCCGACGATTCGAGCACCGAGCTGCTCGACGTTCAACCCGTCGTCGGACGCGCCGTCCGGGGGTGATTCAAGAACGTCCATCGGAGCCCGTGAGACCCGATCCGACCGCGGCAAGTCGATCACTGTCATGGCCGCACGCTAACTCCGGCCTACGACCGTTTCGGGCGTCAGCAGACCGAGCAACTCGGTGGCCCAACCATCAAGTCAGACTTGAGAAAACGCGTTCAGCTGAACGCACCTGGTTGCGCGCCGGCTCAGGAGTCGAGCAGCATGCGGCGGAGGAAGCTGGGCGGCGCGGTGCCGATGATCGCAGGCGAGGGCGCGAGTCGCGCGACGCGCCAGCACCCGCCGAGCTCTACGGCAAGCGCGTGATGATGCCTGTCGTGCAGAACGGCGAACCGGTTCTGCGCGGGACAGACGCGGCCCGGGGCCGGAGGCGGCCCGCCCAGCAGTTGCGTCAGCTCGGAGCGCGCGATCGGCAACCGCATCAGGCGTGACGACCGGCCGTCACCGGCATCGTCCAACGAGTAGTAGCTGCACGCGACGAGTCCGCCCGGATCGGGGTCGAGGACCAGATCGCCGGATGAGGCGACTGTGGAGTGCGCCTGCTGGACCGCGGATCTGGTGTCCCACTCGCAGCCGTTCATGCTCGGCGGGTCAGCTTGCGCCCGGCTGAACCGGGTGATCGACACGGTGCGCCAGACGATCCGGTTCACCGTCGGGAACACGTTGCGAAGCGGCGCCCCGCAGGCATCGGACGGGGTGTGCGGGTGGAGGTAGTGCCCGGCGCCGTCGGTGAGCAGGATCCGCAGCGGAAGGTAGCCGACGAGCGCGCATCCGGTGTTCGGCGGCAACGGTCTGTGGGTGTCGGGTTGGCTGAGCACGGCCTTCAATCGCGGCAGTCCGCTGCCGCTGACCTGGCGGACGAGCACCGACCACGTGCCCTGACCGGGGATCTCGAGATTGTCGTACTCGCACTCGACGACCGCTGCCACCGCGAACGCCGCCACGACGCGGTGGTCGGCGAGGTTCTGCGCGGTCTTGACCATGCCGCACGGTGCCTTCGCCGCGACCGCCGCCAACTCCCGCTGGGTCAGCTGGCGCGGCACGCCCGTCGACGTCCGCGGGCCGGTTGCACCACTACAACCGGCGAGCAGCATGACGCCGGCGACAGCGGCGGCACCCGCACGACTGCGAGCGATTCGCATGGCGCACCTCCCTCGACCTTGACGCGATCGCCGAGTCGGGACGTTCCCCGGCGTGGCGCCGCGCCCACCGAAGCGCAGAGCCGAAAGACCCTGATTTGCGTGGAAGAAAATCTGTGTTGGTTTGCCGCGAATTGAGCACGCACGCACGCATTTCGCACGGTGGATCTTGATGTCGGCGCGCGCCTACACTCGCTCCGCCCTGCTCGTTCCGGTCGACACGGGAGACCTCATGAAGCCAGCTGACGCGAAGGCGCCGAAGTTCGACAGCAAGTGGTGGAAGCTCAACAAGGCCAAGGCCGCAGACGCGGACGGGGCCTTCGAGAAGGCGCTGAAGAAGTACGAGGACGAGAAGAAGGCATTTCTCGAGCGGGCCCAGACCCAAAAGGTGGGTGCGAACCCGGACGCCGTCGTGAAGGCGCTCTCCGACGTGAAGGCGGTGGCAACCAAGAAGAAGGGCGATCCCAAGCTCGGCATCGGCCAGAAGGAGACGAAGGAGGGGCTCGGCAACTACGAGAAGATGGCCGACAAGGCTGCGCAGGAGTGCAAGCGTGCCGCCGGGTCCCCACTGATGGGCATGAACGTCGTCGCGTTGGTCAAGTCCGGCGCACCGCAGTTCGAGAACTACTGCAAGATGCGGCACGTCTCGGAGAACTACAACTTCCTTTCCCTGATGGCGAAGAACCCCAAGAAGGAAGCCAAGTGGTACGAGGGCTTCATCAAGGAGGGTTCGAAGTTCCAGGTGAACCTCCCGGGCTCGATTCGCGTCCCGTTCGACAAGATCGCAGCCGAGATCAAAGCCGGAACCTCGCCCGACACGCCCGCCACCTGGGGCGCCGCGCCGTGGGACGCCGCCATCAAGGAGGTCGCCTCCATGGTGACCAAGGACGTCCTGCCCACCTTCCGCGCGTACACCATCGGGCAGCTGCTCAAGGAAAAGCTGCCGTAGCGGGGGCCGAACCGCAGATGGGTGACGCCTCCGGCGAAGTTCTCAGGCATGATGGGCCTCGCGCGAGCAGATGGCGGAGCCATCCACGGGGAGGTGGGCGTTGGCGACGGCGTGTCCCACCTGCGGGTTGGTCGACGATGCGCCGGGACGCTTCTGCCGTGACTGCGGAACGCCTCTCGCGCTGAGCTGTCCGGCGTGCGGCGCTGCGACGCGGCCGGGCCAGCGTTTCTGCGCCGATTGCGGCACCGCGCTCGCCGCGACCGACGCCGAGCGAAGCGCGACCGGGAGCGGGACCCAGGGTGTCGCGGTCGCCGAGCGACGCGTCTGCTCCGTCCTGTTCTGCGATCTCGTCGGCTTCACCCCGCTGGCCGAGTCGCGCGATCCCGAAGACGTCCGCGAGCTCCTGTCGCGCTACTTCGCCACCGCGCGCACGGTGATCGAGCGCCATGGCGGCACGGTCGAGAAGTTCATCGGCGACGCCGTGATGGCCGTGTGGGGCACGCCGGTCGCGCTCGAGGGCGACACCGAACGCGCCGTCCGCGCCGCATTGGATCTCGTGGCGTCGGTCCAGGCCCTCGGCACCGAGATCGACGCGCCGACCCTGAACGCGCGCGGCGGCGTGGTCACCGGCGAAGTGGCGGTCACCCTCGGCGCCATGCACGAAGGGATGGTGGCCGGCGACGCGGTGAACACGGCCGCCCGCGTGCAGTCGGTCGCCGAGGCCGGCACGGTGCTGGTCGACGCGACCACCCGCCGCCTCGCCCGCGCCGGGGTCGAGTTCGCCGACGCGGGCGTGTTCGAGCTCAAGGGCAAGAGCGAGCCGCAGCCGCTCTGGCGAGCCGGACGCGTCCTGTCCAACGTCGGCGGCGCGCAGCGCGTGGACGGGCTCGAGGCGCCGCTCACCGGCCGCGACCTCGAGTTGCGACTGATCAAGGACCTCTTCCACGCAGCACTGGACCGCACCCAGCCGCGGCTCGTCACCGTGACCGGCGCCGCCGGCATCGGCAAGTCACGGCTCGGGTGGGAGTTCGAGAAGTACGTCGACGGCCTGGCCGCGGCCGTCTGGTGGCACCGCGGCCGCTGCCTGTCCTACGGCGACGGTGTCTCGTTCTGGGCTCTGGCCGAGATCGTGCGGCAGCGCCTCGACATCGCCGAGGAGGACGCCGTCGACGTCGCGACGGCGAAACTGCGCGCCGGCGTCGAGCGCTACATCGCCGACCCCGCCGAACGCGGCTACATCGGCATCCGGCTCGGCCGGCTGCTGGGGCTGCGCTTCGAGGGTGACGCCGGTCAGGACCTGGCGCGCGAGGAGCTGTTCGCAGGCTGGCGGCTGTGGTTCGAACGGCTCGCCGCCAGCCAGCCCGTCGTACTCGTCGTCGAGGACCTGCACTACGCCGACGAGGGGCTGCTCGACTTCCTCGACCACCTGCTCGACTGGGCCCGCGACGCCGCGATCTTCGTCCTCGCATCCAGCCGCCCCGAGATGCGCGTCGAGCGCGCCGGCTGGGGCACCGGGCGCAACCGCACACTGCTCGCCCTCGACCCGCTGGACCCCGAGACCGTCACGCGGCTGCTCGAGGCGCTCGTTCCGGGCATACCCCCGGACGCCGCCGCCGCGATCACCACCCAGGCACAGGGCATCCCGCTGTTCGCGGTCGAGACCATTCGCGCGCTGATCGACCGCGACGTCGTCGTACCACGCGACGGCGTGTACCGGCTCGAAGGCGATCTCGGCACGCTCACCGTGCCGGACAGCCTGCACAGCCTGCTGGCCGCCCGGCTCGACGCGCTCGACCCCACCGCCCACTCCCTCGTCGCCGACGCTGCCGTGCTCGGCTCGAGCTTCCCGGTCGAGGCGCTCGTCGCCGTGTCGGGGCGCGACGGGGACGAGGTCCGCGCGGCGCTGACCGACCTCGTCCGTCGCGAGGTGTTCGAGATCTCCGCGGACCCGCTCTCGCCGCAGCGCGGCAACTACCGCTTCTCGCACGACATGCTGCGCCAGGTCGCCTACGACACGTTGTCACGGCACGACCGCAAGGCGCGCCACCTCGCGGTCGCGGAGCACCTGCGCACGACGTTCGCCGCCGACGGCGACGAGGTCGTCGACGTCATCGCGCGGCACTACCTCGACGCGCTGGCCGCCGTACCGGACGCGCCGGACGTCGCCACGGTGCGCGCGCAGGCGGTGGCGGCGCTCATCCGCACCGGCGAACGAGCGGCCCGTACCGGGGCGTTGACCAGCGGTGGCGCGAGCTTCGCGCAGGCTGCGGAGCTGACCGAGGCCGCGGACGCGCCCGACGCCCCGGCCGCCGCGGCGGCGCTGTGGGAACGCGCCGCCCTCACTGCGCTCGACAGCGCGCGGTGGGAGGTCGTCGTCGGCTATGCCGAGCGCGCCGAGTACCTGTACACAGCCATCGGCGAGCGACGCTCGGCCGCTCGCGTCCAGGCCACCGCCGGGCGGGTTTTGAAGATATGGGGACGGCATGCGGATGCGCGTGATCGGCTGATCGCGGCACTCGACGTGCTCACCGACAAGCCCGACGCCGACACAGTGTCGGCGTTGACCTCGCTCGCGGCGGTGGAGACGTTCAGCGGCACCGCCGCGGACGCCGACCGGCTCACCACCGAGGCGCTCGTTCTCGCGCAGACCCTTGACGTGCGCGGCAGCGTCCTGGCCGCCGCGCTGGGCAGCCGCGGCATCTATCTCACCTTTGCCGGCCGGCTCACTGAATCAGGGGCGTTTCACCGCGAGAGCGCCCGGGTCGCCGAGCAGGTGGGCGACGTCCGCGAGCAGGCGCGCGCCTTGATCAACCTCGCCGACACCGTCGGGCGGACAGACGCGTACGCGTCGCGCGATGCCTCGCTCGCGGCGGTCGAACTGCTGCGCCGCACCGGCGACCGCGGCAAGCTGGCGGTCGCGGTGACGAACACCGTCCTCGCGATGTTCGAGGTGGGCCAATGGGACGAGGCCGAACGCATCAACGCGTCCGCCCATGAGCAGGACGGGCTTGACGACGACGCGACGATGTCAGTCGCAGCCTGGATCGCGGCGCTGCGTGGACACGCCGAGCGCGCCGCGGAACTCGTGGATGGGCTGGCCGACCTATCTGTCAGCGACGACACCCAGGATCTCTCCGCACTGGCGATGATCCGTGCGTTCGTGGCGGCCGCCCAGCATCGGCCAGCCGAGGTGCTGAGCTACGCGCGGCAGGCGGTGGCGCACATCGAGACGCTCTCGCCGAGCACGGACACCATCCGGTGGGTCTGGGGACTGGGCGCGCGGGCCGCGCACGAGCTGCACGACGAGGCCGCCGAGCGGCAGCTGCTCGCGTTGCTCGACCCGTACCGGTCCGCACAGCTCGGCAGCATCATGCACGCCGAACGGGAGTTGTGCATCGCCCGGCTTGCCGGCGGCTCCGACGCAGACGCGGACGCCCTGTTCGCGCGCGCCGTCGCGGCCCTGCGCGAGACCCGCTCGCCGTTCCACCTGGCGCAGGGGCTGCTCGACCACGCCGAGTACGTGCGCGACCGGCCGGCCGAGGCGGCCCCGCTGATCGAGGAAGCGAGTCGCATCGGCGAGCAACTGGGCGCGGCGTGGGTGCTCGACCGCGTCGCCTCGCTGACCCTGCCCGAGGCGCGGGTCGCGACGTAGCCGTGGACGACGAGAAGACGCCGGCCCCGCTGCTCCCCGAGCTGCCGGAACTGCGCGATGTCGCACTGGCCATGGAGTCGGCCGGCATGATCGGCGAGGTCCTCGACTCGCGCTTCCGCACCGTGTTCGTGTCGAGCCGGATGGTGCGGCTGGCGGGCATGAACGCGGACGAGGTGAAACGCCAGTACGGCAGGTCGCTCATCATCCGCAGCATGCGCGAGGACTCGGACATCGTGCGCGTCGAGCACGAGAGCGGCCGCGATTGGTTCTTCCACAACGCGCCGTCTCGCCTACCGGCTGGTGGCCGAGCTCGACGGCGCCGACGAGAAGGCCGTGCGCGACGCCGGCGCGATCCCCGTCGCCGCGTTGTGATGCTGCAGACGACGGACAGGGCTCAGCGCCCGAAGGGCGCGCCGTGGTGAACGCCGAAGTGGTCGTGCCGCCAGCCGGACACCGGGAGGACGGCGATCAGGGCGATGACGCCCGCGACGAGGCAGAGCGCCACGATCAGGGCGCGCGCCGCGCCGCCGGGCACCGTGGCCCGCTGCTCGCCGACGCGGACCCGGCCCGACGCTTGAAGCACCGCCGGGACCAAGCGCGCTAGCACGTGCAGGCCGACGAACACCCCGAACAGGATGAACGACAGCTGGTGCAGGGTCAGCGGACTGATCCCTTGGCCGAGCAGGCTGAACCAGGACCGTTCGGACGCAGGTCGGCCGAGCGCGATCAGCGCGATTCCGGATCCGAGCACGCACAACGTCGACAGGACCACGAGCGGGCCCAGGAACCGCAGGATCAGCGGCGGCGGGCCGGCGCTGCCGTACGCCTGCGAGCCCGTGTAGTACCGCATGATGCGCCAGCCGGTGCTCGCCGTCTTCGCCAGCGCGAGCGACGTCAGCACGATGCCGAGCGCGACGTGCCAGCCGATCAACCCGGTGACGTCGAGCAGCGTGACCAACTCCGCCAGGCTCACCGCGAGCAGCAGCAGCCCGATCCACGAGGTCAAACGCGCATTGCCCGCCGGCCCACCGCTGCGCGGGACGACCGGATCGGCCCGATGCCCGCGCCCGACGGCCTCGTCGACCACCACGTCGACGGCTGGCATCCCGGTCCGGATCCTCGGCACTCGTCAACCTTCGCATCCGGGTCACGTTCGCTGCGTTGGTCTCTCAGCGCCGGGCCGACTCTCGCGACTGCGAGACTGGACGCATGCGGACGCATGCCGAGTGCTGGCTCACTGACATGGACGGCGTGCTGGTGCGCGAGGAACACGCGCTGCCGGGCGCCGCGGACTTCCTCGCGCGCCTCATCGAGCGCGACCGGCGCTTCCTCGTCCTCACCAACAACTCGATCTTCACCCCGCGCGACCTGTCCGCCCGGCTGGTGAGCTCGGGACTGAACATCCCCGAGGAGTCGATCTGGACGTCCGCGCTCGCCACCGCGACGTTCCTCGCCGACCAGCTGCCGCGCGGCTCGGCCTACGTGATCGGCGAGGCGGGCATGACGACCGCGCTGCACGAGGTCGGCTACACCCTCACCGACCGGGGCCCGGACTTCGTCGTGCTCGGCGAGACTCGGACCTACTCGTTCGAGGCGATTACCCGCGCGATCCGGCTCATCGAGAAGGGGGCACGGTTCATCGCGACGAACCCGGACGTCACCGGCCCGTCCGAGGACGGCCCGCTGCCGGCCACCGGCTCGGTGGCCGCGCTGATCACCAAGGCGACCGGACGTAACCCGTACTTCGTCGGCAAGCCGAACCCGATGATGCTGCGCAGTGCGCTGAACAAGATCGAGGCGCACTCGGAGAACACGGTCATGGTGGGCGACCGGATGGACACCGACGTCGTCGCGGGCATCGAGGCGGGGCTCGAGACGATCCTGGTGCTGACCGGCTCCACCAAGCGCGCGGACATCGAGCGGTTCCCGTGGCGGCCGAGCCGGGTGCTGGAGTCGATCGCGGACGCCATCGAACTGGTCTAGGCCCGCCTGTTCGGGGCGGATTCGGCTCAGCACGAATAAAGAAGATTCCTGTCGTACACCCGTCCTAGCCTGGTTGTGACCGGTAACGATCAGAGGAGGAACGGTGGCCGACGTCATCCGCGCCGAGGGGCTCGTGAAGAGCTACGGGGACCTTCGTGCGCTCGACGGGCTCGATCTGGCGGTGCCTGAAGGAGCGATTCTCGGGCTGCTCGGCCCGAACGGGGCGGGGAAGACCACCGCGGTCCGCATCCTCACGACGTTGCTCGAGCCCGATTCCGGCTCCGCGTTCGTCGCGGGCGTCGACGTGCGCAAGGACCCGGCCAAGGTGCGTGCGCTGATCGGACTGTCCGGGCAGTACGCCGCGGTCGACGAGTATCTCACCGGCTACGAGAACCTCGACATGATCGGCCGGCTCTACGGCCTGGGCGGGGCCCGGTCGAAGGCGCGGGCGCGCGAGTTGCTCGAGCGATTCCGGCTGGCCGACGCCGGTGACCGGCCGGCGAAGACCTACTCGGGCGGCATGCGCCGCCGGCTCGACCTCGCCGGCGCGCTGGTGGCCGCACCGCCCGTGTTGTTCCTGGACGAGCCCACCACCGGCCTCGACCCACGCAGCCGTACCGACATGTGGGAGGTCATCGTCGAACTCGTGCAGGGCGGCAGCACCCTGCTGCTCACCACGCAGTACCTCGAGGAGGCCGATCGGCTCGCCGACAACATCGTGGTCATCGACCACGGCCGGTCGATCGCCGAGGGCACCGCCGACGAGCTGAAGGCGCAGGTCGGCGGCGAACGCGTCGAGGTCGTCGTCGGAGATACGGCGGACGTGCCCACCGCGCGCGAGATCCTCGGGCAACTCGCCGACGGCGGCGGGTGCGAGGTCGAGCAGCACACTCGGCGTCTCACCGCGCCGGTGCGCGGCGGCGCGGCCGTGCTCATGGAGGCGCTACGTCGGCTCGACGCCGCTGAGATCGTCGTGCAGGACGTCGCGCTGCGCCGACCGACGCTCGACGACGTGTTCCTCATCCTGACCGGGCACCGCACCATGGACGAGGCGCCGCCCACAGAACCGAACAAGGATCCAGAGGGCGAACTCGTGGAGGCGGCGAAATGACCGCGCAGGCAGTGGAGGCACCGCGCACCGACGTACGTGCGCCCGGCCTGGTCAAGGCGCTCGCCGACGGAGCGGTCGTCGCCAAACGCAACCTGATCAAGATCAAACGAGTGCCGGACCTGCTGGTCTTCTCGACCATCCAGCCCATCATCTTCATCCTGCTGTTCGCCTACGTGTTCGGCAGTGCGATCCACCCGAAGGGCATCAGCTACCGCGAGTTCCTGATCCCCGGGATCTTCACGCAGACGGTGATCTTCGGCGCCACGATCACCGGCGCCGGCCTGGCCGAGGACATGCAGAAGGGCATCATCGACAGGTTCCGGTCGCTGCCGATGTCGAGTTCGGCGGTGCTCGTCGGCCGTACGACGAGCGACGTGCTGAACAACATCCTGGTGATCGCGATCATGTCGGGCACCGGGCTGATCGTGGGCTGGCGCGTGCGTTCGTCGGTCGGCGAAGCGATCGGTGGCTTCCTGCTGCTGCTCGCGTTCGCGTACGCGTTCTCCTGGATCATGGCGGTCGTCGGGCTGATGGTG
Source organism: Jatrophihabitans sp. (assembly GCA_025927835.1). Taxonomy (GTDB): domain Bacteria; phylum Actinomycetota; class Actinomycetes; order Mycobacteriales; family Jatrophihabitantaceae; genus Jatrophihabitans. The sequence goes on along the minus strand of JAICKR010000030.1, from coordinate 11,895 downwards.
CCGAGCCCGGAGGTCGTCAACAACGCGGCGTTCATGATCATCTTTCCGTTGACGTTCATCGCGAACACGTTCGTGCCGAGCAACAACCTCCCGACAGTGCTCAAGGCGTTCGCCGACTGGAACCCGATCTCGTCGCTGACGCAGGCATCCAGACAACTGTTCGGCAACACCGGCACCGCGCCGCTGCCGGACGGCCCATGGTCGCTGCATCACCCGGTCATCTACACGCTGATCTGGATCGTTGGGCTGCTCGGGGTGTTCATCCCGCTCGCGGTGCGGCAGTACAAGCGGGCCGCCAGCCGGTAGCTCAGGCTCGCGGCACGACGACGCGCAGCCCGCGCGGGACGGCTTCGAACCGCGCGGGCAGCTCGCCGATGACCTCGCCGTCCAACGCGATCTCCTGACCGCTCGCCGCCCGGATGTGCACGGCGCGCACCCGCATCGCGTGCACCCCGTGCACGGGGTCGTGCCGCCCGATGACGGTGTCCGCGACGGCGAGCACGAGCCGCGCGATCGAGAGCCGCTCGACGGCGATGACGTCGAGCAACCCGTCGGTGAGACTCGCACCGGGCACCCGCATGCCGAGCACGCCGCCGAACACCGGCGCGTTGCTCACCGACACGTGGACCGCCGACAACGTCTCCTCGCCGTCGTCACGCTCGATCGTGCACTCGAACGGCTCGTACGAGCGCAGCGCACGCGCCGCGGCGATCGGATAGGTGAGCCCGCCGAACTTGCGGCGCAGCGACGACGTGGTGGCCAGCCGCGCGAACGCGACGTTGAGCCCGGCCGTTGCGGCGTTGACGAAGGTGCGCGGTTGCTGACCGTCGACACACACCCGGGCGACGTCGACCTCGCAGACCTGCCCGTCGACGATCACACCGGCCGCCTCGAGCGGGTCGGGGCTGATGCCGAGCGAGCGGGCGACGTCGTTGGAGGTGCCCAGCGGCAGCACCGCGAGCAGCGCCGGCGTGCCGGTGATGGCGTTCGCGGCGCAGCCCACCGTCCCGTCGCCGCCGGCCGCGATCACGAGCGGCGGCTCCGCGCTCGCGTGCACGAGTTCACGCAGCTCGTCGACGTCCTCCACGGCGAAGACCTTCTCGATGTCGAGCCCGGCGGCTTCGAGTGCCTCGCGGGCCACATCCAGCTCGTCGGCAGCGCCCGAGTCGGCACTCGTGAGCAGCACGGCACGGCGCGGCGTCACGGTGTCCAGCGCGGGCGCGTCGACCTGCTGCACCGAGCGCTGCCTGGCTCGTTTCACGACCTGCGCGGCCAGCAGCCCGGATGCGGCGCCGACCGTCGCCCCGACGGCTACATCGCTCGGGTAGTGCACGCCGGTGTGCACCCGCGAGTAGGCGACGGCGGCCGCGAGCGGCACCACCGCCGGTGTCGCCTCGGGCAGCGCGCGGCTCACTCCGGTCGCGAACGCGAACGCCGACGCGGCGTGCCCCGACGGGAAGGAGAACGTGCGCGGCAGCGGCAGCAGCGGTTCGCCGCCGCCGTGGGCCATGCTCGGCGGCCGGTCGCGGCGCCAGGCGAACTTCAGCGGGCCGTTCACGAGTGTGGCCGCGACGCCGATGCCGAGCATGCCGCCGGCCGCGGCCGAGCGCGGCCGGCGCTTGCCCGTGGCGGTCAGCGCGCCGGCGATCGCCACCCACAGCATCGAACGGTTCGCGGCCGTGCTGGCCGAGGTCATGATGCGGTTGGACGCCGGCGAGCGGCGCCGGATGGCGGCCGCGAGCAGCTTGCGGTCCAGTCGCGCGAGTTTGGCGCGGTTCACGCCTGGTCCGGCAAGAACGGGTTCATGGCGGCGGGGTTCTTCAGCGCACCTTCGCTGACCGCCTGCTGGAGTGGCACACCAGCTAGTACCCGCTTGACCGGAACTTCGCACTTCTTGCCGTTCAACGTGCGCGGCACCTCGGCGATCGCGATGACCTCGTCGGGCACGTGCCGCGGCGAGAGGTCCGCGCGGATCGCGACCCGGATCCGCTCGCGCGCGTCATCGAGGCTCACCCCGTCCTCGAGCACGACGTAGAGCAGCAGCCTGCCCTCCGCGCCCGCGGCGGACGTGTCGATCACCAACGAGTCGGCGATGCCGGGCAGCTCCTCGACGACGCGGTAGAACTCCGCGGTGCCCATCCGCACACCGCCGCGGTTGAGCGTGGAGTCGGAGCGGCCGTAGATGACGCACGATCCGTCCGCGTCGATCTTGATCCAGTCACCGTGGCGCCACACGCCCGGGAACGTGCCGAAGTAGGCGTCGTGCAGGCGGGAGCCGTCCGGGTCGTTCCAGAACCCGACCGGCATGGACGGCATCGGCTCGGTGATCACCAGCTCGCCGACCTCGCCCACTACGGGCGTGCCATGGGCGTCGAACGCGTCGACCGCGCACCCGAGCAGCCGGGCCGGGATCACGCCGGCGCGGACCGGCAGCACCGGGGCACCGCCCACGAACGCGGTGCACACGTCGGTCCCGCCCGACAGAGAGGAGAGCTGGACGTCGTGTTTGACCGCGTCGTACACCCAGGCGAAGCCCTCGGGCGAGAGCGGCGCCCCGGTCGAGCCGACCGAGCGCAGCGCGTCGAGGCCGAGCTGCGACGGCTCGACGCCGGCCTTCATGCAGGCCTGCAGGTACGGCGCGGAGACCCCGAAGCAGGTGACGCCGCCGTGCTGTGCGAGCTGCCAGAGCGCGTCCGGGCCGGGGTACATCGGGTTGCCGTCGAACAGCACCACCACGGCACCGACGGTCAGCCCGGACACGAGCAGGTTCCACATCATCCAGCCGGTGGTGCTGAACCAGAAGAACCGGTCGCCGCGGCCGAGGTCGAGGTGCAGCGCGAGCTGCTTGAGGTGTTCGAGCAGGATGCCCCCGTGCCCGTGCACGATCGGCTTGGGCAGCCCGGTCGTGCCCGACGAGTAAAGGATCCACATCGGCGCGTCGAACGGCATCGGCTCGAACTCCAACGTCGCGGAGCGCGCGACGAGGTCGGGCCAGCGCTGCGAATCCGGCAGCGCTGCTGCCGGGTCGAGGTAGGGCACGAGCACGGTGGCGCGCAGCGACGGCAACTCGGCGCGCAGCTCCTCGACCGTGGCGCGCACGTCGAACGCCTTGCCGCCGTAGCGGTAGCCGTCGACGGTGAACAGGACGATCGGCTCGATCTGGGTGAACCGGTCGGCGATCGCCCGGGCGCCGAAGTCCGGCGAGCAGGACGACCAGATCGCGCCGAGCGAGGCTGTCGCCAGCATCGCGATGAGCGCCTCGGTGGCATTCGGCAGCAGCGCAGCCACCCGGTCGCCCGGCCCGACCCCGAAGTCGACGAGCGCGGCGCGCACCGCAGCGACCGCCGTGCGCAGCTCGCGCCAGGTGAGGCGCACCTCGAGCCCGTCCTCGCGGGCGAAGAGCACGGCCAGGTCGTCGACACCGACGCGGGTCGTCGGGTACAGCGCGTGCTCGGCGTAGTTCAGCCGCCCGTCCGGGAACCACTGCGCGCCCGGCATCGCCGCGTCCGCGAGCGTGGCCGTCGGCTGGGTCTGCCAGCGCACCCGCGCCCACTCGCCGAACGACGACCAGAAGCCGGCCAGGTCGTCGACCGACCACTGCCACAGCTGCTCGTACGTGTCCAACGGTCGGCCACGCCCGGCGAGCCACTGCTGGAACTGCGTCAGCCGCGCCTGCGCGACGCGCTCCGGGCTCGGCGTCCAGAGCAGTTCGCCCTCGGTGGTCACCCTTGGAAAACTACCGAGCCGCGGCGGAAGCGGATCAGCTGCGGTAGACGAACAGCCCGTCGGCCACCGCGCGCGGCCGCCCGTCCGACGGCACGTTGAGGACGCTGGTGCTCGTATGCCCCGGCAGCTTCGCCACGATCGTCGTCGAGCCGCCGCCGTCGAAGACCATCGCGCTGTAGCAACGCAGGTGGATCAGGTAGCTCGTCAGCTCGCCGTACGTCACGCCGGCCGACGCCTTGCTCCGCCCGTCCAACGCGCCGAGCACGATCTTGTGCCCGTCGCTCGACACGCAGGCGAACGTCTCCGGGTTGCGGGTGGTCAGGTCCACCGTCGGCCTGGCCGGGTCGGTGTAGGCAACGCCGCGCTGGATGAGCACCCGGCCGCCGCTCACCGCGGCGCGCGGGCGGCCCGATGGGAAGTCGAGCGCCACGTCGACCGGGTCGCCGGGCTGCAGCGAGCCGGCAAGCCACGCCCCGCCGGCCCCGCAGCCGGCCAACCCCCACCAGCCGAGGCCCAGCCGGGGCAGGAAGCGCAGCCCGGTCAGCACCCCCTGCACCGTCCGCACGCCGGCGACCGTCGTGCCGAGCACGGTGGTGCAGCCGAGCGGCAGCGCCAGCGGGTTGAGCAGTACGGGGGTGACGTAGGTGATGCGCCCGGCGACGGCATCGCTCGGCGTGTTCATCGAATACACCTTGGTGCTCGCCACGGCCCTGGTGTCCGTGGCGGGCCGGGTGACCGAGCCGGTGAACGGGATCACGCCGATCGCGGCCTGCCCGCTGCTCGTCACGTAGAAGTTGGCCTGCCAGTGCGGCCGCGGCGTCTTCTGCGGCGCGTTGTTGCGGATCATGGTGCCGCGGAACACCGAGGCGCTCGTGGTCACGTCGAAGAAGTCCGCGTTGATGCCGCCGAGCGCGTGCCGGGCGTTGGCGATCGTGGTGACGGGCTGCCGGGTCGCGCCGAGTCGGCCCGCCGGCGAGTCGGCGTCCAGATGCAGGCCGGGCACCGTGAGGTCGACCCGCATCAGCACGCCCCGCACGGTGCGGTGCGAGGTCGACGTGAAGGTCACGTGCGTGACGGTCACCCCGCGGGTGACGGTGACCGTCGCCGCCAGTGCCTGCTGCTGCGGTGCCAGCAGGAACGCGGCGGCCACTGCCCCCGTCGCGAGAATGCGGGCAGCCCGTACTCGCCGTGCGCGCATGGTTTCCCTCCCGATCGGCCGGAGGAATGATTATGCGCTGGCGACGAGCCCCAACTCCACGGGCGAGGCGAGCAGGTCGTTCTTGGGCAGCACCCGCACCGTGTACCCGTAGCCGCCGGTGCGGTCGAGCGGGATCTCGCCCTCGAAACGGTGCGTGCCGTCGCCGTTGGGCACCGAACGCAGGTCGACGCGGGCCAGGTCGCTGAGCCGGTCGTCCGCGCCGACGCTGCCGTAGACCGCCTCGACGTCGACGTCGTCGGGTGAGAGCCCACCGAGCGCGATCTCGGCGCGCAACGTGAGCGACTCGCCGAGCTGCGCGTCCCCCGATCCGGACAGCTGCGAGTCGACGTGCAGCACCGCCACCTCGGGCCAGGTCGCTTCGACCCGGCGGCGCCACTCGGCGAGCTCGCGCGCCGCCGCGAAATCCTTCGCGGACATGTGCTGCGACGACTCGGCGGCCGGCGCGTAGAGCCGGCGTACGTACTCGGCCACCATCCGGGTGGCGAGCACCTTCGGGCCGAGCGTCCTGAGCGTGTGCCGCACCATCTGTACCCAGCGCGTCGGCACGCCGTCGGCCGTGCGGTCGTAGAAGCGGGTCGCGACGTTCTTCTCGACGAGGTCGTAGAGCGCGTTGGCCTCGAGATCGTCACGCCGGTCGGGATCGCTGAGCCCCTCCGCGGACGGGATGGCCCACCCGTTCTCGCCGTCGAACCACTCGTCCCACCACCCGTCGCGGATGGACAGGTTGAGCGCCCCGTTGAGCGCGGCCTTCATGCCGGACGTGCCACACGCCTCGAGCGGGCGCAGCGGGTTGTTCAACCAGACGTCCACGCCCCAATAGAGGTAGCGCGCCATGCCGATGTCGTAGTCGGGCAAGAAGGTGATGCGATGCCGCACCGCCGGGTCGTCGGCGAAGCGCACCATCTGGGCGATGAGCTGCTTGCCGCCGTCGTCGGCCGGGTGACTCTTGCCCGCGATCACGATCTGCACCGGCCGCTCGGGGTCGAGCAGCAGCGCGCGCAGCCGCTCCGGGTCGCGCAGCATGAGGGTGAGCCGCTTGTAGGACGGCACCCGGCGCGCGAAACCGATGGTGAGCACGTCCGGGTCGAACGCGTCCGCCGTCCAGCCGAGCTCGGCCTCGCTCATCTCGCGTTCGAGGTTGGACGCGTGCATGCGGCGCCGGATCTCCTCGACGAGCCTGGTGCGCAGCAGCGTGCGCACCCGCCACAGGTCGGCGTCGCCGACCTTGTCGATCGCCTCCCAGCCGCCACCCTCGGCGAGAACCTCCGGGCCGACCTCGCGCTCGGCGATGTCGAGGATCTCGCGTGCCATCCAGGTCGGGGCGTGCACGCCGTTGGTCACCGAGGTGATCGGCACCTCGGACGTGTCGAAGCCGGGCCACAGGTCGGCGAACATCCCGCGGCTGACCTCGCCGTGCAGCAGCGAGACGCCGTTGGCGCGCTGGCCGAGGCGCAGCCCCATGTGCGCCATGTTGAAGATGGTCGGGTCGGTCTCGGCGCCGAGGTCGAGGATGCGTTCGGCGGGCAGCCCGCCCATGCCGGTCAGGTGCGCCGCGACGAGTGCGCGGTCGAAGCGGTCGATGCCGGCCGGCACCGGGGTGTGCGTCGTGAACACCGTGCCCGCGCGCACTGCGCACAGCGCCGCGTCGAAATCGAGCCCGTAGCCCTCGACGAGCTCGCGGATGCGCTCGACGCCGAGGAAGCCGGCGTGCCCCTCGTTCGTGTGGAACACCGTGGGCGCTGCGGTGCCCGTCGCCGCGCAGTACGCGCGTATCGCGCGCACCCCGCCGATGCCGAGCAACAGCTCCTGCTGCAGCCGATGGTCCTTGCCGCCGCCATAGAGCCGGTCGGTCACCTGGCGCGCGTCGGCGTCGTTCTCCTCGATGTCGCTGTCGAGCAGCAGCAGCGGCACCCGGCCGACCTGTGCCACCCAGATCTGTGCGTGCAGCGTGCGTCCACTCTGCTCATTGCTCGGGTCGCCAGCTCCCCTCGGCGGCAGCGCGATGGCGATCCGGGCCGGCGCGCCGTCCGGGTTCTCCAGCGCGGTGATCGGCAGCCCCTGTGGGTCGAGCGCCGGATAGTGCTCCAGCTGCCACCCGTCGCGCGAGAGCGACTGGCGGAAGTAGCCCGCCCCGTAGAGCAGCCCGACGCCGATGATCGGCACGCCGAGGTCGCTGGCCGCCTTGAGATGGTCGCCGGCGAGGATGCCGAGGCCGCCGGAGTACTGGGGCAGGACCTCGGTGATGCCGAACTCGGGGCTGAAGTACGCGATCGACTCCGGAAGGGAGCTCGCGGCCTGACCGTCGGACAGAGCAGATCGCTCGGCTTCTCTTTGGTACCACCGGGGTTTGGTGAGGTAGTCGCGCAGGTCCTCGACGATGTCCTCGAGCCGGCGCAGGAACTTGCGGTCGCCGGCCAGCTGCGCGAAGCGTTCGGCGCTGACTTCGCCGAGCATGCGGCCCGGGTCTCGACTACACGTCAACCACAGGCCGGGGTCGACGGACTCGAGCAGGTCGAGCGAGTCGGCGTGCCACGACCAGCGCAGGTTGGCGACAATCTCGCCGAGGCCGGCGAGTTCTTGGGGATACGCAGCCCGGACCGTGAGTCGGCGGAGAGCTTTCACGCGGATCGACGTTAGCAGTTCCGTAAGGGCTTTCAGAACCACGTGAACCGAGCCGCCAACGTGGTGGACAAGCCGCGGCGGGTGGGTAACCCTCAGGTCGTGGTTGGACGCTTCGGAATCAGCGATGTCAAGCCAGTCGTCGGCTCTACCGCGGTCCCGGAATTCCCCGCGCGGGCCGTCGTGGGCGAGCCGATCGACGTCTCCGCGACCGTGTTCCGCGAGGGTCACGACGCCGTGGGCGCAAGCGTGGTCTTGCGCGATCCGGCCGGCCGCAAGGCGGCCGTTACCCGGATGAACCCGGGCGTACCGGGCACCGACCGATGGCACGCCCGGGTCCGGGCCGACCGTCAGGGCCAATGGACGTTCTGCGTCGAGGCGTGGAGCGACCCGATGGCCACCTGGCACCACGCGGTCACCGCGAAGATCGACGCCGGACAGGGCGCCGACGACCTCGCGAACGACTTCGAGAGCGGGGCCCGGCTCTTCGACCAGCTGGCCAAGTCGCTCCCCAAGGCCGACCGACCGCGCGCCGTCGCCGCTGCGCGCGCGCTGCGCGACACGACCCTCGACGTCGCCCACCGGGTCGCGCCCGCGCTCGACGGGTATCTGCAGCGGGTCGCACACGACAACCCGGTGCGCCAGCTCGTCACCGCGACCCAGCGCTTCCCGCTCTGGGTCGACCGGCCGCGTGCGCTGTACGGCTCCTGGTACGAGTTCTTCCCCCGCTCGATCGGCGCCGAGCTCGCCGGCGACCCGGTCTCCCCTGCGCGCCCGGCCCGGCACGGCACGCTGAAGGACGCGACCGAGCACCTCGACTACGTGGCGTCGCTCGGCTTCGACGTGGTCTACCTGCCGCCGATCCACCCGATCGGCGAGGTGAACCGCAAAGGGCCGAACAACACGCTCGTCGCGGCGAGCTGGGACGTCGGTTCGCCGTGGGCGATCGGGTCGCGCGAGGGCGGGCACGACGCGATCCACGCCGAGCTCGGCACGCTCGTCGACTTCACCGCGTTCGTGCGCCGCGCACACGAGCTGGAGATGGAGGTCGCGCTCGATCTCGCGCTGCAGTGCGCGCCCGACCATCCGTGGGTCACGGAGCATCCGGAGTGGTTCACCACCAAGCCGGACGGCACGATCGCCTACGCCGAGAACCCGCCGAAGAAGTACCAGGACATCTATCCGCTGAACTTCGACAACGACCCGAAGGGCCTCTACGCCGAGGTGCTGCGGGTGGTGCGTCACTGGATCGCGGCCGGCGTGAACATCTTCCGCGTCGACAACCCGCACACGAAGCCGCTCAACTTCTGGCAGTGGCTGATCAGTGAGGTGCGCAAGTCCGATCCGGACGTGCTGTTCCTGGCCGAGGCGTTCACCAAGCCGGCGATGATGCACGAGCTCGGCAAGATCGGCTTCCACCAGAGCTACACGTACTACACGTGGCGCAACTCGCGCGAAGAAATCGAGGCCTACGTCAGCGAGCTGTCCGGGTCCGGGCACTACATGCGGCCGAACTTCTTCGTGAATACGCCCGACATCCTGCACGAGTACCTGCAACACGGCGGTCCGGGCGCGTTCGCGATCCGGGCGGTCCTGGCCGCGACGCTCTCCCCGGCGTGGGGCGTCTACTCCGGCTACGAGCTGTTCGAGCACCTGCCGGTGCGTCCGGGCAGCGAGGAGTACCTCGATTCGGAGAAGTACCAGCTTCGGCCCCGCGACTTCGTCGCCGCGATCGCGGACGGGCGTTCGCTGGCGCCGCTGATCACCCAGCTGAACGAGATCCGGCGCGGCCACCCGGCGCTGCAGCAGCTGCGCAACGTCTACTTCCACCACGCCGACAACCCGGACGTCACCGCGTACAGCAAGCGCGACGCGGCCACCGGCGACACGATCATCGTCGTCGCCACGGTGAACCCGCACGAATGGCGCGAAGCGACGGTCTCGTTGGACCTGGCCGCGCTGGGACTGGAGTGGGACACCGGGTTCACCGTCCGCGACCTGCTCACCGGCGAGGAATTCCGGTGGGGCGAGCACAACTACGTGCGCCTCGACCCGCTCGGCCGTCCCGCGCACATCTTCGAGGTCACGCACTAATCTCTTGGCATGACGTTCGACCTCGCCGGGCTGCTGGAATCGCGGCGCGGTGAGAACTTCCGGCTGCACTCGCAGTACCTCAGCCCGCAGCTGCCGCGCGTGCTCGAGACACTGGGCTTCGACCGCTTCTACACCCGCGGTGCGGGCAGTTACCTCTACGACGCCGGCGGCCGGCGCTACCTCGACCTCCTGTCCGGTTTCGGCGTGTACGCGCTGGGCCGCAGTCACCCGACCGTGCTCGACGCGCTGCACCAGGCACTCGACGCCGATCTGCCCAACCTTGTCCAGCTCGACTGCGCGTTGCTGCCCGGCGTGCTCGCCGAGGCGCTGGTCGCGAAGGCGCACCCGGGCATCGAGCGGGTGTTCTTCACCAACTCCGGCGCCGAGGCCGTCGAGACCGCGATCAAGTTCGCCCGCCGCGCGACCGGGCGCGGCCGCATCCTGTACGCCGACCACGCCTTCCACGGGCTGACGACCGGCGCGCTCTCGCTCAACGGCGGCAAGGAATTCCGCAAGGGCTTCGGCAAGCTGCTGCCGGGCGTCGACGTCGTGCCCTTCGGCGACCTCGAGGCGCTGCGCCGTGAGCTGCGCAAGCGCGACGTCGCAGCGTTCATCGTCGAACCGATCCAGGGCAAGGGGGTCAACGTCGCCGCGGACGAGTACTGGCCGGCCGCCGAGGAGCTGTGCCGGCAGTACAAAACGCTGTTGGTGCTCGACGAGATCCAGGCCGGCATGGGGCGCACGGGCCGCTTCTTCTGCCACGAGCACTGGGGCATCCAGCCCGACATCATCACGATGTCGAAGGCACTGTCGGGCGGCTACGTCCCGGTCGGCGCGACGCTGTGCTCGGCGAAGATCTCCGACAGCGTGTTCAGCTCGATGGACCGCGCGGTGGTGCACTCGTCCACGTTCAGCACCAACCAGCTCGCCATGGTGGCGGGCCTGGCGACGCTGCACGCCTTCGACGAGGAGGACATCGTCGACCGGGCCCGGCGCACCGGCGACCTGTTCGCGAAGGCACTGGCCCCGCTGGTCGAGCGGCACGAGTTCCTGCACGCGGTGCGCGGCAAGGGATTGATGATCGGGTTGGTGTTCGGGCCGCCGACGTCACGAGCCCTGCGCATGCGCTGGCGCGCCGTCGAGACGATGCGCAGGGCGCTGTTCTCGCAGCTGGTCGTGGTGCCGCTGTTCCACCGGCACGGCATCATCACCCAGGTCGCCGCCGACGGCATGAACGTGGTGAAACTGCTGCCCCCGCTCATCGCCGGCGAGGAGGAGGTCGACTACTTCGTCGCCGCCCTCGACGACGTCCTCACCAGCGCCGAACAGGGCTCCGGCCTGTTCTTCGAGGTGGGCCGCACGATGGCCCGCGGCGCGATGCGTCGGACCCGGCATTGATGGGTAGGACGATTTAGGCGGCTCCGACCATGCCGCTGGGACCCATGCCGCCAGGTAGGCCAAAGCTGCTAGGAAGGAACGTGTGACGACCCCGGTCCGGACGTCCCCAGAAGGTGAACCCGAACCGCCGCCTGAACCTGACTGGTTCAAGCGAGCGGTCTTCTACGAAGTGCTGGTGCGCGGCTTTGCCGACTCCAACGGAGACGGCACGGGCGACCTGCGCGGGCTGCAGGACAAGCTCGACTACCTGCAATGGCTCGGCGTCGACTGCCTGTGGCTGCCCCCGTTCTACTCGAGCCCGCTGCGCGACGGCGGCTACGACGTGAGCGACTACTGCGGCGTGCTGCCCGAGTTCGGCACCATCGACGATTTCAAGTCCTTCCTCGACGCCACACACGAGCGCGGCATCAGGGTGATCGTCGACTTCGTCATGAACCACACGTCCGACCAGCATCCCTGGTTCCAGGCCAGCCGCAGCGACCCGGACGGCCCGTACGGCGACTTCTACGTCTGGGAGAACGACGACACCCGCTACCCGGAAGCCCGGATCATCTTCGTCGACACCGAACCGTCCAACTGGACCTTCGACCCGATCCGCAAGCAGTACTTCTGGCACCGGTTCTTCTCCCACCAGCCGGACCTGAACTTCGACAACCCGGCGGTCTGCGAGGCGATCCTGGACGCGCTGCGGTTCTGGCTCGACCTCGGCATCGACGGCTTCCGCCTGGACGCGGGGCCCTACCTGTACGTGCGCGACGGCACGAACGGCGAGAACCTGCCCGAGACCCACGAGTTCCTCAAGAGGGTGCGCAAGGAGATCGACCGCGACTACCCCGACC
>JAICKR010000208.1 GCA_025927835.1 Jatrophihabitans sp. | reverse complement strand
AGCGCCCCCGACCTGGTTGGTGAGGCGGCGTGGCTCGCCGAGTCGGAGGTCGGCGACCGCGTGGGCTGCGACTTCTGCATGCGCGAGGACGAGCCCACCGCGCGACTGCGCATTCTGCTCGTCGATCCCAACGCGCGCGGCGAGCGGCTCGGCGCCCGCCTCGTGCAGACGTGCCTCGATTTCGCGCGCAGCGTCGGTTACGAGCGCATGGTGCTGTGGACGAATCATCCGCTCGTCGCGGCGCGTGCCATCTATCTGGCGGCCGGCTTCCGGCTCACGCACGAGGAGCCGCACCACAGCTTCGGCGTCGACCTGATCGGGCAGACCTACGAACTCGACCTCTGATCCGGCATGCTGTGCGCGTGACGCGCGTCGGCATCATGGGCGGGACGTTCGATCCCATCCACCACGGACACCTCGTGGCAGCGAGCGAGGTCGAGTCGCTGTTCGAGCTGGACGAGGTCGTGTTCGTCCCGACCGGTGAGCCATGGCAGAAGTCCGAGCGGCAGGTCAGCCCGGCCGAGCACCGCTACCTCATGACGGTCATCGCGACGGCGTCCAATCCGCGGTTCTGGGTCAGCCGCGTCGACATCGACCGGCCCGGCCCCACGTTCACGATCGACACGATCCGCGACATCGCCGGCCAGCGTCCGGGCGCCGAGCTGTACTTCATCACCGGCGCCGACGCGCTGTCGCAGATCCTGACGTGGAAGGACGCCGACGAGGCGCTCGGGCTCGCCCGCTTCGTCGGGGTCACCCGGCCCGGCTACGAGCTGTCGGACGCGCACCTGCCCGGTTCCTCGGTGACCCTGCTGGACGTGCCGGCCATGGCGATCTCGTCCAGCGACTGCCGCGCCCGGGTCGCCGCGGGCCGGCCCGTCTGGTACCTCGTGCCCGACGGCGTGGTGCAGTACATCAGCAAGCACCGGCTGTACGAGTCCGGTCCGTAGACTCGACCGTCTGATGACTGCGACAGAAGAGGCGATCGAGCTCGCCCAGGTCTCCGCGCAAGCCGCCGCGGACAAGCTCGCCACCGACATCGTCCTCATCGACGTCAGCGACCGGCTCGCCATCACCGACGTCTTCGTCGTGGCCACCGGCAGCAACGAACGGCAGGTCGAGGCGATCGTCGACGCGGTGGAGGAGAAGGCCGCGAAGGCCGGGCGCAAGCCGATCCGGCGCGAGGGGCAGCGCGACGGGCGCTGGGTGCTGCTCGACTACGGCGATGTCGTCGTGCACGTTCAGCACGCCGAGGAGCGCGTGTTCTACGCGCTCGAGCGGCTGTGGAAGGACTGCCCGTTCATCCCGTTCGTCGATGCGACCGAGGCGAGCATGCGACCCGCGCATGACCCCGCTGAGGCGCACGCGGCAGAGCGCGCCGAAGGGTGAGTCCGCGGCGTTTGGTGCTGCTGCGGCACGGCCGCACGGCATGGAACGCGCAGCGCCGCTTCCAGGGACAGGCCGACCCCCCGCTCGACGAGGTCGGCCGCGCCCAGGCCTACGAGGTCGGCGGGCTGATCGCGACGCTGCGGCCGGAACTGCTCGTCAGTTCCGACGCCGTCCGCGCGATGGAGACCGCGCAGATCGTCGGCGTCGCCGCCGACCTGCCGCCGCGCGCGGAACCGCGATTCCGCGAGCGCGGACTCGGGCACTGGGAGGGGTTGACCCGCGAAGAGGTAGCCGAGCAGTACCCGGACGAATACGCCGACTGGGTCGCCGGTCGCGACGTGAGCCGGCGTGGCGGCGAGAGCCGCATCGAGGTCGCCGCGCGTGCCCGTGCGGCGTTCGAGCAGTTGCCGCCCGTCGCCACGACCGTGCTCGTGACGCACAGCGCGACCGCGATGGCGCTCACCAACGCGCTGCTCGGCATCGCGCAGGACGTCCATCCGCTCGGGCCGCTGGCGAACTGTCACTGGACCGAGCTCTACCTCGAGCAGGCCCTCGACGGGCATCCGCCGGCCTGGCGGCTGCGCGGGCACAACCTCGGCATTCCCGGCACGGTCGTGCCGGTGCCCACCCGGCTGGTGGGCGACGAGGCAACGGACGCCGACGCTTGAGGCGGTGAGGCACGACACATCACGTCCTGCTGCCCAACCATTCTCGTGCGCCATAGGGTGACCGCAGGTGCCCCCGCGTTCGGCGGCGACGGACGGCGGGCGCGGGGCGTGCACCAAACACCGGACACGCAGGGCGAAGCCCGCGGGTCTGACGTATCCTCATCACGTGAGCATGACGCGACTGCTCCTTACCGAGCCGCGCTGATCGGAACAGTCGACAGCGCGGCCCGGCCTCTGCCAACGTATGACGCAGGGGCTCTTCGTTTATCAAGGCAAGGCGAAGGAGCACTCGCATGACTTCCGGCAGTGGCCCGATGGAACCCGCTGGCGACGCGCCGCCGTTCCGCTACACCGGTGCCCTCGCGCAGACGATCGAGGCCGGCTGGCAGCAGCGTTGGGCCGAGCAGGGGATCTACAACGCGCCCAACCCGAGCGGCCCGCTGTCCGAGGGCTTCGACCGGGTCGCCATCGGCCCGCACGCGTACATCATGGACATGTTCCCGTACCCGTCCGGCGCCGGGCTGCACGTCGGACACCCGCTGGGCTATATCGGCACCGACGTCTATGCGCGGTACCGGCGCATGTGTGGCGACAACGTCCTGCACACCATGGGCTTCGACGCGTTCGGCCTGCCCGCCGAGCAGTACGCGATCGAGACGGGCCAGCACCCCCGCACGACGACCTACGGCAACATCGAGATCTTCCTGACGCAGCTGCGCCGGCTGGGCCTGGGTCACGACGAGCGGCGCCGGATGGCGACCACCGACCCGGACTTCTATCGCTGGACGCAATGGATCTTCCTGCAGATCTTCAACGCCTGGTACGACCACATCGCCGATCGCGCGCGGCCGATCGCCGAGCTGATCACCGAACTGGACGAAGGTGTCCGCCAGCCCGGCGAGGGCACCAACCCGTTCCACCGCCCGTGGGACGAGCTGTCCGAGCTCGAGCGGCGGCAGGTGATCGACAATCATCGCCTGGCCTATCGCACCGAGTCGATGGTCAACTGGGCCCCCGGGCTGGGCACCGTGCTGTCGAACGAGGAGGTCACCGCCGACGGACGCAGCGAGCGCGGCAACTTCCCGGTGTTCCGCAAGCCGTTGCCGCAGTGGATGATGCGCATCACCGCCTACGCCGATCGCCTGCTGCGCGATCTCGAGCGCATCGACTGGCCCGACAAGGTGCGCACCATGCAGCGCAACTGGATCGGCCGCTCGACCGGCGCGTACCTCAACTTCGCCAGCAGCGCCGGCGACATCCAGGTGTTCACCACCCGGCCGGACACCGTGTTCGGCGCGACCTACATCGTGCTCGCGCCGGAACACCCGATGGTTGACGCGCTGACTGCCGAGCAATGGCCGGACGAGACGAAGCCGGCCTGGACGGGCGACACCGCGACACCGCGCGAAGCCGTCGACGCCTACCGGGCCATGGCGAGCCGGCGTTCCGAGCTCGACCGGCAGGCCGGCGACCGCGCGAAGACCGGGGTGTTCACCGGTGCCTACGCGACCAATCCGGCCAACGGTGCGTCCATCCCGGTGTTCATCGCCGACTACGTGCTGATGGGCTACGGCACCGGCGCGATCATGGCGGTGCCCGGGCAGGACGAGCGTGACTGGGAGTTCGCCGAGGTCTTCGAGTTGCCGATCGTGCGTACGGTCGCACCGTCCGAGGGCTGGGAGGGCAAGGCGTTCACCGGCGCAGGCCCGGCGATCAACTCCGACTTCCTGGACGGCCTGGACATCGCCACCGCGAAGGCGCGCATCATCGAGTGGCTCGAGGCGCGAGGCCGCGGCCACGGCGCGGTCACCTACCGGCTGCGCGACTGGCTGTTCAGCCGGCAGCGCTACTGGGGCGAGCCCTTCCCGATCGTCTACGACGAGTCCGGGATGCCGATCGCGGTGCCCGAGTCGATGCTGCCCGTCGAGCTGCCCGAGACCGACGACTTCTCGCCGAAGTCGTTCCCGCCGGAGGATGCCGACTCGACGCCGGAGCCGCCACTGGGCCGGCTGACCGACTGGGTCGAGGTCGAGTTGGATCTCGGCGATGGCCCGAGGAAGTACCGGCGCGAGACGAACACGATGCCGAACTGGGCCGGCTCGTGCTGGTACGAGCTGCGCTACCTGGACCCGACGAACACCGAGGCGCTCGTCGACCCGAAGGTCGAGCACTACTGGATGGGGCCGAGCGCCGACCGTCCACTGGGCGGCGTCGAGCTCTACGTCGGCGGCGTCGAGCACGCGGTGCTGCACCTGCTCTACGCGCGGTTCTGGCACAAGGTGCTCTTCGACCTGGGCTACCTGTCCTCGTCCGAGCCGTTCCACCGGCTGGTGAACCAGGGCATGTTGCAGCTGCCGGCGTACGTGAACGCCGACGGCTTCTACGTGCCCGCCGCCGAGGTCGAGGAGCGTGACGGCCACTTCTTCTACAACGGCACCGCGGTCAAGCAGGAGTTCGGCAAGATCGGCAAGTCGCTGAAGAACGTCGT
>JAICKR010000011.1 GCA_025927835.1 Jatrophihabitans sp. | reverse complement strand
CGACGCGTTCGACGGGCGGCTCGAGGTCGAGCGTGACGGTGAACTCGGCGGGTGGCCGCCGGCCGGACACCGGCAGTTCGTCGCGTCCGCCGGCCTGCTGGTGCGCGGCCAGCCCGGCCGCGCCGAAGCGGGCGAGCACGTCGCGAGCCGGCAGCGCGGCGAACGCGCCGAGGGTGCGGACGCCGAGCCGGCGCAGCAGGTCGATCAACGGCGAGGCGCCGGACGGGTCGAGCGTCTCGATGGGCAGGTTCTCGAGGAACGCCGCCGACTCGCCCGGGTCGACGATCACCCCGCGCCGGGCGGCCTGCTCGGCGGCGAACGCGCCGTCGGCGATGCCGATGAGCAGATCGGCACCCCCCAAGGCCGCTATGCCGCCGACGCCGCGCGAGAGCGCGTGCAGCACGCCGGTCTCGCCGCCGAAGTAGCGGGTCGGGCCGCGGACGCCGATGGCCGCGAGGCCGGGGCGGGTGATCTCGACGCCGGGCGCGATCGCTTCGAGCGCCGCGACGACCGGCTCGAACACCCGCGCCTCGGCGGCCTCGTCCCTGGGCAGGACGACGAGCTGCGGGCAGTGCGCCTGCGCCTCGCGCCGCCGCAGCCCGCGCCGCACGCCCTGCTCGCGCGCGGTGTGCGAGCAGGCGACGACCCGGTTGGCGGTGACCACCGCGATCGGTGCGTCGAGCTCGACGCCGGCGTCGATGCGGGCCGTGGTGACGGGCCAGTCCGGGCACCACACGGCTATCCGCCGGTCCACCGCTACCCGGCTATGTCGATGACGTCGGCGAGCGGGGTGGCCGGCTCGATGCCGCCGCCGTCGGCGGGCAGCCACAGCGTCGCCGAGGACGGCCGGGCCGCCTGCCCGCGCCCGCCCGCGGTGACCTCGACCTGCCGCGCCCGCAGCCGCCCGGTGCCCGCGCCGATACCGGTCCAGGTGCCGCCGGAGCTGTGCAGCCGCACGTCGGCACCCGGCCAGGCCGCCGCCTCGGGCACGAACGGGACGAGCACCGCGTCCTTGCCGCGCGCCCGTGCGGCGAGCCGGCGCACATCGCCCGGTGGCAGCCCGCGGCCGCGCGGCGGGCGGACCGCCACGATCTCGAGCGAGTCGAGCAGGGCGCCGACCGCCGTCGTCCAGCCCTCGCCCGGCGCCGGGACGAGGGCCAGCCGGGCGAGGTCGATGCCGTACTCGCGGGCGGCCTCGGCGCTGACCCGCGGGAACCCGACCAGGGCGCACCACGCCCCGGCGGCCGAGGCCGCGCCGAGCAGCGCGAGCAGCAGGGAGACCGAGCCGCTGACGCTCACCGTGCTGCCGCGGCGCAGCCCGCCGGGCAGCAGCGGAGTCAGCGCGGACGGGACCGGATGCGGGGGAGCGGTGCGTTGCCCGACCGCCTGCCAGTCGACGGCGGTGCTGCCGTCGGCCTTCCGGATCGCCACCTCGAGCACCCGTCCATCATCGAACGCATATTCGAATTAAGCAACTGCTGCCCGATCGGAGGATCAGACGGATCAATCCAGGGGCCGCCGGGCGATGGCGGCCGGCGTGCGGCCGAACAGCCAGCCGCCGACCGCCGCCGCGACCGGCAGCCCCAGCAGCAGCGCGGCGAGCTCGACATAGGGCGGCCGGTTCAGATAGCCCACGTCGTGCCAGTTCCAGGCGATGAGCGCCAGATACGCGCCGGCGGTGCCGAGCACGCCGCCGAGGACGCCGAGCGCCGTGGCACTCGCCGCGGTCAGCGTGCGCCGGGTGCCACTGCTGGCGCCGGTGGCCGCCAACGTGCGCAGATCGTTCGCGGTCTCACTGCGGATCAGCCCGACCGTCATCGCCAGCACGCCGAGCGCCACCAGCAGGCCGGTGATCGTCGCGTACTCGCGCAGCTTCTGCAGCGAGCGATCACCGGCGGTGCGGGTCTCGATGGTGACCCCACCGATCG
Organism: Jatrophihabitans sp.; assembly: GCA_025927835.1. Taxonomy (GTDB): domain Bacteria; phylum Actinomycetota; class Actinomycetes; order Mycobacteriales; family Jatrophihabitantaceae; genus Jatrophihabitans. The sequence continues at coordinate 36,833 of JAICKR010000011.1, read as the reverse complement.
CGGCCAGGTGCCGAGCCTCGGTGACCTGTGCCGACGTCAGCGCTCGATCGGTCTGCAGCAGCCACCCCGCCGGCTGCCGGGTGAACCGGTTCGCCCGCAGCGCCTGCTCGGTGATCAGCGTGTTCGGCGCGGAGGTGTAGTTCGGCAGCCGGTTGAGGACCCGGGCCGACACGGCGGCACTCCCGCCGTTGAACCCGGTACCGAGTTGGCTGCCCCGCAGGTCGGTGCGCGCGCTGAGGATGTCCGCATTCGATCGGGCCGCTGAGCTCGGAATCCCGTAGAAGTCGAGGACGGCCGGCGTCGCGACGAGCGGCGTCGTGACCAGCGTCCAGCCGTGCCGCCCGTTGTCGGTGATCGGGCGGAGCAGGATCGCCCGGTCCGCGTCCGGTGGCGCGCCCGTGGGCAGCGCGGTGTGCAGGTCGGCCGCCGCATCGAGCTGGATGTGGTGCCGCGCGTGCAGCGCCTGCGCGATCGCGTCGGCGGTCCGTCGCCCACTCGCGATCACCGCGGGGCTGGGGCCCGCCGGGGCCGCGCCGCTGCCGCCCGCGATGGCGACGGCCCCATCTCCGGGACCGCCCTGGTCGTTGGGGTTGCCGTCCAGCCAGACGACGAGTTGGTTCGTGGGCAGGTTCCCGCCACTGAGCGAGTGATCGGCCGCCTGCGAGGCAGCGGCGTTGATCGCAATGGTGGCCGCGATGCCGATGGCGAGGCCGGCGGCGGCAAGCGCCGCTCCGGAGCGTGCCTGGAACCGGACGAGGTCACGCATCGCCAGCCGGACGGCGATCGGTGCGCGGCGGGTGGTGGCCGCGACGGCACGGATTCCGAGCGGCGCGAGCAGCAACATGCCGGCCGTCGTCGCGAGGACGCCGGAAACGATCACCACCGGGGTGTGCCGCTGGCCGCCGCGGACGAGCAGGGCGAACCCGGCTGCCGCGAGCACGATGCCGAACAGCGCGAACCGGTGTGCGGGCCGCGGCGGGGTGGGACGTCCGGACAGCGCCGCCACGATCGGCATGCGGGCGATCGTGCGAGCCGGCCACCACGACGCAGCAACCGACATGAGGATCGCGAGGCCCGCGCCGGTGATGACGGCCCACCACGGGATGCTCGTCGCGTCGATGCGGTGCCCGACGAGGCGCTCGAACACCGCGCGCAGCGCGAACCATGCGACCAGGCCGGTGACGAGCCCGGCTGCCGCCCCGACCGTGCCGACCGCGGCTCCGTTGGCCAGCATCACCCGCCGCACCTGGCGGTTCGTCGCGCCGACCGCGCCGATCATGCCCAGCGCCCGTTGCCGGCGGTGGGCCAGCACGGAGAATCCCGCGACCGCGAGCAGGCCGATGAAGCTCAGCCCGACGGTGGCGATGAGCAGGACGATGACCGCCTGCTCTCGCTGTCGCTTCGCCTTGCTCGCGCCGTTGGAGATGATGCCGCGGAAGTCGGTGCCAGGCAGGTGCAGGTTCGAAGCGGCCGACCCGCTTGCGTCGGTCAGCAAGGTGAGGCTGGACGGCGAACGCAGCTGTCCCGGCAGCACGAGCGCAAACGCGTCCTGCAGGTTCTTCGGGTTCTCCACCAGGCCGACCACTCGCAGCGCACGCCCGCTCACCAGCCAACGGTCGCCGATCGTGAGGTCGAACGTCGCAGCGACGCCGGCGGTCATGGCGACCTGGCCGGTGCCGCGGGGGTAGCTTCCCGACACCACGCGCAGCATCGCGGCGCCGAACGTGCCGTGCGGGTCCTGCGCGCGCAGATCGACCGGCGTGACCGAGCCGGGTACCGGCACGGCCTGGTGCTCGATGGCCTCGACGGTGCCCAGTGCCTGCCGGGCGAGCGAGATGTCCGCGCTGACGTGCGCTCCGGGGTTGCCGAGGTCGATGCGCGTCTGCGCCGTCCCGAGTATTGCTTGGTCGGAGGGCAGCACGTTGACGACGATGCCGAGGCCGATCGTGGTGGCGCCGACCGCGAGCGCGATCAGGCTCAGCACCAGCACCTGCTGGCGCCACTCGCGGCGAAGCATCCGCCACGCCCAGCGGCGGATCGCCCGGCGTGCGACGCGACGGCTGCGCGGCAGTTGGGGTGCCACCGGGGCAGCCGGAGGCGGGGCGAGGGTCGTGGTCATCGCGCGGCGTCGGCCTCGAGCAGCGACTCCGGCCCGGCCGGCTCGGCGGTCTGGTCGACGATCCGACCGTCCCTGAGGAAGACGACCCGGTCGGCCCAGGATGCGAGCTGGGCGTCGTGGGTGACGACGACGCCGGCCACCCCGCCCTGGCAGGTCGCGCGCACGAGGCGCATGACGGCCTCGCCGTTGACCGAGTCGAGCGCACCGGACGGCTCGTCGGCGAGCAGCAGATGCCGCTGCCCGACAACCGCGCGCGCGATCGCCACGCGCTGCCGCTCGCCGCCGGAGAGCTCGTCGGGGAAATGTTGCGCGCGGTCGGCGAGGCCGAGCCGTTCCAGGGCGTCCACCGCGGCAACGCGCGCCGCCTTGATCGAGGTGCCGTCGAGCTCCAGCGGTAGCGAGACGTTCTCCGCCGCGGTGAGTCCGGCGAGCAGGTTGAAGTCCTGGAAGACGTAGCCGATCGCCCGTCGGCGCAGCGCTGCCCGCTCATTGCGCGACATCCGGGACAGCGGCAGCCCACCTACGCTGACCTCGCCGGACGTGGGCTCCTCCAGGCTGCCGGCGATCGTGAGCAGCGTGCTCTTCCCCGAGCCGCTCGGCCCCATCACGGCGACCAGCTCGCCCGGCTCGACACTCAGGTCCACGCTGCGCAGCGCATGCACCTCGCCCGCACCGACGCCGTACACCTTGGACACCCGGCTCAATTGCAGCGCGCTCATCGTCCTACCTGCTCCTGTTGCGTGCGGGCCGGCGTCTTCGCCGGTCCTCTGCCGACCTGTCGTCTCGCACCGCCGGTGCCCGAGCGGCGCAGCCGGCTCTCCGCTGCGTCCAGCCATCGGACCACCGAGTCCAGCCGGAACAGCTCGGCGTCGACGACGAGTGTCAGGTTGAGATCGTCCGGCGCGGCGTCGCGCTTGATCCGCGTCCATTCCTGCATGAGCTCGACCACGTGCCTGCGATGTGCCTGGATCACGTCGTGCACGTCCACGCCCGGCACCCGGATCGCCACCAGCACCTTGATCACCAGCTCGTCACGCGGCGGCGCACTCAGGTCCGGCGGCGTGCGTAGCCAGGTGTCCAGCTCGGCCGCGCCGTCGGTGGTGATGCGGTAGGACTTCTGCGGCCCCTCGCCCTCGCCATCGGACGCCACGAGACCGTCGCGCTCGAGGCGCTGCAAGGTCGTATAGACCTGACCGACGTTGAGCGGCCACACCTCGCCGGTCTGCTGCTCGAACTCGTCGCGCATCTGCAGCCCGTACTTCGGGCCCTCGCTCAACAACGCGAGCAGCGCGTGCCGCACGCTCATGAACCCATCGCCCGCATCGACATACTGAGTATCTATACTCGGTATAGTCCAGCTCGGCAAGGGCTTTCGCCACGTACGCTGTCGGCGTGGACGTGGGCGGTGACGACGACTTCGGGCTGGCGCTGAGCGTGGTCCTGCGCGCCTACCTCGATGCCGCCAGCGCCGTCTTCGACGACCTCCCCGGCGGGGCGCGCGGCTACCAGGTGCTCGGCAGCGTCGCCACCTACGCGCCCCCGACCCAGCTCGCGCTCGGCCAGCAGCTGGGCATCGACCGCAGCGTGCTCACCTACCTGCTCGACGACCTCGAGCGAGCCGAGCTCATCGAGCGCCGCGCCGACCCGGCAGACCGGCGGGCGAGGCGCATCGTGCTCACGCGCACCGGTGCCGCGACGCTGCACCGGCTGGGCAAGCAGCTGCGGGACGCCGAGCAGCACGCGCTGCGCGGGCTCGCCGCGGACGAGCAGGCCGTGCTGTGCGCGCTGCTGGCGCGCGCCTCGTCGGCGGTGGCGACCCAGGGCGAGTCGGCCTGTGCCGTCGTGGACGGGGTACGCCACACGATCGACGGCGCGCCGGAAGCGGGCGCGGTCGCCGGCTAGCGCTACGCCTGCGGCTTCTGGAAGTGCTTGGGGAACCGGGCGGCCGCCCGGCGGTCACCGCTGATCGTGAGCGCCCCGGCCTGCTCGGCGGCGCGCATCGAGGTGCCCTGGAAGACCACGGTGCGCAGGGTGGTCACGTCCGTCGACAGGTGGGCGTCGGGGTGCTCGGGCCGGCCGCGGCTGATCGCCAGCTCGTCGGCGTCGATCGCGACGCCGAACTGCTCGCCGCCGAGCTCCAGCCCGTAGGTGACCCGATCGTCGTGGCCGCGGTCGAACATCGTGCGCAGCGCGAACAGCAGCGAGGCGGTGCTCATCTCCCGGCCGCGCCGGCGCGGCGTGGCGCTGCCCCACCGGCCGAGCTCGACCAGGATCGGTTCGAGCTCGCGACCACGCGCGGTGAGCTCGTAGACCGGCAGGCTCGCCGGCGGCTCGAGCAGGACGCGCTGCACCACGCCGTCCGCCTCGAGTTCGCGCAACCGCTGGGAGAGCACGTTCGGGCTCACGTCCGGCAGGCCCTCCTTGAGCTGGCCGAACCGGCGCGGGCCGAGCATCAGCTCGCGCACGACGAGCAGCGCCCAACGCTCGCCGAGGGCATCCAACGCGCGCGAGATCCCGCACGGGTCGGCATAGCTGCGGCGCTCGGTTCTCATGCCGGACCATATTACTCCTAAATCAGGATTATAAGTTGCGATTCACTAGTGTTCAGTCCTAACTTAGGACTATGACATCTGACATCGACACCATGGCCGCTCTCCCGCAAGGCGACGTCCGGCTGCTCGACCACCCGACGGCGCAGCGGTTGCTGCACGCGACCGAACTCGGCTCGTTCGGCTACGTCGGCCGCGACGGTGCCCCGCGGGTGCTCCCGATCGGCTTCGTCTGGACCGGCAGCGCGGTCGTCATGGCGACCTACGCGACCAGCGCCAAGCTGCGCGCGTTGCGCGGCCGGCCTCAGGTCGCGCTGACGGTCGACCACGCGGGGCCGCCGCCGGAGGTGCTCATCATCCGCGGCCGCATCGAACTGGACGACATCGACGGCGTGCCGGAGGAGTACCGGCAGATGCAGGCGAAGTACTACGGCGCCGAGCAGGCCGCGGTCGCCGTCGCCGAGATCGAGCGCTCGGGAGCGCGCATGGTGCGGATGGTGCTGCGCCCGGAATGGGTCGGCGTGCTCGACTTCCGGACGCGGGTGCCCGGCGCGCTCGTCGACGCCGGCATGGCAGGGTGAATCGGGTGACGACATTCGTCCTCATCCCCGGCGCCGGAGGCAACGCGGGCTACTGGGACAGGCTGGTCGCCGAACTCGACCGCCGCGGTCACGAGGCGATCGCGGTCGACATCGAGCAGGACGACCCCGCACTCGGCCTGCCGGAGTACGCCCGGATCGTCGAACAGGCGATCGGCGACCGAGAGGGTGTCGTGCTCGTCGCGCAGTCGCTCGGCGGCTTCACCGCGCCGATGGTGACCACGCCGGTGCGCATGATCGTGCTGCTGAACGCGATGGTGCCGCTGCCCGGCGAGACACCGGGCGACTGGTGGGACGCCACCGGCTCCGGCGCCGCGCGCCGCGAGGCTGATCTCGCCGCAGGTCGCGAGCCCGAGTTCGACATGGACACGCACTTCCTGCACGACCTCGACGACGACGCACGCGCCGAGCTGTTCGCCGGGCCGCCGCCGCGCGACATCGCCGAACCAATGTGGTCGCAGCCGTGCGACTTCACCCGATGGCCCGACGCGCTGCACGTGCTCGTCGGCAGTGACGACCGGTTCTTCCCCGTCGAGTTCCAGCGGCGGGTGGCGAAGGACCGGCTCGGCCTCGACGCCGAGCTCATCCCCGGTGGGCACCTGGTCGCCGTGGCGAATCCGGCGCTGGTCGCGGACAAGCTGATCGAGTACGCCGCCGGCTAAACCGGGCAGCGGCGACGCATATCGTTGACGGAGTGTCCGCGCTCCCGGCGATCGTGTATCCCGACCTGCCGGTCAGCCAGCAGCGTGCCGAGCTCACCGCCGCGATCCGCGCGCACCAGGTGCTCGTGGTGGCCGGCGAGACCGGTTCCGGCAAGACGACCCAGCTGCCCAAGATCTGTCTCGACATGGGCCGCGGCGGCGACGGCATCATCGGGCACACGCAGCCGCGCCGGCTCGCCGCACGAACGGTCGCGCAGCGCATCGCCGACGAACTGCAGGTACCGCTGGGCGACCTGGTCGGGTACAGCGTGCGGTTCACCGAACAGGTGAGCGAGCAGACCCGCATCCGGTTGATGACCGACGGGATCCTGCTCGCCGAGATCCAGCGCGACCGGATGCTGCGCCGCTACGACACGCTCATCCTCGACGAGGCGCACGAGCGCAGCCTGAACATCGACTTCCTGCTCGGCTACCTGCGCGGCCTCCTGCCCCGTCGCCCGGACCTGAAGCTCATCATCACGTCCGCGACCATCGAGCCGGAACGCTTCGCGGCTCACTTCGCAGACGCCCCGATCATCGAGGTCTCCGGGCGTACCTACCCGGTCGAGGTCCGCTACCGGCCGCTCGAACCCGACGCGCCGGGCGACGACGGCGACGACCCGGACGACCCGGATCACGACGTCGTGCACACGACACACGTGCGCGACCAGACCGAGGCGATCATCGACGCGCTGCACGAGCTGGAGGCCGAGCCCGCCGGCGACGTGCTCGTGTTCCTGTCCGGTGAGCGGGAGATCCGCGACACCGCGGATGCGCTGCGCGGGTTGCGCAACACCGAGGTGCTCCCCCTCTACGCGCGGCTGCCGATCGCCGAACAGGAACGAATCTGGAAACCGCACGCCGAGCACATAGCCCGCCGCGTCGTTCTGGCCACGAACGTCGCCGAGACGTCACTCACGGTGCCGGGCATTCGCTATGTGATCGACCCGGGCACGGCGCGCATCTCGCGCTACAGCCGGCGTACCAAGGTGCAGCGGCTGCCGATCGAGCCGATCTCGCAGGCCTCGGCGCAACAGCGCGCCGGGCGCTGCGGCCGGGTCGCGCCCGGCGTCGCGATCCGGCTGTACTCCGAGACCGACTTCGAGTCGCGCCCGCGTTACACCGACCCGGAGATCCTGCGTACCAACCTCGCCGCGGTGATCCTGCAGATGGCCGCGCTCGGGCTCGGCGACGTCGAGCAGTTCCCGTTCCTCGACCCGCCCGACCGGCGTGCCGTTCGCGACGGCGTGGTGCTGCTGCAGGAGCTGAACGCCTTCGACGCGAACGGCGCCATCACCGACGTCGGACGGCGCCTGGCGCGGCTGCCGGTCGACCCGCGGATCGGACGGATGATCCTGCAGGCGGAGCAGGAGGGCTGCGTGCGCGAGGTGCTGGTCATCGCCGCGGCGCTGTCCATCCCGGACCCGCGCGAGCGGCCCACCGAGCAGGAGGACGCCGCGCGGCAGAAGCACGCCCGCTTCGCCGACGAACACTCGGACTTCATCTCCTACCTCAACCTGTGGAACTACCTGCGCGAACAGCGCCGGGCCCGCACCGGCAACCAGTTCCGCAGGATGTGCCGCGAGGAGTTCCTGCACTACCTGCGGGTACGCGAGTGGCAGGACCTCGCCGGCCAGTTGCGCAGCATCGCGCACGACCTCGGCATCGTCGAGCAGCGCGAACCCGCACCGCCCGAGCGCATCCATGCCGCGCTCGTCGCCGGGCTGCTCTCGCACGTCGGGCTGCGCGACGCCGAGTCGCGCGACTACCTCGGCGCGCGCAACGCGCAGTTCGTCCTCGTCCCGGGCTCGGTGCTCGCCAAGCGTCCGCCGCGCTGGGTCGTGGTGGCCGAACTCGTCGAGACCGCCCGCCTGTACGGACGGATCGCCGCGCGCATCGAACCGGAGGCACTCGAGCGGCTCGCCGGGCACCTCGTGCAACGCAGCTACAGCGAACCGCACTGGGACGCGCAGCGCGGCGCCGCGATGGGCTACGAACGCGTGACGCTCTACGGCCTGCCGATCGTCGCGCGGCGGCGGGTCGGCTTCTCGAACGTCGACCCGGAGCTGTCCCGCGAGCTGTTCATCCGGCATGCGCTCGTCGAGGGCGACTGGACGACCCGGCACCACTTCTTCCGCGACAACGAACAACTGCGCGCCGAGCTCGCGGAGATCGAGGACCGCGCGCGGCGCCGCGACCTGCTCATCGGCGACGACGATCTGTTCGCCTGGTACGACGAGCGGGTCCCGGCGCAGGCCACCTCCGCGCGGCACTTCGACACGTGGTGGAAGAAGGCCAGGCACACGACGCCCGACCTGCTCAGGCTCTCCCGCGACGACCTGCTGCGCCAGGAGGCCACCCCGGACAGCCCCGACACCTGGCAGGCCGGCGATCTCGCGCTCCCGGTCAGCTACCGGTTCGAACCCGGCGCGAGCGACGACGGCGTGACGGTGCACGTGCCCGTCGACGTGCTCGCCCGGCTCGGCGGCGACGCGTTCGCCTGGCAGGTGCCGGCTCTGCGCGAGGAACTGGTCACCGCCCTCATCCGCTCACTGCCGAAGGAGCTGCGCCGCCACTTCGTGCCTGCTCCCGACACCGCCCGCGCGGTGCTCGCCGAACTCGTCCCCGGACAGGAGCCGTTGCTCGACGCCGTGCAACGTGCACTGCACGGGCGCAGCGGCGTGCTCGTACCGATCGACGCGTTCGACCTCGGCAAGCTGCCCGGCCACCTGCGCGTGACGTTCGCCGTAGAGGACGGCGCGGGCAACGAGGTGGCCCGCGGCAAGGACCTCGCCACGCTGCAGGAGCAGCTCGCCGCGCCGGTCCGCGCCGCGGTGGCCGCCGCCGTCGCCGGCGAACTGGAACGGCACGGCCTGCGCGAGTGGCCCGCTGATCTCGCCGAGATGCCGCGCGACGTCGAGCGCAGCAGCGGCGGCCACACCGTGCGCGGCTATCCCGCCTTCGTCGACACCGGGACCGCCGTCGACGTGCGCGTGTTCGCCTCGGACGCCGAGCAGGCGCACGCGATGCGCGCCGGGCAGCGCCGGCTGCTGCGGCTCGGCCTGCCGTCACCGGTGAAGGCCGCGGAGCGCTCGCTCTCGGCACGGGCCCGCCTCGTGCTCGGCAGCAATCCGGACGGATCGCTCGCCGCGCTGCTCGACGACTGCGCCGATGCCGCCGTCGACTCGCTCGCGCCGCACCCGGTGTGGACGCGTGCCGAGTTCGGGGCGCTGCGCGAGCACGTCGCCGCCGAGCTCACCGCGGCGACGACCGCCGTGACCGGTCAGGTCGAGCGCGTGCTCGACGCCGCGCATGCGGTGCGGCTGGCACTGCCCGACGAACCGCCGGCCGCACAGACCGAGGCGATCGACGACATCAAGGCACAGTTCCGCACGCTGCTACCGACCGGCTTCGTCACCGGCACGGGCGCGGCAGGGCTCGCCGACCTCGCCCGCTACGTCACCGCCATCGGGCGCCGGCTCGAGCGGCTGCCGCGCGACGTCGACACCGACCGCGGTCGCATGCAACGGATCCGCGTGGTGCAGGACGCATACGACGAACTCGTGCGTGCGCTGCCGAGCGCGCGCGCCGCCGCAGAGGACGTGCGCGCGGTCGCTCGCATGATCGAGGAGCTGCGGGTGAGCCTGTGGGCGCAGCAGCTCGGCACCTCTTCACCGGTCAGCGAGCGCAGAATATTTCGGGCAATCGATGCGATAAGGCCATGACTCACTGGCATACCTCCAGGTATGTCTTGAGCAACGAAGACGGGGCTTGTAGCGTCCGTCGCGCAAGCCGCCGGAGCGATGGCGATCTGCTGCGCTGATCCTGGCGTTCGGGGCGCGAGCCAGTAGTGTCCCGAGCGACGCGTACGCCTCGCTTCGGCGTGCTTGCCCTCTCCGCCGACGAGGTGGCTGTGACCGCTGGCTACTCCGGCACCCCGCAGAGCCGCAAGCTCGGGATCAAGCCCGGCCTGCGCGTCGGGCTCGACGCGGCGCCGCGCGGCTGGCAGCTCACCGACGCGCCGCCGTTCGTGCACGCCGACCGAGGTCCGGTCGACGTACTCGTGTGGTTCGTCCGCGCCGCCGCCGAACTGGACGACGTCGACGCGCGCGCGGCGCGCATCTTCCCGGCGGGGTCGTTGTGGATCGCCTGGCCACGCAAGGCGGGCGGGCACATCAGCGACCTCACCGACGACGGCATCAGGGATGCGGTGTTGCCGCGCGGACTCGTCGACGTGAAGGTGGCTGCGATCGACGACGACTGGTCCGGGTTGAAGATCGTGTGGCGCAAGGAGCGCCGAGATCAGTCGTCGCGCTCGAGCACGGACTGACGCAGCCGCTCGCCCGCGCCGTTCAGCGCCGGCTCGCCGTGCCCGAAGCAGGCGATGTCGACATCGAGTTCGGCCAGCCGCCGCATCGACTCGACCGCGCGCTGCGCATCGAGGTTGAAGACACCCAGGACGATGCGACCGAGGTACTCGGCCACCGCGTCGCCGGTCAGCAACAGCCGATGCGCAGGCAGGTGCAGGGCGATACTGCCGTCGGTGTGCCCCGGCACGGCGATCACGTGCGCGCCGCCGCCGACGTCGAGCACGTCGCCGTCGGCCACCTCGCAATCGACCTTGACCGGCGGCGCCGGCGGCAGGTCCGCCGCGACCTGCGCATAGATCGCCCGCTCGTTGTCGGTCAGGTTCGGCGGTCGGCCGGGAATCTCGCCGCGGATGATCGGCGCGTCGGCGGCATGTGCCACGACCTCGACGTCACCCCATTCGCGGATCTCGGCCGCCGCACCGACGTGATCGTCGTGGAAGTGGGTCAGCACGACGCGGCGGACGTCCGTCGGCGCCAGACCGATCTCGTCGAGCGCCACCGCGATCTCGGCTCCGGAATCGGCGGGGCCGGTGTCGACGAGCGTGACCCCGTCGTCGTCGTGCCACAGGTAGGCCTGGAACCGTCCGTGGAGCACCCGGTACAGGTTGCCGGTCAGTTGCTCGACGCCCACGGCGGCCAGCGTACCCATTCGGATGTTTTGTCCGATTGCGGTTCCAGGTCGTTGAAAAGATCTTGGCTCACCCTGTCGAATGGGAGCCTGGTCGTTCGACGCCCTGATGAGCGAGGGTGAATCGGTCACCCTGCCACCGAAGGAGGAGACGTCATGCGCGTGATGGTGCTGGTCAAGGGCGACGAGAGCTACGAGGCGGGCCGGATGCCGCAGCAGGACGAGCTCGCGGAGATGACCGCGTTCAACGAGGAGCTCGTCAAGGCCGGCGTCATGCTCGCCGGTGAGGGTCTGGCCCGTTCCGCCGAAGGCAAGCGCGTGCGCTTCGACGGCAAGAAGCCCACCGTCGTCGACGGTCCGTTCGCCGAGGCGAAGGAACTCGTCGCCGGTTACTGGATCTGGGAGGTCGCCTCGATCGAGGAGGCGACCGAGTGGCTGAAGCGCGCGCCGTTCCAGGACACCGAGGTCGAGATCCGGCGGGTGTTCGAGGAGGCCGATTTCGGCGACGCGTTGACACCGGAGCTGCTGGAGGCCGAGAAGCGCCTGCGCGAACAGGCCGCGTCCAACCAGAAGTGAGCACGTCGCGGCCCGGCCAGCCCGTCGAGCGCACCATCGAGGCGGTCTGGCGGATGGAGGCCGCCCGCGTCATCGCCGGGCTGGCCCGGGTCGTGCGCGATGTCGGGCTGGCCGAGGACCTGGCGCAGGACGCGCTGGTGGCCGCGCTCGAGCAATGGCCGCAGACCGGTGTGCCCGACAACCCGGGCGCCTGGCTGATGGCGGTGGCGCGGCGCCGCGGAGTCGACACCATCCGGCGCCGCGTCACGCTCGAGCGCAAGGTCGAGGAGCTGGGCCGCGATCTCACCGAATTCGAGAACCCCATGGACGACATCGAGATCGGACCGACCGTGTCCGACGACGTGCTGCGGTTGATGTTCACCGCCTGCCATCCGGTGCTGTCGCGCGACGCACAGGTCGCGCTCACGCTGAAGATGATCGGCGGGCTGTCGACCGAGGAGATCGCCCGCGCGTACGTGGTGCCGGTGCCGACGATGGCGCAGCGGATCGTGCGCGCGAAGAAGGCGCTGTCCGACGCCGGCGTGCCGTTCGAGATCCCCGCCGGCCCGGAGCTCACCGAGCGGCTGGCGGCGGTGCTCGAGGTTGTGTACCTCGTGTTCAACGAGGGCTACACCGCGACCTCGGGCACGACCTGGGCGCGCCCTGCGCTGTGTGCCGAGGCGATGCGGCTCGGCCGCATCCTGTGCGGGCTCGCGCCCGGCGAGGCCGAGGCGTTCGGGCTGGTCGCGTTGATGGAGATCCAGGCGTCCCGGCTGCGCGCGCGCGTTGCCGCCGACGGCTCACCCGTCACCCTGCTCAACCAGGACCGCACCCGCTGGGACCGGGTGCTGATCAACCACGCGTTGCGGGCGCTGTCGCATGCGGCCGCGATCGGCGGGGACGGGACGTACGTGCTGCAGGCCGAGATCGCCGCCTGCCACGCGCGCGCCGGCACCCCCGAGGCAACCGACTGGCAGCGCATCGCCGGCCTGTACGAGCAGCTGGCGATCCGCACCGGGTCGCCCATCGTCGAGCTGAACCGCGCGGTCGCGGTCGCGATGGCGGACGGGCCGGCCGCCGGGCTGGCGATCGTGGACGAGCTGCGTGACGACCCCGCGCTGCGCGGCTACCACTTGCTGCCCTCGGTGCGCGGCGACCTGCTGGTCAGGCTGGGTCGCAACGCCGAGGCGCGCGGCGAGTTCGAGGCCGCCGCGGCGCTGACCGCGAACGAGCAGGAGCGGACCCTGCTGCTCGAGCGGGCCGCGGCCTGTTGACTCGTGCAGAATCGCGGCTAGGGGTGGACGCCGGCCGCTTCTGGGTACCAGAGTGGACAAACAGCCCGGAGGTGCGCATGGAACCCACTGTCTCCACCCGTGCCGAACTGCATGCGGTCCGCGTCCGCCGTGCCGAGCTGCGCGAGACGCTCAACCTGATGGAGGCGGCGCTGGCCGCCCCGGCTCGGGGCCGCGCGGTGATCTGGGGCGAGGCCGTCCATGCGTCACTCGTGATGATCGCCGACGACTTCGGCGCGCACGTCGAGGTCACCGAGGGTCCGGGCGGGCTGCACCAGGCGATCCTGGCCGGCGACCTGCGGCTCGCGAACGCGGTCGAGAACCTCACGAGCGAACACGGGCAGCTGGCCGAGGAGATCGCGACGCTCGTCGCCGACAGCGAGGCACCGGTCGCCGAGGGCGACGTCGACGACCTGCGCGAGCGGGCCACGTCGCTGCTGGGGCACATGGTGCGGCACCGGCAGCGCGGCGCCGACCTCATCTACGAGGCGTACGAGACGGACATCGGCGGCGGCGACTAGCGCTACTCGGCGAGCTCCTCGTCCAGGTTGACGTGCGGCTGGTGCACGCGGTCCGGGTGTAGGAACACGAACCGCTTGTAGGTCCAGAACCGGAAGATCGTGCCGATGCCGATCGTGCCGAGGTTCACCAGCGCGACCATCGTGCTGCCGTGGTCGTAGTGCAGCGGGTAGACGAACAACGCGATGACCAGCTCGGAGAAGATCAGCGTGATCAGGTTGATGCCGAAGAAGAACGACGTCTCGCGGCCCAGGCCGGTGCGGGCGCGGTGCGAGAACGACAGGTGCCGGTTGCCGAAATAGGCGAAAGTGGTCGATACGACCGTCGAGAGCGCCTTTGCCTTGAGCGCGCCGCCGTCCTGCAGCGCGGTGAAGATGCCGATGTCGATCGCCAATGCGACGATGCCGACCGCCCCGAACGCCGTCAGCTCCTTGAGCAGGATGCGCCACGAGTTGCGGAGATACTCACGCAATTGCTCGCGCAGGGCTGACGGGCTGATGGTGGTCATGATAAAGGGCAGGCTACCTGTCGCGGGACGCCCGCGATTCACCATGCACAGCGCCGCGCCAGGCGCCGTGCCCGGCGCCCTTAGGCTTTGCACATGGACGAACGCACCGGCCTGCCGGTCGTCGGAATGGTGGGCGCGGGGCAGTTGGCCCGGATGACCCACCAGGCGGCGATCGCGCTCGGCCAGTCGCTGCGGGTGCTGGCCGACTCGCGCGACGACGGCGCCGCGCTCGTCGCCGCTGACGTCGTGGTGGGCGACTACCGCTCGCTCGACGACCTGCGGGCCTTCGCCCGGGGCTGCGACGTGGTGACCTTCGACCACGAACACGTCCCCCACGAGCACATCGTCGCCCTCGCCGCCGACGGTGTCCCGGTGCACCCGGGCGCGGCCGCGCTGCGCTTCGCCCAGGACAAGCGGGCCATGCGCGAACGGCTCACCGAGCTCGGCGTGCCCTGCCCGAGGTGGGCACCGATCTCCGACGCCGGCGAACTCGACGCCTTCGCCACGCAGGTCGGCTGGCCGCTCGTGCTCAAGGCCACCACCGGCGGCTACGACGGCAAGGGCGTGTGGGTGGTCGGCAACGCACTGGACGCGGCCGCGGTGCTCGCGTCGGGTACGCCACTCATCGCTGAGCAGAAGGTGCAGATCGTGCGCGAGCTGGCCGCCGACGTCGCCCGCTCGCCGTTCGGCCAGGGGGCGGTGTGGCCGGTCGTCGAGACCGTGCAGCGCGACGGCATCTGCGTCGAGGTGATCGCGCCGGCGCCCGATCTCGACGACGACACGGCCGAACAGGTGCAGGCGCTCGCGCTGCGCATCGCCGGCGAGCTCGGGGTGACGGGGGTGCTGGCCGTCGAGCTGTTCCAGACCGCGGACGGGTTGCTGGTGAACGAGCTCGCGATGCGTCCGCACAACTCCGCGCACTGGACCATCGAGGGTGCGCGCACCTCGCAGTTCGAGCAGCATCTGCGCGCGGTGCTCGACTACCCGCTGGGTTCGACCGCGCAGACGGCGCCGGTCGTCGTGATGGCCAACCTGCTGGCCGGACCCGACGACGTCGTGCCCAAGGGCATCGACGAGCGCGTCCATCACCTCATGGCGCACTGGCCCGAGGTGAAGCTGCACCTCTACGGCAAGCACTTCCGGCCCGGCCGCAAGGTCGGTCACCTCACCGCGCTGGGCGACGATCTGGCGACCGTCCGCGCGCGGGTGGCCGAGGCAGCCGATTACCTCATGAACGGGGAGCGCACATGACGGTCGGCATCATCATGGGCTCGGACTCGGACTTCGACGTCATGGGCGCCGCGGCCGACGTCCTCTCGGAGTTCGAGGTGGCGCACGAGGTGCACGTCGTCTCGGCGCACCGCACCCCGCTGGGCATGGTCGAGTACGCGCAACGCGCGGCCGGGCGCGGGCTCAAGGCGATCATCGCGGGGGCCGGCGGCGCCGCGCACCTGCCGGGCATGGTCGCGTCCATGACCACGCTGCCGGTGATCGGCGTGCCCGTTCCGCTCAAGTACCTCGACGGCCTGGACTCGCTGCTCTCGATCGTGCAGATGCCCGCCGGCGTGCCCGTCGCCACGGTGTCGATCGGCGGCGCGCGCAACGCGGGGCTGCTCGCGGTGCGGATGCTCGCTGTCGACGACGCGGAACTGCGCGCCCGGCTCGAGGTGTTCCAGGACGCGCTAGCCGCGACCGCGCATGCCAAGGACGCCGCGCTGCAGGATCGCTTGAACACCTGAGGATCGGGCCGCCGAAGATCAGGGTGAACCCGGACGTGGGCACCCGACCTTCGTCCGTAGGCTGACCCGATGAATGCAGCCGCCCTTCGTGAGCGACTGCGTTCCCGAACCGTGCAGCTGTCGCTCGCGGCGGTACTCGCGGCGGCCCTTGCTGCCATCTTCCTGAGCATCACGATCACCGGCGACAGCGTGCCGGTGCGCTCGCGCTTCGTCGCCGGGACGCCGGAGAAAGGCAAACCCGTCCAGCTCGACACGTCGCTCTACCTGCCTGCGTCGACACCTGCGCCGGCCGTGCTGCTCTCGCAGGGTTTCGGCGGGGACAAGCACGACCTCGACAGCGAAGCGCGCAGCTTCGCGCGGCGCGGCTATGTCGTGCTCACGTACAGCGCGCGTGGGTTCGGTCGCTCCGGCGGGCTGATCCACTTCGCGTCGCCGGGCTACGAAGTGCACGACGGCACGCTGCTCATCGACTACCTCGCGAACCTGAGGCAGGTGCGTCACGTCGGCGGCCGTCCGTTGGTGGCGACCGCGGGTGCGTCCTACGGCGGCGCGCTGTCGCTGCTCATCGCGGCCGCCGACCCGCGGGTGCGCGCGGTGGCTGCGGACGTGACGTGGAACGACATCTCGCACGCGCTGTTCCCGAACTTCGGCGGCAGCGGGCCGGGTGTCTACAAACGACTGCTGGCCGGCGCACTGTTCGCGAACGGGTTCCCGGACGTGCCGGACAGCACCCAGCCGGCCGCCCGGCCGCCGCGCGTGACGGACGGCTCGGTCTCGTGCGGCCGGTTCGCGCCCGCTGTCTGTGCGGCGTACCAGTCGTCCGCCGCCGCGGGCGAACCGACGCGCGCCATGCGCCGGCTGATGCGTCAGGCTAGCCCGGCCACGGTGATCAACCGGATACACGCGCCCACGCTGCTCACGCAGGGCGAGCAGGATTCGCTGTTCCCGCTGAGCGAGGCCGATGCGAACGCGCGCGCACTCGCCGCGAACGGCACCCCGGTGCGGGTGGTCTGGCGTGCAGGTGGGCACGACACGGCGTCGGGCGGCGGCACCGCGATCAGCGAGGCCGAGTCCTGGTTCGCCGACGTCTTCGAGGGACACGTCGGCACCGCGCAGCCGTTCCGGTTCAGCGAGCAGGCCGGCGTGGTGTCGGCGGCCACCGGCGACGCCGCCCAGCAGACGCTGCAAGCGGCGGCCTACCCGGGCATCGCCGGCACGCCGCAACGCGCCGACACCGTCGAGGTCTCCGGGCCGCCGCAGCCGGTCAACGCGCCGGCCGGCGGCTCGCCCGCAGCGATCACCTCGATCCCCGGGCTGGTCGGCATCTCCCCGCGCATCGACCAGGCGCTGACCCTCAGCCCGTCGGCGCCCGGTCAGGTGGCGACGTTCAGCTCGCCGCGGCTGCGGCACAGCGTCCTCCTCGCCGGCGCACCGACCGTCCGGCTCGTCATCACCGCGCAACGATCGCCGGACGTGACGCTGTTCGCCGCGCTGCGTGATTTGGCGCCGGACGGCACGACGACGCTGCCGGCCCAGCTGGTGGCGCCGATCCGGCTCACCGGCATGCGTCCCGGCGTGCCGCGTGCCGTCACCGTGCGGCTGCCGTCGGTGGTGCGCAACGTGCACGCCGGGCACCGGCTCGTGCTCACCGTGAGCACCACCGACTTCGCCTATGCCATGCCGCAGCAGGCGCGCACGTACACCGTTGCGCTCGAACACGCGTCGGCGCCGGTGACGATCCCCACGGCGTCCGGCAACCCCATCAACGCCGGGCATCCGGTGGCGTGGCTCGTCGTCGGCGCGGCGTGCTGCCTGCTCGTCGCGGGCGCGGTCGGGTTCGTGCTCATCCGGCGCCGGCTCGTCCTCAAGCCCGATCCGGCGCTGGCCGGAGTGCCCGTGTCGATCAAGTCGTTGGTCAAGGAGTACAAGGGCGGCTACCGCGCCGTCGACGACGTCAGCTTCCGGGTCGAGCCGGGGCAGGTCGTCGGGCTGCTCGGCCCGAACGGTGCCGGCAAGACCACCGCGCTGCGCGTGCTCGTCGGGCTGATCACCCCCACGTCGGGAGCGGTGCACGTGTTCGGGCAGCCGATCGTGCCGGGCGCCTCGGTGCTCGCGCGGGTGGGCGCCTTCATCGAAGGGCCGGGCTTCCTGCCCCACCTCACCGGGCGCGAGAACCTGCACCTGTACTGGGCGGCGACCGGCCGCGCAGAGACCGACGCCGAATTCGACACCGCGCTCGAGATCGCCGGGCTCGGCCGCTCGGTCGACCGCCGGGTGCGCACGTACAGCCACGGCATGAAGCAGCGCCTCGGCATCGCGCAGGCGATGCTCGGGCTGCCCGAACTGCTCGTGCTGGACGAGCCGACCAACGGTCTCGACCCGCCGCAGATCGCCGAGATGCGCGAGGTGCTCAAGGACTACGCCCGCACCGGGCGCACCGTCGTCGTGTCCAGCCACCTGCTGGCCGAGGTCGAGCAGACCTGCACGCACGTCGTGGTGATGCACAAGGGACGTCTCGTCGCGGCCGGCGCCACCGTCGAGATCGCCGGCGCCGGGGGAGTGCAGCTCGCGGTGCCGGACCCGGCGGAGGCGAAGCGGGTGCTGGCGACCGCCGGCATCGGCGCCGAACTGGTGCCCGCGCGTCGCGCGTTGGAGGACGTCTTCCTCGACCTGATCGGAGACGAACAGTGACGGAGCGGGAGTTGTCGAGGGTCGCGGCGACGCACACCGGCATCCACGAACGGCTCGCGCACCAGGACGCCGGACGTGCGCCGGCGTTCGACCCGCGCCGCACCCTGCCGCTGCGCGTGGAGTTCGTCCGCCAGGTCAAGCGGCGGCGCACGCAGATCGCATTCGGGCTGCTGCTCGTGCTGCCGATCATCATCGCGGTGGCATTCAAGGTCGGCGGCGGTGCCGGCACCGACGCGCCGCAGTGGGTGACGCTGGCCAACTCCGGTGGCTTCAACTTCGCGCTGTTCACCGAGTTCGCCGCTGTCGGCTTCCTGCTCGTCGTGCTGGTTGCGTTGTTCTGCGGCGACACGGTGGCCAGCGAGGCGAGCTGGTCGTCGCTGCGCTACCTGCTCGCCCAGCCGGTGCCGCGCTCGCGGCTGCTGCGCCAGAAGCTCATCGTCGCCGGCGCGCTGTCGGTCGCGGCCAACGTCGTGCTGCCGCTGTGGGCGTTCCTCGTCGGCGGAGTGTTCTTCGGCTGGTCGCCGGCCCGCTCACCGATCGGTGGCTCATTCGCGGGTGGGGCGTCCGCATGGCGGCTGGTGATCATCGTGATCTATATCTGCGGGCAGCTGCTCGTGGTCGCCGCGCTCGCGTTCCTGCTCAGCGTCAGCGTCGACAATCCGCTCGGCGCGGTCGGCGGCGCCGTGATGCTCGTCGTCGTGTCGAACATCCTCGACCAGATCACCGCGCTCGACCCGTACCGGCACTACCTGCCCACGCACTTCCAGTACTCCTGGGTCGACACGCTGAGTTCACCGATCAGGTGGGACGACATGATCCGCGGCTCGGGGCTCGCGCTCGTGTACGCGGCGGTCTTCCTCGGCTACGCGTGGCTGCGCTTCGACCGCAAGGACATCACTTCGTAGCGCGCTGGCGCGCACGGTAGGCCGCGACGTTGGCGCGGTTGAGGCACTTGTTGTCACAGAAGCGGCGGGAGCGGTTCTTCGACAGGTCGACGAAGACACACTCGCAGTCGTCGGCGTCGCAGGTGCGCAACCGGTCGAGCTCCGCCATCCGGATGACGTCGACGAACGCCATCGCGGCCTCGACGGCCATCCGGTCGGCGAGCGGCTGCTCGGGAGAGGTCGCGTGCAGGTGGTAGGCCCACTCGTCGTGCTTGACGAGCTGCGGCAGCGCGCTCGCCTCGCGCAGCAGCCGGTTGACGATCTCGACGGCCGCGTCCTCGTCGGCGTACCAGACGGCGCGCAGCCGCGGTCGCAGCGCCTGGACCGCCTCGAGCTCAGCGCGGTTGCGCTTGCGGACGCCGGTGAAGCCCCACTCGTTCAGGAACGCCTCGAGCTCGGCGGCGGTGTCCAGACCGCCGTCGTCCTCGGTGTTCACCAGCGCCGAGGCAGCGGCCAGCGCGACCTCGGTGTCATGGGCAAAAAGCAACTTGACTCCTGTCAGGCGCCTTCTATAACGTCATGAGCATACGACGTTTTGCTCATTACCGGAGGTCATGGATGCGGACCGGGAGTGTCGGGCTCGGGCTGGCCGTGCTGTCCGCGGCGTCCTTCGGCACGTCCGGATCGTTCGCGGCGGCCCTGATGCGGGCCGGTTGGTCACCCGGAGCGGCCGTCACCGTTCGGGTCAGCATCGCCGCGCTCGTGCTCACCGTCCCGGCCGTCGTGCAAATGCGCGGCCGCTGGGCGGTGCTGCGCCGCAGCGCGCCGTCCGTCGTCGCGTACGGCCTGCTCGGCGTGGGCGCCGCGCAACTCTGCTACTTCAACGCCGTCCAACACCTGTCGGTCGCCGTCGCGCTGCTGCTCGAGTACTCCGGCACACTGCTGGTCGTCGGCTGGGTGTGGTTGGCGCACGGACAGCGCCCGCGCGCGCTCACCGTCGCCGGTGCCGCGCTGTCGATCCTCGGCCTCGTGCTCGTGCTCGACGTCACCGGCTCGCAGCACGTCGACCTCGTCGGCGTGCTGTGGGGCCTCGGTGCCGCGGTCGGGCTGGCCACCTATTTCGTGCTCTCCTCGCACACCGACGACAGCCTGCCGCCGGTTGCCCTCGCCTGGGCCGGTTTGAGCATCGGCACGCCGGCGCTGCTGGTCGCGGCGCTGGTCGGTGTCGTCCCACTGCACGCCACCTCCTCCGACGCGGTGCTCGCCGGGCAGCACGTGAGCTGGGTGCTCCCGATCGCCGGTCTGTCGCTCCTGGCCGCCGCGTTCGCGTACTGCGTCGGCATCGAGGCCGCGCGCCGCCTCGGAGCGCGTCTCGCGTCGTTCGTCGGGCTCGCCGAGGTGTTGTTCGCCGTGCTGTTCGCGTGGGCGCTGCTCGACCAGCGGCCCGGGTGGCAGCAGGCCGTCGGCGGCGTGATCGTGCTCGTCGGCATTGCACTCGTGCGTGTCGACGACCGCGAACCCGCGCCGGTCGTTCCGGTCGCCGCCGGCCTCGCCCCGGTCGCTGCGTAGCTTTCGTCTCCGGTTGCGTACCCGAGCGGTGGAGCTGGTCGTTTATCCGGGGCGACGGGGGTCCCATCCAGCAAGGGGGAACCAAGCTATGGCTCGGACCAGAACGAAACTTGCGGTCGTGTCAGCGGCGACCGCCGCCACCCTCGCAGTAGGGCTGGCTGTCCCCGCTCAATCGCAGGCCTTGGATGTGCCCTACCTCGTCGGCTGCGTGGAAAACGTCGTGGCCGGGCTGACTTCCGGCAGGCCCATCGATGCGGGCTGCCAGCTCCCTTCGATCTTCCAGCAGGGCTTGGGGCTTCCCTCGCCGTTCTAGGAAGGGCATGGGGGTAGGCGGCCCACGGTCCCGTCCCTCCCCAGAGTGCTCATCGCTGCGGGAGCACCGGGCCGCAGATCGCGGATCTTGTTGCAGATTGGCTGCTACTGCCACCAGAGCGCAACAAGATCACCAGCGAACCGTCGCTCATCGGAGATCCCGATGGACAGCGTGTCGGTATCGACCTGACCGGGCCCGGTGGATACCCAGCCGAAGAGCTGCCCGTAGAAGGAAGGGTAAGAGAGTGTCGTGGCGAAGTACACGCTGAATCGTGATGCAGTCGAGCACGCGCGCGAGTTGATCCGATCGCGGCAGTACGTCCTGGACAGCGACTGGGGCGAGGTGCAGCCGGGCGCCGAGGCGGAGAACCGCTACCTCGAGCGGCACTCCTGGGCCGACTACGCCGCGTGGCATCTCGGCCTCACCGAGGGCGCGACCGGCGAGACCAAGGCGCGGTATGCCTTCGTGTTCGGCGACCTGCGCCGATTGCACCGGACGGGGCTCATCGCGTGCGTGTATCGCGCCTCCGAATGGCGGCACAAGGAGATCGAGGTCGCTGCGCACGACCTGTTGCAGGAGCTCGACGCGAACACGTCCGACTGACCTTCGGACACGCCCACACCGAATGTGGTTGATCTTCGATGTGTCTGATGTATTATCAGACGAACGAGACAAACCCATACGGGGGGAAACATGCATCGAACCCGCACGTGCTTGACCCTGGCTGTCGCCGGCTTGGCCGTCGGCACGCTTGCAGTACCGATTCTGTCAGGGCCCGCCGACGCGGCCCCGCTACCGAGCCGATCGGTCGTGCGGTCCGACGGCGGCTACATCACCAGCTACCACTTCTCGAACGGCGACAGCGTCACGGCGTACGCGGCGTCGCCCATGACGATGAGCGCGTCGGTGGCTCCGGCCGCCGCTCCCCGAACCAGCCAGGACACGACGGCGCCGGCGGAGTCGTCGTCCAGCGGGCAGCTGGACCCCGACCGTTTCGACGCCGCGACGTACAACGTCGCCTACGCCACCACGACCGATGAGCAGGCGTTGTCGGCGATCGGCGTCTCGGGCACCGAAGTGAGCCTGTACCAGGCGCAGGACACGGACGTCATCAACTCGCCGACCGCCCGCCCCGTCACGGCGAGCCGCGCGGCCACGGCGAACTTCACCGTCACGCCGCACATCGCCCTTCCCGCCGACCGGTACCCGATGATCGGCGGTGGCCCGAAGTGCGTGAGCGCCTGGTCGGACGGGAACCGCGTGCACATGTACGGCTGCGACCGCGAATTCCGTGTCTGGTCGAACGACCGTGACTGGTACGTCGAGGACAAGTTCCTGGCGTCGGTCATCTCCTACGACCAGGCGATCATCTACCCGGACCGACCGACCGGCTTGAAGTTCGGCCTGCGCTATCCGAGCGGCAACCGGCTCTACGACTGGTCGCCGAATACGTCGCGCCCGATGGGCAGCTGCGTCACCACGTCGGCGTCAGCCTCGGTGACCGTCCAGAACGTGACGTACCAGGCGAGCAACAGTGCGGTCGAATGCCCGGAAACCTTCGGACCCATCGACTTCACTCCGACATTGTTCACCGCGAAGTGGGACGGGCAAGGCAACGGCCCGAACGAGGGCAACGCGCGTAACGTGCACGGCGTCGCCGCCTGGCACAGTCCGGCGACGGTCGTCCCGAGCAACAAGGTGCCGAGTCTGGTGTGGACCTACTGGTGGACGTGATGACGGCGAGCGGGACCGCGGGACGAGCCCCTGTGCGGTGGCGAGATCGTCTCGCGGTCCCGATCGCGCTGGTTGTCATCGGCGTGCTCGGCGGGGTCGTGGGCTGGTTCCTGAACGACGACTCCAGCCCGAAACGTGCGGTGCGGGTCAGCGAGACGTTCACCGGCACCGTGGGCGTCGTCAACCAGAGCGGGACGGCCGGCTGCGTGAAACCGGACGGGCGCGAGCACTCGGTGTGCAGCATCTTCTTCGTCCCTGTGGGTGGTCACGTGCACTCGGGCGAGCACGTGCGCGCCGCGCACGAGTGGGTGACCATCGGCGACAGCGGCTACGACCTGCTCTTCGTCTACCCGACCACGGTGCCGTAGCCGTATCCCGCCTAGGGTCGGCGGGGTGCGCGAGGTGCTGGTCGGTCCGGAGCGGCTGGAGCGCTGGCTGGCCGGCTTCGCCGAGCGGCACGGCGAGACAGGGACGACATGCGGCGCCGAGGTTGTGGAACTCCTCGGTGCGGACGGCGCGCGGGCCTGGGTCGACGTCCCGTTCCCGCCGTTGGCCGGCGATCTCGTCGCGCACGCGAACCGGGATCGGCGCATCGGTGTGCTGCTCGTGCGCCGCGGCGGCTATGCGGCGGGCGTGTTCGCCGGCCGCGTGCTCGAGACGTCGAAGGTCGGCTCGAGCTATGTCCAGGGCGGGACGAAGGCAGGCGGTTGGTCGCAGCAGCGCTACGCACGGCGCCGGGCCAATCAGGCGACCGCGGCCTTCGCCGAGGCAGCCGATGCCGCCGCACGCATCCTCACCGGCGTTGCGCTCGACGGTTTCGTCGCGGGCGGCGATCGCGATGCGGTGCGCGCGGTGCTCGCCGATCCGCGCCTTGCGCACCTGCAGCCCGACGGGCGCTGGCTCGAGGTGAAGGACCCGCGGCTGAAGGTGCTCGCCGCGACGCCTGATCAGTTCCGTGCGGTGCGGATCCGACTCGACCCGTGACCGCGGTCTCGCAGCACGCGGTGGTCGGCCCGGCAAGATAAGGCCATCTGGCAGACTTGCGGGTCACGTGAGGAGAGCGGTGAACAGGGACCAGCGGGTCGTCGCGGTCATCGTCACCTGGAACCGGCGCGCACTGCTGCACGAGTCCGTGACTGCGGTTACCGGCCAGACGCGGCGCCCGGATGCAGTGGTGGTCGTCGACAACGCCTCCACCGACGGCACCGACGCGGAGTTGCGGAGCTGGCAACCCCGCGTCGACGTCGTCCGGCTCGCCGACAACATCGGTGGCGCGGGCGGATTCGCCGTCGGCATCGAACGTGCGGTGCAGCAGCACGACGCCGACTGGATCTGGCTGCTCGACGACGACACGGTGCCCACCCCGACCGCACTCGAGAACCTGCTCGATGTCGCGTCCCGCGCCGATGCGCGTCCGGCCGTGCTCGCCAGCAAGGTCGTGTGGACGGACGGGCGCGACCATCCGATGAACACGCCGCGGGAGAAGCCGGGTGTGCGGGCGGCCGAGCGCGCCGCGGCGCGGTCGGTGGGTGCGATGGCGATCCGCTCGGCGTCGTTCGTGTCGGTGCTGTGCAACGCGGACGCGGTGCGCCGGCACGGACTCCCGGTCGCCGACTACTTCCTCTGGAACGACGACTTCGAGTACACGAGCCGGCTGCTGCGCGGCAGCATCGGGCTCTACTGCCCGAGCAGCGTCGTCGTGCACAAGACGAGGACGTTCGGCTCGACCGACGCCGACCCCGGCGAGCGGTTCTACTTCGAGGTCCGCAACAAGCTGTGGGTGTTCACCCGCAGCCGCAGCCTCGCCCCGGTCGAGCGTGTCGCCTACATCGGCGCGACGCTGCGCCGCTGGCTGCGCACCTACCGCCGCTCGACCGACCGCGCGACGCTGCGCCGCGCGTTGCGCCGCGGGCTGCGCGACGGCTTGCTCCACGCGCCGAAGCCGACGCCCGCGGTGCTGGACGCAGCGCGCACCGACGGGGTGCGCCATGGGTGAGGACCTGAAGTTCTCGCTGCTGTTACCCGTCTACAGCAAGGACCGGCCCGAGCACCTGCGCGCCGCGGTACGCAGTTCCGTGCACGAGCAGACCCGGCAGCCGAGCGAACTCGTGCTCGTCCGCGACGGAGGGGTCGGTGCGGCGCTGCAACACGAGATCGACGAACTCGTGGCAACGAGCCCGGTACCGGTCGTCTACCTACCGCTGGAGAAGAACGTCGGCCTGGCGCGCGCGCTCGACACCGGCCTGGCCGCGGCGAGTCACGACGTCGTCGCCCGCATGGACGCCGACGACGTTTCGGCCCCGCAGCGCTTCGAGAAGCAACTGCCGCTCATCGAGGCCGGCGCGGACATCGTCGGCGCAGCGCTGCACGAGTTCTCCGGCGACATCGGCAACGTCGTGCTCACTCGCGTCCCGCCGCTCGACCCGCAGTGGATCCGCTCGGCAGCCCGGTTCCGCGACCCGTTCAACCACCCGACCGTCGTCTACCGGCGGGCCGCGGTGCAGGCCGCCGGCGGTTACCAGGACATGCGGCTCATGGAGGACTACCTGCTGTTCGCGCGCATGCTCGCGAACGGTGCCGAGCCGGCGAACCTGGACGACGCGCTCGTCTACTACCGGGTCAGCGAGGGCGCCTACGCACGCCGCGGCGGATGGGCGATGCTGCGCGCCGAGATCGACCTGCAGCGCCGGTTCCGGCGCGACGGCATCACCACACGTCGCGAGTTCGTGCGCAACGTGATCGTGCGCGGCGGCTACCGGCTCACGCCGGAGTGGATCCGCCGCCGCGCGTACCGCAGCATGATCGCGCGCCGCGGCATCCAGGACGGGGGAGCGCGATGAGCGCCGATCTCGTCGTGGTCGGCAGCGGCCTGTTCGGCCTGACGATCGCCGAGCGGTGTGCCGCCGAGCTCGGGCTACGCGTGCTCGTCCTCGAGCGCCGCGGGCACCTGGGCGGCAACGCCTACTCCGAGACCGATGCAGAGACCGGCATCGAGCTGCACCGCTACGGTGCGCACATCTTCCACACGTCCAACGCTCGGGTGTGGCAGTACGTCAACCGGTTCACCGCGTTCAACGACTACCAGCATCACGTGCTGACCTGCCATCGCGGCCAGATCTATCCGATGCCGGTCAACCTCGCGACCATCTGCCAGTTCTTCGGCAAGTCGTTCACGCCCGACGAAGCGCGTGCGCTGCTCGCCGCGGAGACGGCGGAGTTCGCCGGGACGGTGCCCGCCAACCTCGAGGAGAAGGCGCTCTCGCTCATCGGTCGCAGCCTGTACGAGGCGTTCATCAAGGGCTACACCGCCAAGCAGTGGCAGACCGACCCGAAGGAACTGCCGGCCGAGATCATCACCCGGCTGCCCGTCCGGTTCACGTTCAACACCCGCTACTTCAGCGACACGTGGGAGGGCCTGCCCCGCGAGGGCTACACCGCGTGGATGGCACGGATGGCCGGCACCGACGGGATCACCGTCGCGCTGGACACCGACTTCCGCACGGTGAAGGACGACTACATCGGACATGTGCCGATCGTCTACACCGGCCCGCTCGATGAGTACTTCGGCAACGCACTCGGTGCGCTGTCGTGGCGCACCATCGACCTGCACACCTCGATCGAGGACGTCGGTGACTACCAGGGCACGTCGGTCATGAATTACGCCGACGAGGACGTTCCGTTCACGCGCATCGTCGAGCCGCGCCACTTCTACCCGGAACGCGACTACCAGCGCGAACGCACGTTGATCCAGCGCGAGTTCTCACGCTTCGCCCGGCCCGGCGACGAGCCCTACTACCCGATCAACACCCCCGCCGACCGGCAACTGCTGCGCGGCTACCGCGAACTCGCCGGGCAGGAGGACCGGGTGCTCTTCGGCGGCCGGCTGGGCAGCTACCGATATCTCGACATGCACATGGCCATCGCGTCCGCGCTGAGCATGTTCGACAACAAGATCGCGCCATACTTCCGCAACCAGGCACCCTGGCCGTCGGGGGAAGGCGACGATGACTGACGACAAGCCCGCGCTCGGCACCCGCGGCAGCCTGCGCCGGCGGCTGCGCCGGTTCGCGGTGCGCGCGGTGCGCCGGTCCCGGCTGCTGCCGGCGACGATGCCCGACCGGCTCGGTCAGGACGACGAGCTCGCCGGCAGCGCGCTGCGCGAGAGCGTCATGGTGTACTTCCCGGACACTCGCGAGAGCCTCTACCAGCTGCGCCAGTGGTACGGGCCGCTGGCGAAGCTGCACGAGCGGCACCCGCTCGTGGTCGTCTTCCAGGACTCACGCACCGCGCGGGTCGCGGCCGCCGAGTCGGGACTGCGCTGCCTCACGATCGCCCGGTACGGCACGCTCGACGCGCTGCTCGCACGCAGCGAGGTGAAGCTGGCGATCTACGTGAACCACAGCCCGCAGAACTTCGCGAACCTGCGCTTCCTGTCGCTCGTGCACGTCCACCTCTCGCACGGCGACGGCGACAAGGGCGTCAACGTGTCCAATCAGCTCAAGGCCTACGACTTCAACTTCGTCGCCGGGCAGGCCGGCATCGATCGTGCTGCGCGGTACACCATGCTCTACGACGCACCGGCCCGCACGATCGCGATCGGCCGGCCGCAGCTGGACTTCGCCGCGCCGGCTCGCTCCGACGCAGGCCCCGGTGCGCTGCCCACGGTGCTCTACGCCCCCACGTGGGAGGGCGGGCAGCCGTCCATGGCCTACAGCTCGGTCGCGACGCACGGCGAGGCGATCGTCGGTGCGCTGCTCGCGAGCGGGCAGTGCCGCGTCGTCTACCGGCCGCACCCGCTCACCGGCGTCACCGACGACGCCGTCGGTGTCGCCGACCTGCGGGTGCGGGAACTCATCGACAAGGCTGCGGCGGGCGGGCACCGGGTCGACGTCGGCAGCGACTTCAGCGTCGCCGCGGCCGAATCCGACCTGCTGATCTGCGACGTCTCCGCGGTTGCGGTCGACTACCTGCCCAGCGGCAAGCCGCTCATCGTGACGACACCTGCCGACGCGCGCGTCGTCGCCGCCGAGACGCGGTTGTTGCGCACCGTGCCGCGGCTGACGGCCGCCGACGCACCCGGTGTCGCCGAGCTCGTCGCCGAGCAGCTGAGCGTCGACCCGGGACGCCGGCAGCGTCTCGACCTCGTCGAGTACTACGTCGGCGACACCACGCCCGGGGTCGCCACGAAGCGGTTCGTCGAGGCGTGCGAGCGCGTCATGGACGTTCGCGACCGGGCCTGGGCCGACGTGCGCGGCCGCGGCCCCGCCGGGCCGTGACGTGGCGCCCCGGCTTCCCACCCGGCTCGCTCCGGCGGCGCGCAGGCTCAAGCAGCTCGTCGACTCGCAATCGCGCACCCGCGCCCACCGTGCGCCGCTGCAGCAGCACACGGTGCTGTACGAGTCGTTCGGCGGCAACGGCCTGCTGTGCAACCCCGAAGCGATCTTCCGCGGGCTGCTCGCCGCAGACGACCTCCGGCACCTGCAACACGTCTGGGCGCTTACCGACCCGGATGCGTACCGCGACAGCGTTGCCGAGTTCGCGTCCGATCCGCGGGTGCGCGTCGTGCGTCGCGGTTCGCGGCACTACTACCGGGCGCTCGCCACTGCTAAGTACCTGGTGAACAACGCGACGTTCCCGCAGCCGTTCAGCAAGCGCGACGGGCAGGTCTACCTCAACACCTGGCACGGGACGCCGATCAAGGCGATGGGTTACGACGTGCCCGACGGCGCGTTCGCGGCCCGCAACGTGGTGCGCAACCTCGTCGCCGCCGACTACCTGCTCGCCCCGAACGACGACACCGCCTCGATGTACCTGCGCGCCTACAAGATGACCAACGCGTTCGAGGGACGGCTGCTCGCCGTCGGCACGCCGCGCATCGACCGCCAGTTCGCCGCCGACCGCGCCGCCGTGCGCGATCGACTGGCCGGCCACGGCATCGACCTCGACCCGAGTGCCGAGGTCGTGCTGTACGCGCCGACGTGGCGCGGCAACTTCGACCGGCCGGACGACGACATCGCGCAGCTGCGCCACGTCGTCGACACGCTGCGCGCGCGCTCCGGGCGGCGCAGGCGGACGGTGCTGCTCAAGGTGCACGAGCGCGCGTACCGACACGCGCGCAACCATTCCGAATTGCGCGGCGTGCTGGTGCCCAACGCGGTGGCGACGAACGAACTGCTCGCCGGTACCGACATCCTCATCACCGACTACTCGTCGGTGTGGGTCGACTTCCTTGCCACGGGAAGGCCCATCCTGTTCTATGCGCCCGACCTGGACGATTACGTGGCGACCCGGCGCGTCAACCTCGCGCCCGAGCACTGGCCGGGGCCGGTCGCGCGCACCGTCGACGAGCTCGCCGCGCACGTGGACGAGATCTCCGGCGCGCGCGAACCATTGCCGGCCCACGCCGAGCGCTACGCAACCGCGCGTGCCCGCTTCTGCCCGCACGAGGACGGTGGCGCTACCGACCGGGTGATCGACGTCGTGTTCCGCGGCGAGCAGCGTGACTACGACGTGCGCGGCGCTTCCCGCGACGGCCGCCCCCGGTTGCTGGTGCACGTAGGCAGCCTGCAGCCCAACGGCATCACCTCCTCGGTGTTGTCGCTGCTGCGCACCATCGATCATGACCGCTACGACGTCTCTGCCTGGTTCGCCGAGACCGGCGCTGCGGGCCAGCGCGACGTGGCCCGCAGGCTCGACCCGCGGGTGCGGCTGTTCGTGCTGCCGCCTTGGCTGACCGCGAGCAAGGTGCGCGTGCGGGCCCAGATCGCGGCGGCCCGCTGGTCGCGGGCCGGCCGGCGCGCGCTCGCCGATGGTTCGGCTCAGCTGATGCGCGCCGAGTGGACGCGCGCCTTCGGCGCCAGCCGTTACGAGCATGTCATCGACTTCAGCAGCTACGAGCCGTACTGGATCAAGCTGCTCATCGCGCGGCCGAGCGGGTCGTTGTCGATCTGGCTGCACAACGACATCGCCGCCGAGATGACCAACCCGCGACGCACCCGCAGGCTGCGCTCGCGGCTGCGCGGCACCGCCGCCCTGCTCGAGCGCGCCGATCACCTCGTGTCGGTGTCACGTGCGCTGAGCGAGGTGAACGCCGCCGGGCTGCGCGTCTGGGAACCCGCCGAGCGGTTCACCTATGCGCGCAACACCATCGACGCCGCCCGCATCCTCGAGGCGGCCGAAGCCGCCGCGCCGTCCGTTGACGACGCGCGCACGTTCATCAGCGTGGGGCGGCTCTCCGCGGAGAAGAACCACCTGCGCCTGCTCCAGGCGTTCCGCATCGTGCACGACGCCGAGCCGGCGACCCGGCTCGTCATCGTCGGCGACGGGCCGCTGCGCGACGAGCTGCGCGCGAGCGTTTCCGAACTCGGTCTCGACGCCGTGGTCGAGCTCGCCGGTCAGCAGGCCAACCCGTATCCCGCGATGCGCGCCGCGGACTGCTTCGTGCTCTCGAGCGACTACGAGGGACAACCGGTGGTCCTGCTCGAGGCGCTCGTGCTCGCCCTGCCGATCGTCGTCACGCGGTTCGGCTCGGTCGTCGACACGCTGCCGAGCGGTTGCGGCCTGGTCGTCGAGCGCGATGCCGCCGCCCTCGCCGCCGGCATGCAGCAGTTCCTGACCGGCGCGGTGCCGCCCGCGTCCTTCGACGCCGCCCGCTACAACGACGCGGTCATCGGCGAGTTCTACCGGGCGATCGGCGCCGAGCCGGATGCTGGGTCACGGCCGGGGGGCGAGGCGGCAGGGCCACCGCCAACCTGGTAGGCAGGTCCTATGCCGACCGAGCCGCTCCCGACCCGTCCGGCCTGGGCTGCGCTGCGCAGCCATCACGGCGAGCTCGCCGGCACGCACCTGCGCGACCTGTTCGCCACTGATCCCGACCGCGGTGAGCGGCTCACCGCAGAGGCGTGCGGCATCTACCTCGACTATTCCAAGCACCGGATCACCGACCAGACCCTGCGTCTGCTGCTCCAGCTCGCCGACGAGTCCGACCTACGAGGACGCATCGACGCGATGTTCTCCGGCGCGAAGATCAACGTCACCGAGGACCGTGCGGTGCTGCACGTCGCGCTGCGCGCGCCGAAGCAGGCGGTGATCGAGGTCGACGGCCTGAACGTCGTGCCCGGCGTGCACGAGGTGCTCGACCGGATGGCGGAGTTCGCCACGTCGGTGCGCGAGGGCAAGTGGCTCGGCCACAC
Source organism: Jatrophihabitans sp. (assembly GCA_025927835.1). Classification (GTDB taxonomy): domain Bacteria; phylum Actinomycetota; class Actinomycetes; order Mycobacteriales; family Jatrophihabitantaceae; genus Jatrophihabitans. The sequence continues at coordinate 5,871 of JAICKR010000011.1, read as the reverse complement.
CGGCAAGCCGATCGTCAACATCGTCAACATCGGCATCGGCGGGTCCGACCTCGGGCCGGTGATGGCGTACGAGGCGCTGCGCCACTTCTCCGCGCGCGAGCTCACCTTCCGCTTCGTCTCGAATATCGACGGCACCGACTTCGCCGAGGCCACGCGCGACCTCGACCCCGCCGAGACGCTGTTCATCGTCTCGTCCAAGACGTTCACCACGCTCGAGACGATGACGAACGCGTCCACCGCACGCGACTGGCTGCTGGCCGAACTGCAGGACCGCTCGGCCATCGCGAAGCACTTCGTCGCCGTGTCGACGAACGCCGAGGCGGCCTCCGAGTTCGGCATCGACGTCATGAACATGTTCGGGTTCTGGGATTGGGTCGGCGGCCGGTATTCGATGGATTCGGCCATCGGGCTGTCGACGATGATCGCGATCGGGGCCGACGGCTTCCGCGACCTGCTCGCCGGCTTCCACGAGATGGACGAGCACTTCCGTACCGCTCCGTTCGAGGCGAACCTGCCGGTGCTGCTCGGCCTGCTCACGGTCTGGTACGCCGACTTCTTCGGCGCGCAGACGCAGGCGGTGCTGCCCTACGACCAGTACCTCAAGCGGTTCCCGGCCTACCTGCAGCAGCTCACCATGGAGTCGAACGGCAAGCACGTCACGCTGACCGGCGACGCCGTCGACTACGCGACGAGCCCGGTCTACTGGGGCGAGCCCGGTACCAACGGGCAGCACAGCTTCTACCAGCTCATCCACCAGGGCACCGAGCTCATCCCGTGTGACTTCATCGGCTTCCTGCACTCGATGAATCCGCTTGGCTCGACCTCTGGGCCGACCCATCACGACCTGCTCACCGCGAACGTGTTCGCGCAGGGAGAGGCGCTCGCCTTCGGCAAGACCGCCGACGAGGTGCGCGCCGAGGGCACGCCCGAGTGGTTGGTGCCGCATCGGGTCTTCGAGGGCAACCGCCCGTCCAGCACGATGCTGATCGAGCGGCTCACCCCGCACTCGCTCGGCGTGCTCATCGCGCTCTACGAACACAGCGTGTTCACGCAGGGCACGATCTGGACGATCAACTCCTTCGACCAGTGGGGTGTCGAGCTCGGCAAGGTGCTCGCGAAGAAGGTGGCCGCCGAGCTCGGCGCGCCCGACGAGCCCGAACTCGGGCACGACAGCTCCACGAATGCACTCATCCGCCGCTACCGTGCGGCCCGGCGAGAGGTGTGAGCATGCAGCTCGGAATGGTGGGCCTGGGGCGGATGGGCGCGAACATCCTGCGCCGCGTCATGCGCGACGGGCACACCGGCGTCGCGTTCGACACCAACGCCGAGTCGGTGAACGCCCTTGCCGCCGACGGCGCGGTCGGCACCACGACGCTCGAGGAGTTCGTCGCCGCACTGGAGAAGCCACGGGTCGCGTGGGTGATGATCCCGGCCGGCATCACCGGGCGCGTCGTCGAGCAGCTCGCCGGGCTCATGGAGCCGGGCGACATCATCATCGACGGCGGCAACTCGAACTACCGCGAGGATATCGACCGCGCCGCCGCGCTGCGTGAGAAAAACATCCACTTCGTCGATGTGGGGACGAGCGGCGGCGTGTGGGGCCTTGAGCGCGGGTACTGCCTGATGATCGGCGGCGAGGACGACACCGTCGCCCACCTCGACCCGCTGTTCCGTTCGATCGCGCCGGGCCTCGGCGAGATCGAGCGCACCCAGGGGCGCAGCGGTGAGCCCGCGCCCGAGGAGCAGGGCTACCTGCACTGCGGCCCGAACGGCGCCGGGCACTTCGTGAAGATGGTCCACAACGGCATCGAGTACGGCATGATGGCCGCCTACGCAGAGGGCCTCAACGTGCTGCACCACGCGAACGCGGGCGCCATGCAGCAGTCGCACTCGGCGGAGGAGACCCCGCTCGACCAGCCGCAGTACTACCAGTACGACCTGGACATCGCGAAGGTCACCGAGGTGTGGCGCCGCGGCTCGGTGGTGGCGTCCTGGCTGCTCGACCTGACCGCGGCATCGCTCAACGCGAACCCGGAACTCGAAGGGCTCGCCGGCCGGGTGTCCGACTCCGGCGAGGGACGCTGGACGCTGAAGGCTGCGATCGACGAAGGCGTCCCCGCGCCCGTGCTCTCGGCGGCGCTGTTCGCCCGGTTCTCCAGCCGCGGCGAGGCACAGTACGCGGACAAGTTGTTGTCCGCGATGCGCAAGGCGTTCGGCGGCCACGTCGAGCTGCCGACGGGGGAGTAGCGGATGCAGCTGGGATTTGCGCTGCCCATCTCGGGTACGTGGGCAACGCCGGACAACATCGTCTCGGTGGCCAAGGACGCGGAGGCACACGGCTTCCGCGGCCTGTGGACGTTCCAGCGCTGGCTCGCCGACGACTCGCTGGCCGGCGTGTACCAGAGCGTGCTCGACCCGATGATCCTGCTCGGCTACGCCGCGGCGGTCACCACGCGCGCGCGGCTCGGCCTGGCGATCGTGAACGGGCCGTTCTACTCGCCGGTGGCAATCGCCAAGCAGTTCGCCGCGCTGGACGTGCTCTCCGGCGGACGGCTGGACGGCGGCGTCGGGCTGGGCTGGTCGACCGCCGAGTACGCGGCCGCGGGCGTGCCGATGGAACATCGCGGCCGGCGCTTCGACGAGTGGCTCGACTGCCTCGACGTCCTGCTGTCCGGTGAGGAGGTGTCCTTCGAGGGTGAGTACTACCAGGTGCCGCAGTCGCGCATCGCGCCGCGACCGGTGCAGCGACCGCGTCCGCCGGTGTTCATCGGGGGATCCGCCAAGCCGGCGTTGCGCCGCGCGGGCGCATACGACGGGTGGATCAGCAGCAGCCGGATGCCGTTGGACGTCGTCCGTTCGGCGGTGCAGGGCGTCCGCGCCGCGGCGGAGCAAGCAGGCAAGGCTCCCGATGCCGTGCATTGCGTGGTGCGTGGGGTCACGGTGCTGCTCGACGCGCCGAACGACGATGCCGACCGTGCGCTGTTGAACGGGTCGCTCGACCAGGTTCGCGATGGCCTCGCTGCCTATGCCGCGGCCGGCGTCGACGAGGTGTTCCTCGACCTGAACTTCGACTCCGACCGCGTCGGCAACACGTCCGCCGACCCGGCGCTCGCTTTGGAGCTGACCGCCCGGCTGATGCCGCTGGGCAACGAGACGTTCTGACACGTGCCGGACCGCAGCAAGCAGCGCGTCGTCGCCGAGCTGCCCGACTTGCCGGACGATCCCGACGTCTCAGCCGCGGCTCTTTCGTTTGCCGAGCACGTGTACGACCTCGAACTCGCCGAGTGCGTGTGGCGCGAGGTCGACGTCGGCGCGCGCACCTTCAGCGGGATGCGCTGCCGGGACGTTCGCTTCGAGCGGTGCGACTTCTCCGGCGCGGTGCTCGACGGCGCCGCGCTGACGCGCGTGCACTTCGTCGAGTGCCGCCTGACGGGCGTCGTGTTCAGCGGCACCGAGCTCAGCGACGTCGTGATCGACGGCGGCGTCGCGAACCTCGCCAACCTGCGCGGCTCGACGTCGACGTTCCTGTGTGTGCGGAACACCTCGCTACGTGGCGCCGACTTCTACGACGCCCGGCTGCGCAATTGCGCGTTGCACGACTGCGACCTCACCGACATCGACCTCTCCCAGGCCCGCATCGACGGACTCAGCCTGCATGGATCGACGCTGGACTCGATCCGCGGCGTGTCGGCGCTCGTCGATGCCGGGCTGTCGATCGACACCGATCAGGTGGTGCCGCTCGGCGTCGCGCTCGTCGCCGGGCTCGGCGTCAGGACCGGCCCGCGCCCCGCCGAGCCCCGATAGCCCGCCGCGCTGATCTGCGTCGCTACTGGCGATCGCGGGTTTCGATGTCGCGGATGAACTCGTGGACCTGGTCGCCGCGAAGCACGGTGCCGTCATCGAACTCGACCGTGATGCTGCTCTGGTACGCGGTGCTGGGCCCATGGTGATACGTCGTCGGATGGGCCGGTTCCGGCGGGTCGAGTCGGGTGATTCGGTCCGGTGGGATGCGGGCGGGCAAGTAGTAGAAGCCGTGGCCGTTGTCGACAAGGTCGGCAGCGGTGACGCCGCGGACGGCCCAGACATCAAGCTCGGTACCGGGCGCATTCATCTGCACGAAGAAATCGACGTCGAACTCGGTGAGGCAGAGGAACACGCCCTCGGCCACGTTCCAGCCGAGCGGTCGCGGGCGGCGAGGGCGAGGCGTTGGCCGGGTGACGCGAGCCGACGCTTACGGCCGTACGCCAGGATGCCGCCGGCGTCGTTGCAGATGACCGGGATGACGTGCGCATCCGAAGCCATCTGCAGCAACGCGCTGATGGACAGCATGCTGCCGTGACCGGTGACCGCGACACCGGTTCGTGCGGCCAGCTCCTTCATCGTGGTGCGCTTGTCGGACTCGTCCTCGCTCGGCACGGGCGCCGCCAGCGCGTCGAAGACCGCCTCGGACGTCTCCGGGAAGAGTGGACCGAGCAACTCTCCCGTGATGGCTCGCCGCGGGCCGAGATCCTGCGCGCGCTCGACACGGGCCTTCGCTTCGCGCGGCGTGACGCGCGCAGCTGCGTCACCAGCAGATCGGCGGGCGTGGAGCGCCCGTGATCGCCAGCGATGCCACGCTCACCGATCTCGACGAGCACGCGCTGATCGGCTGCCTCGAGACGCCGCCGCTGCGTCTCGGCTGACCCTCCATAGATCAGACGCTGGACCAGGGGTCTGACAAGACCGACAGGACGTGATCGCGCATGCCGAGCGCCCTTCGAGGTAACCCTCTCCGTGACCAGATCCCAACCCGGCGTGACGAACGCTGTGACTTACGCGTCGTGCTCGGCGCGGTCGCCCGACCACTCCGTGTGGAAGACCCCGTCCCGGTCGACCCGGCGGTACGTGTGCGCGCCGAAGTAGTCGCGCAGACCCTGGATGAGCGCGGCCGGCAGCCGGTCGCGGCGCAGCCCGTCGTAGTAGGCGAGCGAGGACGCGAACGCGGGCACCGGGATGCCCGCCGTGGATGCCTGCGCGACGACCCGCCGCCACGACTCGACGCCGTCGCGCACCGCGTCGGCGAAGTACGGCGCGACCAGCAGCGACGCGAGTGAGGCGTCCTCGTCGTAGGCCTCGCGGATGCGGTTGAGGAAACGTGCCCGGATGATGCATCCGCCGCGCCAGATGGACGCCATCGCGCCGCGGTCGACGCCCCAGTCGTACTCCGCCGAGCCGGCCGCGATCTGGTCGAAGCCCTGCGCGTAGGCGACGACCTTGGACGCGTACAGCGCGCGCCGCACGTCCTCGACGAATGCGTCGCGGTCGTCGATGTCCAGGGATGCGACATCGGAGCCGAACGCCTCGCGCGCGGGTTCGCGCTGTTCGGCATGTCCGGACAGCGCGCGGGCGAACGTCGCCTCGGCGATGCCGGTGATCGGGACGCCGAGGTCGAGCGCGCTCTGCACCGTCCAGCGTCCCGTCCCCTTCTGCTCGGCCTCGTCGAGCACGACGTCGACGAAGCCCTTGCCGGTGGCCGCGTCGACCTGGCCCAGCACCTTCGCCGTGATCTCGATGAGGAACGACTCGAGGTCGCCCTCGTTCCACTGCTCGAACACCTCCGCAAGCTGCGCGGGTGTCGCGTCCAGACCGTGCCGCAGCAGGTCGTAGGCCTCGGCGATGAGCTGCATGTCGGCGTACTCGATGCCGTTGTGCACCATCTTCACGAAGTGACCGGCGCCGTCCGGTCCGACGTGCACGCAGCACGGCACGTCGTCGACCACTGCGGCGATCGACTCGAACATCGGCCCGAGGCGTTCGTAGGACTCCTTCGAGCCGCCCGGCATGATCGACGGGCCGTTGAGCGCGCCCTCCTCGCCGCCGGACACGCCCATG
>JAICKR010000103.1 GCA_025927835.1 Jatrophihabitans sp. | reverse complement strand
CGGCGGGCGCAAGTGCGGTTCCGGCGGCAGCGGTGGCACGCTCGCCTTGTCCAAGTTCGGGATACGTGACGGCCGACAGCCGCGCCGCTCGGGGTCCGCTGGTGCCTCGTGGTGTCATCCGATGCCAGCCGGTTTCACTGACATTTGACTGACATGATCTTGGTCGTCAAATCCAGGTTTCCGACGAAGGCCCCAGATTTATTGGCCTAGATGGGTGGAGCTGAGGGGACTCGAACCCCTGACCCCCACACTGCCAGTGTGGTGCGCTACCAGCTGCGCCACAGCCCCGAACCTGGCCACGAGCGAACGAGTGACCGACACGCAAGACTACACGTCGCCGCGAGACCGCCCGGCGGCGGAAGTCAGCGGCGGGGGGTGCGGCGCCGCGCGGTGATCAGCCAGGCGGAGGCCTTGAACAGCACGCCCTGCTGCGTCTCGTGCGCAGAGATCTCGGCCCGCAGCCGGTCGAGTGCGGCCGCCTGGGCCGACTTGTCCAGGTCCTCCAGCAAGGCCCGCGCCATTCCGACGCTGCTCATGAACTCGAAGGCCTCGGCGGCGTCGGCGCCCATGTCGGCGAGCTCGTCCCACTCCCCGAACCACACGTCGTCGAAGCCGGCGGCCTTCAGCGCCTTCTCGACGGGAATCTCCTTGGCGAACGCGAACGGCCCGGGCACGCCGGCCTGAGGCACCGGCAGGTCCCGGCCGGCGGCCAACGACTCGCGGATGACGGTCACCCATTCGTTGCGCTCCAACGAGCGCCAGGCGAGCAGGGCGAGCCGGCCGTCCGGGACGAGCGCGGCGCCGATGTTCTTGAAGGCGTCGCGCGGCTTCGCGAAGAACATGCAACCGAACAGGCTGGTCGCCAGCGTGAACGACGCCGGCGCGAACGAGTGCACCTGCGCGTCACCCTGCACGAACGACACGTTCTTCAGCCCCAGCGACTTGGCCCGGGCACGCCCGTTCGCCAGCATCTTCGCGGACAGGTCGATGCCCGTCGCCGAGGTCGCAGTGGCAGCCAGATCGCACGTGCTCTTGCCGTTGCCGCAGCCGATGTCGAGCACCCGCTCGTCGTCGAAGACCGGCACCGAGCCGAGGAAACGCGTCCACATCCGCCGGGTCACGCGTTCATACGACGCCGGCGCAGCCGACCACGCGGCGCCCTCAGGCCCGTCCCACGCCTTCGCCATGTCCGTATTAGCAGTGTTCGTGGGCATTTTGCTCCTCGCAACGCAGGAATCCAGAGCCTAATGACGTCGACGAAGGACGACACGCCGAAGCCCTCTACCCCCCTGATTACGGGCCTTTTAGCCCCGCCCGCCATACTGTGGCCGCAAGGGAACCACCACCAAGCAGAGGAGACCCCGTGAACCGCAAGGAACTGGTGGCAGCCGTCGCCGACGGAGCCGACCTGGAGCAGAAGACGGTCGACGCCGTCCTGCGCTCCCTCCAGTCCACCCTCGAGGGCGCCGCGCGCAAGGGTGAGAAGGTCAGCGTGCCCGGGTTCTTCGCTCTCTCGGTCGGCCAGCGCGCCGCCCGCGAGGGCCGCAACCCGGCCACTGGCGAGACCATCAAGATCCCCGCCGCGAAGACCGTCAAGTTCACCGCCGGCAGCGCCCTGAAGGACGCCGCCAACAACAAGTAACTCCACCTCGACGTCGAAGGCCCGGCGTCCGCTGGCGGGACCCAGCGGTGCCGGGCCTTGGCATGTCCCGCCCCTATCGAGATGCGGACGCGGTCGGGGTCGGCGACTTCGTCGTCGTCGCGCTGGTCGTCGCGGACGGAGTCGGCGTCGGTGTCGGTGTCTTGGACGGGTCCGGCGCCGGGCCCTTCTTCAGCGCATCGGCGATCGCCTTGTTCCACGCGGCCAGCGTCGGCGAGATCGACTTGCCGTTCACCTTGATCGTCGGCGTCGCGTTCACGCCGTGGGCGGACGCGTGCTCGGTGATCGCCTCCACCAGCGCCTTGTGGTTCTGGTTCGCCACACAGCCGTCGAACGTGGTCAGCGTCCCGCCGCTCAGCCCGATCGCGGACGCGTACTGCTCGAGCTCGCGGTTCGTCCGTCCGGACCCGCCCTCCGCGGGCTGCACCTGCTTGTCCTTGTACTTGCCGTAAAGGATGTTGTGGTACGCCACGAAGTCGTCGACCGACGCGTCGGCGGCGCACAGCGCGGCGTTGGCCGCACGGGTCGAGTACTTGTTGCCGTTGGACGACGCGTCCAGGAACGCCAGCGTGTGGAAGCGCACCTGCGCCTTGTTGGCGCGCACGTCCTTGTCCAGCTGAGTGTGGACGGCCTTCTCGAAGTTGAGGCAGTTCGGGCACTGGAAGTCCTCGTACACGTCCACCGTCGCGGCGGCCTTCTTGCCGAACGTCACCCCGTTCGAGACCGACGCGTGCGCGGCGGTCAGCGAGCCCTCGATCTTGGCCCGATTCGACTGCACGCCGACGCCGATCAGCCCGATCAGGATGATCAGCACGCCCAGCGAGCCGTTGAGCCACAGCGCGCGCTCCCGCGCGGCCTTGCGCTTCGACTCGAGCATCGCGTTGTACTTGCGCTGCCCCTGGTCCGAGCGCATCCGCTTGGCCGAGGGCAGGTCGACCCCGTCGTTGCGCGCCAGGAACTCGTCGAGCGAGATGCGGGTGTAGGACCAGTAGACGAGATAACCCGCCAGGATCAGCAGCCCGATGTCACGCAGGATGTCCAGCGTGTAGGACGTCCCACTCGCGGTCAGCCCGCCGCCGCCGAAGCAGCCGCACTCGAGCTGGATGCCGCGCGCGGCCGCCTGGATGATCCCGATCAGGAAGATCAGGAAAAGCACCGCCGAGATCGCCGCGGCCAGCCGCACCGCGATGCCGAGGGCCAGCATGATGCCCACGATCAGCTCGATCACCGGCAGCCCGTAGCCGATCGCCTTGGACAGCCACTCCCACGTCACGTCGTAGGCGCGCACCGTCTGCACGAACGTGCGCGGCGAGCTCAGCTTCGACACGGAGGCCCAGATCCAGATCGCGGCGAGCGCGAGCCGGATGAGCGTGCCGAGCCACGGACGGTACGTCTGCCATCTCACGGCGACAGATTCTGCCTGACGCACCTCAGTGGCTCGCGCGCGCCACGATCGACAGGTCGTGTTGGATCTGCTGCTGCTCGTTCGAACTCTGCAGGAACGCCACGTGCGCGTAGTCGTCCGGCCCGTACAGCAGCACCTGCGCCGAGTGCGTTTGTCCTTCGTCGCTGGCCACCGTGATATGTGCGGCGGCCTGCGCCGCGTCGATCTGGTCCTGCGTGCCACGCAGCCCCACCCAGGTGGCCTTCGAGCCCGGCGAGAAGTTGTCCAGCCACCGTTTGATGACCGCGGCCGTGTCGTGCTGGACGTCGGTCGTCACGAACACCACGTACACCGTGGACGAGATTTCTGCCGGCACATGTGTCAGGGCGAGCCGGATGTCGGCCACCGTCTCGGGGCAGATGTCCGGGCACTGGGTGTAGCCGAAGTAGAGGAACGTCGGGTGGCCGGCGGTGGCCTTGCCGAACGCGAACGGCTTGCCCGCGGTGTCACTCAGCGTGAAGGACGGACGCGGCTGCGGCGGCACCAGCCCGGCGCCCTGGTAGGTGCCCACCTGGTTCTGCCCGACGAGGTCGGACGCCTCGGGCTTGGGCGAGCCGCTGCTGCCGCACCCGGCGAGCACCAACGCGAAAACGGCGCCCGCGACCGCTCCGACTATGCGGACGCGCTTCACGAGTGGGCTCCGGACGGTGCGGCGGCACCCGGCGCGGGCGCACCGACGGCGATGACGTTCGCGACGACGTCGACTGTGCCGGCGCGCTGGAAGTCGAGCTGCAGGTCGACCGTCTGGCCCGGCTTCAGCGTGCCGAACAGCTGCCCGATCATCACGTGCCCCTTCCCGGTGCTCAGTACCAGAGTGCCGTGCGCCGGGATCAGCGCTCCGTTCGGGGCGGCGATCATGTTGCCCTTGCTGTTGGTCGTGTGCAGCACCGCGGTCGCGCCGGCGCCGGTGAGCACGTCGAGCAGCCGGTCGGGGCGGCTCGTCGTGTTGTAAACGGTGAAGTACGCGGCCGCGGTGTCGTTCGGCGGCACCGGCGGGCGGACGTAGGCGTTCGTGACCACGATCGGGCCGGCCGACGGAGCACCCGAGCCGGACGCGAGCGACTGCGGCACCGCCCCGCGGATGAGGCCGGCGGCGCCGAGTGCCGCGACCGCCACGCCGGCTGCCACCGCCGGCCAGGGCAGCCTCACGACCCGCCCCTCTCATGATCAACAGGGCTGGGACGTCGCGGAGCGACGTTTCGCGCCTGTTGATCACCGGAGTTGCGGGCGCGGGTGACGAACGCGAATCCCAGGGCCCCGGCCGCCACCACCAGCGCGACGATCGAGAGGACCACCGGACCGGTGTTGCTGGACGACCTCGGAGACGCCGTCGGGGCCGTCGACGCCTCGGTGGCGGCGGCGAGCGTGAGCACCGGCGCGGGGTTCTCCGGCTCCGCGGACGAGCCGGGCGCGGCGACCTCGTTCCACGCCACCGTCGAGCCGTCCGAGTAGCGCTGCAGCGCGCGGAACGTGATCGCCGGCGCGTCCGGCAACTGGCCGGCCAGGAACGTGAAGTCGCCGTACTCCCCCGGCTCGAGCCCGCCGGCGGTCGCCTGCCAGGTGATCTGTGAGACCGCCGTGGTGAAGTCGCCGTCGTCGGTCTTGATCGGCTTCGCGAGCTTGACCGTCTTCGTGGTCGTGGCCCAGCCCGGCATCGCGGCGACGTCGACCGACGCGATCGGCGTCGCGGCGGGCAGCGCGACGGTGAGCCCGATCGTGTTCGCCTTCTTCTCGACCGGCACCCGGAAGGTGATCTCCTGGTCACTGCCGCCGCGCGTCGCGCCGGGCGCGGTCACCGTGACGTGCGCGAACGCCGGACCGGCGAGGGCCAGCAGCGCGATCAGTGCCGCCGCGGTGAGGAGCGCGAGTCGTTTCATCCGATCCCTTTCAGTGCAGAGTCAGGACGGCGTCGGTGGTGGTGGCGTCGAGTGCGGAGCGGGTGACGACGAAGTCGAACTCCCAGCGCCCGCCTACGGGCAGCGTCACGCTGCCGTCGTAGACACCGGCGCCCTCACGGCGCAGCGTGATCGGCAGCGGGCCGATCTGCGCGTGGTTCTGCGTCGCCGTCGCGGTGATCGCCTTCGGCGAGCTGCCGTCGCTCAGCGCCGCGGTGAGCGTCACCGGTCCGTGCGTGCCGGGTGCGACCGTCACCTTGATCGAGGAGTTGGACGTGAGCGGCGCGTCGGCCGAGACGGGCGAGCGGTACGACGCGGTGAGCGCCTCCTTCCCGCGCGGCTCGGACACGAGGACGGACGCGACGCCCAGCACCACGAGCGCGATCAGCGCCTCGACGAACACGGCACGGCGCAGCCGCTCGGTGGCGATGTCGTCGGCGACCTCGACGTCGTCCTCGAGCGCCGCCGCGGTCATCGCGTACGCGACCGTGCGCCGCTGCACCAGTCGCCGCGAAAGCTGCGCCACGGCCACGATCGCGGCGAGCAGCGACACCTTCGCCACGACGAGCCAGCCGTAGGTCGTGGTGAAGATCGCGTCGACCGTGCCGATGCCGCGCAACGCCGCGTACACCCCGCTCGCCGCGAGCACCGTCACCGAGACGAACGCGACGGTGGAGAACCGCGGCAGCACATCGTGCAGCTCGCCGGGCTCGCGCCGCGGCAGCACCGCGAAGACGAGCATCAGCAACCCGCCGAGCCAGACCGCCATCGAGAGCACGTGCAGCATGTCGATCGGGATCGAGACCCAGTCGGGCGAGGTCGTGGCCGGGTGCCCGGCGGCGGAGAACGTCCATGCGACACCGACGCCCACCACGCCGGCCGCCCACTCCCAGCGCGCCGGCTCCGCGTCGGCCTGCAGCGAGCGCGCGAAGATCACCGCGAGCACGCCGAGCAGCAGCAGCCGCAGCGAGTGCAGCTCGCCGTAGGTGGTGTGCAGCGTGTCGTCGAGCAGCGACCAGTCGAACAGCTTGCCCAGCCCGGCACCGGCCGAGTACGGACCCTGCAGCAGCAGTTCCAGCGCGCCGCCGAACCCGAGCGCGCCCCAGCCGCCCCAGGCCAGCCGGCGCGCGCGCCGGTCGTCGCGGCCCGGCGCCCACAACAGCAGGATCAGCCACGCGCCGCCCGCACCGGCCAGCCCGGCGTAGGAGATCCAGCGCGCCACGTCGAACGCGGCTGACGTCGTGTGATCGACCGTGCCGCCGGAGCCGACGCTGCCGCGCACCAGCGGGCCGTTACCGACGACGAAGCGGATCGTGCCGGCCACCGGGTGCGAGTCGGCCGAGACGATGCGGAAGCTCGCGGTGTACGTCCCGTCGCCGAGCCCGCTGGTCAGCTCGTCGGCGATCTTCGTGCCGTCGCCGCTCGGGTGGTACGCGTTGCGCGCGTCGACCCGCTTGCCGCTCTGGTCGGTGACGTGCAGGTAACCGAGGTTGCCCAGCCCGACGCTCTCGTCGAACGTGATCGTCACCGTGTGCGGCGCGGCCTGGAGCCGGGATCCGTCCACGGGCGAGGACGTCACCACCGAGGCGTGCGCGAGCGCGGGCGCGGCGAACAGCAGCCCGGCACCGAGCAGCGCCCCGACGAGGAGCAGCAGGCGTTTGCCGGGGTCCCTGCCGAATCGTGGAGTGTTCTTTGCGGAGCGATTCGGTGGGGTGGTCATGCCACCGTCCGCAGCTGGTCGCCGCCCGAACCGGAGTCGGAACGGCGCGACGCGGTGAACCGGCCCGGGGGCAGCGCCCGCTCGGCCCGGTCGAGCCCGACGAGCAGTAGCAGCCCGATCAGCGCGGCCGCGTGCGTGGCGAGCCGTCCGCCCGACACCGCACCCGACGCGACGTCGCGCGCCGACAGCGCGCCGAGCACGATCAGGAACGTCGCGAGCAGCGGGATCAGCCCGGCCGCGCGCCGCGGCATCGACGCGGCCGCGACGAACGCCGCCCCGATCGCGAGGTTCCACGCCGCCGCCTCGTGCGCCGCGTGCGTGGCCATCGCCATGCCGATGCTGTCGCCGGTGAGCGCGGGCAGGCCGATCAGCAGTTGCGCGAGTCCGGCCAGCAGCAGCCCGGCGCGCAACAGATAGCGGCGGCGCAGCACCCGGCGCGCGGGCAGCGTGACGTGCGCGGCGATCTGCTCGGAGAGATCGGGGACGGGACGCACGTCCAGCCGCGTGTGCCGGGTGACGCGGGCCGCCTGATCGGCCCATCGGGCACAATCGGGGCAGGACGCGAGGTGTGCGTCCAGCGCGGAGGCCGACGTGCCCAAGGGCTCGCCGTCCAGGCGCGCGGACAGCGCCTCGCGGAACCGGTCACATCGCACGCCTGGATTAGTCGCAGAAACTGGCCCTCGAGTTCCCGCGGTGGCGTAGTTCATACGAAACGGAACGGCATGGACGACCATGACGAGCTGACCTCGGTCGCGCTGCGCGCGCGCCGGGGCGATGCCGCCGCGGCCGCCGCGTTCGTGCGCGCCACCCAGGCCGACGTGTGGCGGTTGTGCGCGCACCTCGGCAGCGCCGCCACCGCCGACGACCTGACCCAGGAGACGTACGCGCGCGCCTTCGCGTCCCTGCACCGCTTCCTGGGCCGCTCGTCGGCGCGCACCTGGCTGCTCTCGATCGCGCGGCGTACGTGCGCCGACGCGGTGCGCTCGGCACAGCGGGAGCGCCGGCTCGACGTCACCAAACCGCGTCCCGCCGACGATCCCGCCGCCTCGGTGACCACCCGCGCGCTGGTCGCCGCGCTCGAGCCGGAGCGGCGCGAGGCGTTCGTCCTGACCCAGGTCGTGGGGCTGTCCTATGCCGAGGCCGCGGACGTGTGCTCCTGCCCGGTCGGGACGATCCGCTCGCGCGTCGCGCGCGCCCGCGCCGATCTCGTCGACGCGCTGGGTGGTCAGTCTCGCGCCGGCACCGGCTGATCGGTCGTCGCCTCGCGCAGCGCGCGGGTCACGACGTGCTCGGCGACGAACGACATCGTCGGGATCGTGCCGGCCAGCAGCACGAGGATGAAGCGCAGCGGCGGCCAGCGCAGCCGCCAGCCGAGCGACACGGTGACGAGCACGTAGATGAAGTAGCACCAGCCGTGCGCGATCCAGAGATAGCCGGTGCCCGGCTCCATGTCCCAGGACGTCGCGTACTTGAGGATCAGCGCGACCGTCGCCGTGATGAGCACGACGCCGGTGACGAAGGCCATCACGCGGTAGGCGCGCAGGTTTGTCTTCACGCGCGCGACCGTCGCGGCCGGCACCGGCGGCTGGGCGTGGTCGAGCAGGCCGTTGCCGAGGGTGAAGCCGCCCGACTCGAAAGTCACGTCGTTTCCTCCGCGTCCTGGGCGTTGAGCCGCGCCAGGTAGTCGTTGTACGCCGACAGCACCGGGTCGTCGGACTTCGCCGCCGTCGGCATGACGTAGCGACGGTAGGCGACCGGTTCGTCCGGCCCACGCTCGGGCTCGGCGGATGTTGCGTCCACCTCGTCGGGGGCGCCGGCGCGACGGCGGGACGCATCGCGCAGCGCCCGCCACCACACGAACAGCGCGAACGCGCTGAACAGCCACCACTGGATGGCGTAGCCGAAGTTCTGGATCGAGAAGTGCTTGTCTTCGGACACGCGCAGCTGCCAGCGGCCCAGCAGGATCATCGTCACCACGGCTGCGGCGACGAACAGGTGGAACAGCACCCAACCCGGCCGCAGCGCGAACGAGAACCTGCGCAGCACTCCTAAACGGTACGACGCGGGGTTCCGGGGCGTTGTAGCCTGCGCGCCATGAGCGGTTTCCACCTCGCGCAGGTCAACATCGGCTTGCCGCTCGAGCCCATCGGGTCGGAGCGGCTGCGCGGCTTCGTCGAGATGCTCCAACCCGTCAACGCGATCGCCGACGCGGCACCCGGCTTCGTGTGGCGACTGCAGACCGAGGACGGCGACGCCACCGCGATCCGCGCGTTCGCCGACGAGCGGCTGATCATGAACATGAGCGTGTGGGAGTCGGTCGAGGATTACGCCGCCTTCGTCTTCGGGCCTGAGCACCTCGCGGTCATGCGGCAGCGCAAGCAGTGGTTCGAGACGATGAGCGTCTACACGTGCGCATGGTGGATCCCGGCCGGCACACTGCCCACGCCCGCCGACGCGGAACCGCGGCTCGAGCTGCTGCGCCGGCTCGGCCCGACGCCGGACGCGTTCACCATCAAGCGGCCCTTCCCGCCGCCGGGTTCGGCCGCGGTCGTCGACGTCCGGGACGACTGGAGCTGCCCGGTCTAATTCGTACGATTGTTTGATATCGTGAACGCATGTTCCAGGCGTCCCTGCTGGACTGCGCCGCGGCGGTCGAGGTCGGTGACCTGCGCGCGAATGTCCGCCGGCGCCACCTGACTGACGGAGCCTGGATCGACGTCTGCCCCCGCTGGATCGCCGGCGCCGACACGCTCTTCGAGCGGCTGCACGACACCGTTGCGTGGCACGCCGAGCGGCGGCCGATGTACGACCGGGTGGTCGACGTCCCGCGGCTCCTGAGCTTCGTCGACGAGGACGAGCCGCTGCCCGACCCGGCGCTGGTCGAGGCGAAGCGGGCGCTCGACGCGCATTACGCGCCCGAGCTCGGCGAGCCGTTCGCCACCGCGGGGCTGTGCCTCTACCGCGACGGCCGCGACAGCGTCGCCTGGCACGGCGACCGCATCGGCCGCGGCAACACCCACGACACGATGGTCGCGATCATCGTGCTCGGCGCGCCGCGGGCACTGCTGCTGCGCCCGCGCGGCGGCGGCGGCGCGGCCATTCGGCACGAGCTCGGCCACGGCGACCTGTTCGTCATGGGCGGCAGTTGTCAACGCACCTGGGAGCACGCGGTGCCCAAGACCGCGCGTCCGGTCGGGCCGCGCATCAGCGTGCAGTTCCGTCCGCACGGCGTGCGCTGAACTCCTCCGGACAGGGCAACGCCCCGCACTCAGGGGGGAGGAGTGCGGGGCGTTGACGTCCGCCCGTGCGTCAGTACGACGCAGGCGGCGGGTCCATGTAGGTCGTGCGCTGCGCGCCCATCGGGCCCTGGTGCACGACGTCCGTACGCCGGCGAGTCGACATCCAGATCAGGGTCACGATGAGCCCGATCGCGCCGACCACCATGAGGATCACACCAGCGGTGTGCACGTTGAAGCCGCTGGTGTTGTGCACCGTCACGGCGAAACGCAGGATCGCACCGATGGCGATCAACAGCAGGCTGCCACCGATTCGCATGTCCATCTCTCCTTTGGGATCTGCCCTTCCGCGCCCGTCTGGGCGACTCCTAGATACCCGTAGGGGACGGCTCGCTAAACCGCGACGAAACACACGTTTGGCGCCGGGGCTAGCCTCTTTGGGCGTGACCGACACACCGTTCCGGTTCGGCGTCCTCGGCGCACCGTTCGGCAAGGCCGAACACTGGCGCGACACCGCGCTGCAGGCCAAGTCGTTCGGCTACACGTCGTTGCTGATGCCCGACGTCCTGCACCTGCTCTCCCCCGGCGCCGCGCTCGGCGTCGCGGCCGGCGTGGCCGACATCGGCGTCGGCACCTGGGTCTACGCGGCGCCGCTGCGCACCCCGCAGCAAACGGCGTGGGAGGCACACAGCCTGTCCGTGCTCACCGGGGGCCGGTTCGAGATGGGCATCGGCACCGGGCACCCGCGCAGCGGCGAGTTCGCCGCGAAACTCGGCGTCGCGTTCGGCACGCCGACCGAGCGGCTCGCCCGGGTGGCCGCGACCATCGACGCGCTGCGCGAGTGGGACGGGCCGGATCTCCACACGCCGGTGCTCGTCGCCGCGGGCGGACCCAAGGCGCGCGCACTCGCCGCGGAGCGGGCCGACATCGTCTCCATCGCGAGCGGGCCGCTGACGCCACGCTCCGAGGTGGCGGACGCGGTCAACGACATCAAGATCAAGGCCGGCGCGCGCGGTGACGACATCGAGGTCGCGATGAACCTCTTCTCGGTCGGCGACGACATCCCGCCACACGCAAAACAGGCGACCGGCGCCGACCCGGACGAGCTCGCCGCCGCCGACTCGCTCGTCGTGCTGCGTGGCGCGGGACCGGCCGAATGGGCGGAGGAGTTGCAGCGCCGGCGCGAACAGATCGGCGCGTCCTACGTGTTGGTCAGCGCGGAGTACATGGCCGCGCTGGCCCCGGTGGTGGAGTCACTGACCGGGAAGTAGGCGGGGGCCCGCGCCCGGGACAGACGCGGACCCCCGTCTGGCCGGCCGGCGTGTTCCCGTGCCGGTCGAGCGGACCGTAACCGCGCGCCGCGTCATGCGCATGCCGAAGTGGCACGCGTTGATCGGAACGTGTTCGGCGAATTCTCAGAAGCGGAAGCGGGTCGCGCCGCCGGGCTCGACGTTGGCCACCACGGTCGCCGAGCGCGGCTCGATCCTGTAGACGAACCACGGCGGTTCGCCGAGCGACGGCGCGTTGTACGGCGCGGTGATGCCGGTGCCGCTCTCGTGCACCTCGGCCGGCTCGAGCCCGTCCGACTTGCCCAGATTGATGGTCTCCATGCGGCCGAACCTAGTGTCGTGCTAGGTAAGTAGCTTTACCTCGTGGGATCATGATGCATGCCGTTGACTGTGGGTGTGCAGCTGTCTTCGCGGGATCGCGACGAGTTGGAGTCGTGGACGCGGTCGCCGTCGATGAAGGCGGGGTTGGCGCAGCGGGCCAGGGTGGTGCTGCTGGCCGCCGACGGGGTCGGCACCGGGGAGATCGT
>JAICKR010000032.1 GCA_025927835.1 Jatrophihabitans sp. | reverse complement strand
GGGCAGGTCGAGCCGCCAGCGCAGCGGGTAGGTGGTGACGTGCTGGATCGCGTGCTGACCGCCCAGCATGAACGTCCCGCCGATCTGGGAGTACTTCCCGATGATCAGGCGCGAGTGGTCATACCTGAAGGTACGGACGATCGGGGGCTCGCCGTAGCTCGCGTGGCCCATCACGACCTTGCCGCTCTTCAGCAGTCGTTCCCACTCCATGTAGCGCTCGCCGAGCCACACATTGCGCAGCCGCTTCCACTGGTACTTGACGATGCTCACCCGGTACCGACCCCTCGTGACCAACTTGCGGATCATGCAAGCGAGCACGATACCGTCTGCTCGTGGCCACTACCGCGGTTGAGCGGACCGGGATCCGAGACCTGCTGAGCGCGTCCGTCAACTGGCCGCCGGCCCGCAACACGATCAAGCGCGCCGCGTACGCGGCGGCCTACGGCCGCGGCCGCGCTCTCACCGCGCGCGGCAAGCTGCCCGCCATCGCGAACGTGTACGCGGCGTCGTGTCCGAAGTCGGGCAGCCAATGGATCAAGGCGCTGCTCGACCATCCCGTCGTCCGTGCGCACACCGGGCTGTTCACCCTGCCGCAGCTCGACGACTTCAACACCACGCAGCGCACCCGCGCGTACCCCGCGGCGACGTTCATCCCCGGGCTCTACGTCTCGTACCAGGCCTATCAGCGCCTGGCCAAGCCTTATCCGCACCGGCTCGTCTACATCTTCCGAGACCCGCGTGACATCGTCGTGTCCGGCTACTTCTCCGGTCTCGAGTCGCATCGCGAGTACGGCTCGGTCGCCGAACACCGCGCGAAGCTGAACGCGATGTCCACCTCCGAGGGGATGCTCTACGCCCTCGAGTACGGCCAGGAACACGTGCGGAACATGGCGACCTGGGTCGACGTGGACGATCCCAACGTCGCCACCTGGCGCCTCGAGGACATCAGCGCCGACCCCGCCACCGCGGTGCCCGCGATCCTGAAGCACTGCGGCGTCGAGCTGAGCGACACCGAGCTGGCGACCGTGCTGGCCGAGACGTCACGCGAGGCGCTGCAGCGCAAGGACCTCGCGCACCGCAAACCGGGCGAGGAGTCGCACTACCGCAAGCGCCGGGTCGGCTTCCGTGACATGTTCGAGCCCGAGCACTACGAGGCGGTCGAGCGCGTCGTGCCCGGCCTCGTCGAGAAACTCGGCTACCCGGCCGCCTAGCGGTCGGTCGGTCGCTCAGGCGCTCTCGTTCCACTCGTACGGCTCCATCTCCCGCAGTACGCGTCGACGCCGGTTGCGCGGCAGATGGTCGATGTAGAGCGTCCCGCTCAGATGTTCGGTCTCGTGCTGTAGGCAGCGGGCGAAGAAACCGGTGCCGGTGACCTCGACGGGCAGGCCGTCCTTGTCGACGCCGCGCACCGTCGCCACCATCGCCCGCTCGAGCTCGGCATACGGTCCGGGCACGGACAGACAGCCCTCGTCCTGCGCGTCGAGCGCGCCGCTCGTGGTCAGCGTCGGGTTGACGACGTGCCCGACATGGCGGACCCCGTCCGAATCCGGACAGTCGTACACGAATACGGCCAGATCGACCCCGACCTGCGGCGCGGCGAGGCCGACCCCGTGGGCGATGGCCATCGAGGCGAACATGTCGTCGACGAGCTGGGCGAGTTCGGCACCGAATTCGGTGACCTGGCGGGCGGGGGTGGCGAGCACCGGGTCGCCCACGACCCGGATCTTGCGCGGCATGCCGGTCACGGGCCCCAGCCTGACACCCGGGGGTCGCCGCCGGCCCGCGAGGCGTCCGGCGTCGCCGGAGCGGCCCGCACGGCCGCGGTCGAGAACCCGAGCGCGTACACCGCCGCGTACACCGCGGTGCCGACCTCCTCGGCGATGTGCCGAGCGAGGGCGACGTCGCCGCGGTAGGGGTCCGGGGTGTCGTCGTGCTCGATCGGTACCGCGCCGTGGACCGGACGCTGCTCGTCTGCGGCGGCGACCACCGCCCGCGGCGCCATACCAGCCGGTATGGCATGCACGAGCCTGGCGAACTCCTTCATGGTGAACGTGCGACGGAATGTACTGGGTATTTTTCCGATGATGAGGTCGCGATGTTTGCGCTGCGCGGTCAGCACGAGGTCGGCGTCGACCGCCATCCGCGACTCGAACTGAGTACCCGCGTGCAGGGTCGGGTCGAGCCCGAAGTCCTCCAGCACGATGGCCGTCGAAGTGTCGATCGGCGCGCCTACAAGCGCCCGTGTACCGGCACTTCGAGCCACGACGGCCGCCTGCGGGTCGGTCCAGGCGCGGAACAGCAACTCGGCCGTGGGCGAGCGACATACGTTGCCCGTGCAAACGAAAAGAACGGCGAAATCCACCCGACCAGTATCCTTTCTCCGTGCTCTTGGCCGGATGGGAGCGACCTTTGGCGGCACGTACCGCCTTGATCTACGAAACTGTTGCACCTGATTGTCGTTGATTACGTCATGCGCCTGAATCTCCACGACTACAGCGGGCACCCGTTCCAGGCCCAGCTGGCGCGCTATCTCGCCGCGCAGGGTCACGAGGTCGTGCACACCTACAGCGCGCAGTACGTCACCGGTCACGGCCGGCTCGGCCGCCAGCTCTCCGACCCGCCGGGTTTGCAGTTCCAGGGCATCACGGCCGGCGCCCCCATGATCAAGTACTCGCCGCTGGGCCGCGCCCGGTTCGAGATCAGCTACGCCGCCGCGTACCAATCCTGGCTCGACCAGCAGCAGCCGTTCGACCTCGTGGTTGCCTGCAACGTGCCGCTGCTCGCGCTGGCCCGGATCCGCCGCCACTTCGAGCGGCGCCGCCAGGCGTGGGTGTTGTGGCACCAGGACATCTACAGCATGGGCATGATCGCCGAGGTGCACCGCAAGCTGCCCGGGCCGGTCGCGCGCGCGGTGGCCGCCCGCCTCGAGCGGCTCGAGGCCGCCCAGGTGGCCTCGGCCAACGCCGTCGTGCCGATCAGCGACGCGTTCGTGGAGAAGTACGCCGAGTGGGACGTGCGCCAGCCGTCCCGCCAGCACGTCGTGCCGAACTGGGCCCCGCTCGACGAGCTCGTCCCGTCCCCGCGCGACAACGCGTGGTCACGTCGCAACGACCTGCCGGCCGACGGCGTCCGGCTCGTCTACGCCGGCACGCTCGGCCGCAAGCACAACCCGCTGTTGCTGCTCGACCTGCTCGACCAGTGTCAGCGCCGCGGTGTCGACGCGTCGCTGCTCGTCTGCTCCGAAGGTGTGGGCGCCGACGACCTGCGCGCCGCCGCGGGCACCCGGCCCGACGTGCAGGTGCTGGGCTACCAGCCTGCCGAGGACCTGTCCGAGGTGCTCGGTTCGGCTGATCTGCTCGTCGCGCTGCTCGAGCCCGACGCCGCGCAGTTCTCCGTCCCCAGCAAGGTGCTCAGCTACCTCAGCGTGGGCCGCACGGTGGTCGCGCTGGTGCCCGAGGGCAACCCGGCCGCGCAGGATGTCACCGCCGCCGGCGGGTGTGCGGCCGACCCCACCGCCGACGGCGTGCAGGTCGCCGCCGACTGGATCGCCGCGGTGACCCAGAACCCCGCCGAGCTGACCGCCCGCGCGGCGCGCGCCCGCAGCCTGGCCGAACGGCGCTTCGACATCTCGGTCATCGGCGCGCGGTTCGAGTCCATCTTCGACGCGGCACTGGCCGACCGGCACCCCCGCCATGCAGTGCGGCCCGTCAGCACCCTCGCCGCAGGGCCGGGTTCCGTCGCGTGACCGCCACCGTCGAGCAGCTCGCCGCGCAGGATGCACCCTTCGCCGCGTCGGTCCTGCCCGCGCCGCTCGCGCCCGTCGCCACCGCGCGTCGTGCCGGACTGGTGGTCAAGCGGGCACTCGACCTCGTCGGCGCGTCTCTCGGGCTGCTCGTGCTGGCGCCGGTGCTGATCGTGGTCGGGCTGCTCGTACGGCTCACGTCCCGTGGCCCGGCGCTGTACCGCAGCACCCGCACCGGCGTGCACGGCCGGCACTTCACGGTGCTGAAGTTCCGCACGATGCACCGGCACGCCGATTCGGTCCGCGCCGACCTGCTCGAGCTCAACGAGGTGTCCGGCGGCATCCTGTTCAAGATCCGGCAGGACCCACGGGTGACGCGGGTCGGACGGGTGCTGCGCAGGTTCTCCCTCGACGAGTTGCCGCAGCTGTTCAACGTGCTCACCGGCTCGATGTCGCTCGTCGGCCCGCGGCCGCCGCTGCCCGACGAGGTCGAGAGCTACTGCTCGAACGCGCGCCGCCGGTTGCTCGTCAAGCCGGGCATGACCGGGCTATGGCAGGTCAGCGGCCGTAGCGACCTTTCGTGGGACGAGGCGGTGCGCCTCGATCTCTACTACGTCGAGAACTGGTCTCTGGGCCTCGACCTCGCGATCGTGCTGCGCACGATCCGGGTCGTCCTCACCGGTCGCGGCGCCTACTAGCGCACTAGCGTCGCGCTGCGCGCCACTCCGGCTCGGCGTCCGGGTCGGGCCCGGCCTCGTCGCTGCCCAGCGGGCGTTCGTCATGCGCAAGATCGGCCGGCGGGCGCATCGCCATCGCACCGATGAGCGCGAGCGGCACGTAGGCGAGCCGGTCGGTCAACGCGCTCTCGACGTAGGCGAGCAGCGCGCCGGAAAGCGCGGCGATGGCGTACGGATAGGCCCATTCGGTCTGCCGGGTTCGCGTGAAGCCGGTCGCCAGGGCTGACAGGACGTAGATGACGTAGCCGGTGAAGAGCAGCAGGCCACCCGACGCGAGGGCCTGCAGGTAGACGTTGTGCGCCTCGGCGGCCACTTGCATGCCGACCCCGTCCAGCGGGGAGTGCTTGAAGTCGAGCACGCCCTGGTGCCCGACGATGCCGCGGGCCGTGTCGCTGCCCGACGAGGAACCGTTGCCGGCCAGCCGCACCGCCTTGAGCAGCGAATGCCCGACCGACGGATGCAGCACGAAGACGAGCGCACCGGCGCCGATCGTGAGGATCGCGACCGTCGGCAGCATCCGCCGGTACCGCGGCATGACGGCGAAGGAGAGCAGGATCGTGCCCGCGCCCACAGCGGTTCCGCCGCGCGACCCGGACGCGAACAACCCGACGACGAGCGGCAGCAGGACGCAGAACGCGAGAACCCGGTCGCGCAGCCGCGGCGCCACGCTCTGCCAGAGCATGAACGGCAGGCCGAGCACGCACGTCGTCGCGAGGAAGTTCGGGTGCAGGGTGAGCCCGGGGGTGCGCCCGGCCACGGCCGGGATGCCGGTCAGCGACAGTGAGAACGTCGAACCCAGGAACCGGTCGGAGAACCCGATCAGGCCGGACACGGCCGCGCCGATCGCGTAGAAGTACGCGCTGCGCCAGAGCGCGCGCCGGTCGTGCATGTACGCGAACGCGTACATCAGCGGCATGCCGACGATGGGGACGAGGAATTTCAGGCCCACGGCCAGGTTGGACAGGAACTCGACGTTGCCGTGCACGACCGTGTTGTTCAGGCCGACGACGACCCGGCGGGTCAGGTAGTTCGGGTCGGTCGGGAAGAACTCGTGCAGCGCAGTAACCAGCACGATGATTCCGCCGAACTGCCATATCCAGCGGGGCAGCCGCGGCCACTGGTGGCCGAGATCGGATGCCGCGAACAGCATGAGCGCGAGCAACGAGAACGCGTCGCCGGGGCGCAGCCCCAGCTTCCAGCCGTTCCAGGCCGTGGTCATGCTCGCGATGTAGGTCATGGCCAGCGCGAGCCGCACGATCCCGGTGTTCGGCGGCGCACTCACGTCCGGAGCGGAGGTGGAGACGGCCGACGACACCCGGCGATTATGACTAGCCGATCGGGGAGAAGCCACCCGGCTCGCGGCGGGTGCCAGGCGCGCCGGACCGACGGGGTGCGCGTTCGGGGCGGTCGTCCTGCATTATTACCGCGTGACGAACCCCAGCCGGAATGATCTCGCCACCCACAGCGGCACGGCACATCCCACCGGAATGCGCCGCCGGGTGTATCGCGTGCGGCAGACCTTCGGCGCCTTCACGAACGGCGCTTCGATCCTGCTCCGTCTCGCCGGCGGGCGCCGGTTGTCGTCCTCGTTGACCTTCAAGACCCGCACCGGCCTGGTCATCTCGTGCCCCAACGTGCCCGGCGCTCGGGTGCCGATGTACGAGATCTTCGCCGAGGACTGCTACCACCTCGAGAGCTTCCTGGGCTCGGCGCTGAAGGAGCCATTGCTGGTGATCGACATCGGCGCGCACGTGGGCACGTTCGCCTGCGAGCTCAGCCGGCTGGCGCCGCAGGCCGAGATCTGGTGCTTCGAGCCGTCCCCGACGACTGCGGGCTACCTGTCCCGCAACGCGGCGGCCAACGGGTTCTCCTCGCGCATCCACGTCACCGAGGCGGCGGTGACCGCCGAGGTCGGCGAGACCCAGCTGCTCGACAACGGCGGCGGCAGCGGGCTGAACCGCCTGGCGTCCACCCAGGACGGCTCGACGGGCGGGATCGCGGTGCGCACCACGACCTTCGACAAGGTCTCCGCGGACATCGGCGGCGCGCAGCTCGTCAAGATCGACTGCGAGGGCGGCGAGTACGACTTCGTCCTCGGCTCGTCGCCGCAGAGCTGGGACTCCGTCCAGCGCCTGGTGCTCGAGTACCACCCGCACCCGCGGCACAACTGGGCCGAGCTGCGGCAGTTCTTCGCCGACCGTGGCCTGGAGGTCGTCGAGGACGAGCCGGCCACCCCCGAGCAGGGCACCGCCTGGCTGGCCCGCCCCGGGCTGAGCGGGGCATGACACCGATTTCGCCCCCGAATCGTTAGGAAGGCATGGTCGCTCTGCCGGAGCGGCCTACGGACCACAGCCCCGGTCGCCGGTAGCCTCGGGGGAAGGTCTCGCAGCTACGATGTCGCACGCGCCTGAGATCGACTTCGGGCAACAGACGGAAAGGCCCGAAACGTGACCCTCAGCTCCTATCTGCGGATCTTTCGCGAGCGGTGGAAGGTCATCGCACTGTCGGTTCTGCTCGGGATCGGTATCGCGGCCGTCATCACCGCGCTCTCCTCGAAGGTCTACCAGGGCAACGTCCAGATCTTCGTGTCGTTCAACTCCGAGGGCCCGGGCACAGGGGCGGATGCGTACGCCCAGAACGCGGCGCTCCAGCAGGAGGTCGCGACCTTTGCGTCGCTGATAGACACGCCGGACATCATTCACGGCATCCAGACGGACCTGAATCTCGCGCTGAGCGACTCGCAGATGCGTTCCAAGATCTCGGCCGAAGCGCCGACGACCCAGACGCTCGTGCTGGTTCATGCCACCGACGGCAACCCCACCACGGCGGCCGCGATCGCCAACTCGGCGGCCAACCAGTTCATCAAGTACATCCAGAAGGTCAAGACCCCGCTCGACTCGACCAAGCCGACCGTGCAGCTGTTCGTGACCCAGCCGGCTACGGCGCCGTCCTCGCCCGCCTCGCCCGACCCGGTCATCAACATCGCCATCGGCGTGGTGCTCGGGCTGCTGCTCGGTGTGGGTCTTGCGGTCGGCCGCGACGTGCTCGACAACCGCATCAAGGACGCGGATGACCTCGCCAAGGCGACGGGCAAGCCGACGATGGGCCTCATCGTCGAGGACCCCAAGGCCGGCCGGCACCCGATCGCGACCAGGGCCGGTACCCGCAACGCGCGGGCCGAGAACTTCCGCCAACTGCGCGCGAACCTCCAGTTCGCCAACGTCGACGAGCACCCGCGCGTCATCGCGATCACCAGCTCGATCCCGAGCGAGGGCAAGACGATGGTCGCGATGAACCTCGCCTCCACCCTCGCCGAGGCGGGCTTCACCGTCTGCCTCGTCGACGCCGACCTCCGGCGCCCGACGATCGCCAAGGTCATGGGTCTGGCCGGCCCCGTCGGCCTCACCAGCGTGCTGATCCACCAGATCGATCTGGACGACGCGCTGCAGAAGGCCGGCTCCAACCTGTACGTGCTGAGTTCCGGCCCGACCCCGCCCAACCCGAGCGAGGTGCTCGCGTCGTCGTACGTGCGCGACATCGTGCACCAACTGCTCGACCGGGTCGACTACGTCGTGATCGACACCGCGCCGCTGCTGCCCGTCGCCGACGGCAGCGAGGTCGCGGCGCTCGCCGACGGCACCCTGCTCGTCGCGAGCCACAACATGACCACCGACGTCCAGGTCAAGCGTGCGGTGACAACGCTCGCCCGGGTCGACGCGCGGCTGCTCGGGGTCGTGCTCAACCGGGTTCCGGTTCGCCGGGCCGGTGAGTACGGTTACGCCTACTACCGAGCTGAACCGACGGCGCCGGCGTCGTCGAAGCACGGGGGTCGTCGCGGCCGGGCCTCGCGCGACGAGAAGGCCGACGCTTCGGTCAACTGACGTGATCGGCTAGTCGCGGGAGCCGATTCTCGCGCTGACTTCGAGGAGACATGTTCGTGAGCGCTGTAGACGCCGTAGTGACCGGCGCCGGGGGGTTCATCGGCGGGCATCTCGTCCGGAACCTGCTCGACGAGGGCAAGTCCGTCCGCGCGGTCGACGTGAAGCCGCAGGACGAGTGGTACCAGGTCCACTCCGACGCGCAGAACCAGCAGGGCGACGTCTCACTTCTCGAGCACGCCCGCGCGGCAGTTGCCGGCGCCCAGGTGGTGTACAACCTCGCGGCCGACATGGGCGGCATGGGCTTCATCGAGAACAACAAGGCCGCGTGCATGCTCTCCGTCCTCACGAGCACGCACGTTCTCGTCGCCGCGCGTGACGCCGGCGTGCAGCGCTACTTCTACTCGTCGTCCGCCTGCGTCTACGCCGCCGAGCACCAGACCTCGCCGGATGTCACCGCGCTGCGCGAAGAGGACGCCTACCCCGCGATGCCGGAGGACGGCTACGGCTGGGAGAAACTCTTCAGCGAGCGGATGGCGCGCCACTTCCTCGAGGACTACGGCTTCGAGACCCGGGTCGCGCGCTACCACAACGTCTACGGCGAGCACGGCACCTGGACCGGTGGCCGGGAGAAGGCGCCGGCTGCGATCTGCCGCAAGATCGCCACTGCCGCCATCACCGGCGAGCACCGCATCGACATCTGGGGCGATGGCAAGCAGACCCGCACGTTCATGTACATCGACGACTGCGTCAAGGGCACCAAGATGATCACGGACGGCGAGTTCGCCGAGCCGGTCAACCTGGGCAGCGACGAGCTCGTGACCATCAACGAGATGGCCGACATCGTCGAGCGCATCGCCGGCATCACGGTCGAACGCGACCACGACCTCACCGCGCCGCAGGGTGTGCGCGGACGCAGCAGCGACAACACCGAACTGACCCGCCGCTACGGCTGGGCGCCCACGGTGACGCTGATAGAGGGCCTGGAGCGCACGTATCGCTGGGTGTACGACCAGGTGAAGCGCGATCTCGGCTGAGGCCGGGTCGTTCGCAGCCGCCGTTGTTGGTATCTTTGCCCGACGCGGTCAGGGGCATCTGCCGGGAGCATCGGACGGGTGAGGGAATGCGACGGCTTATTTCACGGGTAGTCCTGTTGGGGCTGCTCGCCACCTCGGTCCTCGCCGTGCCGGTCGCGGCGCAGGCGCATCCGGTCGCCGCCAAGGTCGTCACGGCAGCGCCGAAGCAGGTCTGCCCGCACCCGAAGCCCTACCCTCCGTCCCCGAACGCGACCGTGCAGTCGAGCACCACGCACCCGAGCGTCGGTCAGCACATCGAGGCCTCGGGTATCCATTACTGCCCCAACGAGGACGTCACGATCACCATCGCCGGGCAGTTCGTGGGTACCGGGCACACCGATGATGCGGGCACGTTCGACCCCGACGTCGTCGTCCCCGGTCCGACCGGGAAGAAGCAACTGTGCGGCATCGGCGCCTCGGGTCTCTCGCGCGACCGTGACTGCCTGACGCTGTTCGTGCAGGGTTCGGGCACCGGCGGCCAAGGTAGCGGCGGCGGGACCTCGTTCACCGGCGTCGAGATCGGCGCCATGATCGCGGTCGCCATCGCACTGATCGTCGGCGGTGTCGTGTTTGCCCGGGCAGGAGCACGGCGCAAGCAGACGATCGCCGACTGATCGCCCGACCGCACTAAGGACAACGCAATCGCTTCGTTTCGGCGCCGGCTCCGGCGTCGTTGGCGGCACGCTGTCCGCTATGTGAGCTATCACCGCAAGGAGCGCAATCGAGTCCTCGCCGGCATCGGGTTGCTGCTGGGGCTGGGACTGATCTGGGTCGCCATCACCGGCTACCTCGCGACCCGCGAGGCACGCGACATCACCACCCGCCTCGCGGAGGTCAGGGTCCTCGTGTCGCAGGGCCGCATGGACGACGCGCGCCTGCTCGCCAAGGACGTCGCGTCGATGTCCGACCATCTCGATCACCTGACGTCCGGCCCGGCGTGGTGGATCGGCAGCAACGTGCCGTACTTCGGTGAGCCGCTCGAGTCGGTGCGCGCGATGGCCGCGGCGTCGCACGAGGTCGGCGGCAGGGTCGTCCCGCTGCTGATCCGCGAGACCGTGCTCATCGACCCGACGTCGTTGCGCGTGAACGGCGACACGTTCCGGCTCGACCCGCTGATCAACGCACTGCCCGGGCTGCGCGAGGCCGACGCGGCACTGGTCAAGGCGCACAAGCTCGTGTCCGATGCGCCGTCGAGCACCTGGCTGTCGCTCGTCGACCGCAAGCACGACACCATCACCCGCAACATCGCGCAGATCGAGGGTTATGTCGCGGCAGCGGCGCGTGCGTCGCAGGTATTGCCGACGATGCTCGGCAACGACGGTCCGAAGACGTACTTCATCGGTCTGCAGAACGAGGCGGAGCTGCGCGGCACCGGCGGGCTGCCCGGCGCGTGGGCGATCTGCCGGACCGACCACGGCACGATCAAGTTCGTGCGGTTCGGCAGCGACACCGAACTGCAGGACATGGGAAAGCGCCACCTGATCCCGACGGGGCTCGACTTCGGCTCCGACTACAACAGGGCGTACGCCGCCTCGCAACCGACGTCGTCGTTCGTCGACTCGAACGTCAGCCCGAACTTCCCGTACACGGCGCAGATCTGGGCCGCGATGTGGGAGAGGGTGACCGGCCAGCGGGTCGACGGAGTGATGGCACTCGATCCGACCGTGCTGGGCTATTTCCTCCAGGCCGCCGGCCCGATCGTTGCGAAGTACGACGTGCCGGTGTCCGCGGCGAACGTGGTGAGCCTGACGCAGAAGGACGAGTACGCGCTGTTCCCGAGCAACGTCGAGCGCAAGCCGTTCCTCGTCTCGGTGCTGCGCGCGACCGCGCGCAAGGTGACGAGCGGCTCGGGCAAGCCGATACCGCTGCTGCGCGCCGCGAGTCGGTCGGCACTCGAACAACGGTTGCTGGTGTGGGACCGCGATCCGGCGATCGAGCGCGCTCTCGCGCATACCAACTACGCCGGCAAGATCCCGGCGACGCCACGCGCGTTCAGCGGGCTCGTCCTCAACAATGCGTCCGGCGGCAAGCTCGACTACTACCTGCAGCGTTCGGTGACCTATCAGCGCTCCGGCTGCGGGGCGACCAGCGACCTGCACGTCACGATCAGGCTGACCAACACCGCGCCGGCGACGGGGCTCTCGCCGTATGTCACCACCCGACTCGACCCACCGCCCACGGGTGCCGTGCGCGGTGACTACAAGACGTTGCTCGACTACTACGCGACGGCCGGTGCGACGTTGCAGAGCGTCACGCTGAACGGGAAGGCCTCGACCGCGACGGTCGAGCGGGCGTTCGGGCACCCGATCTTCCGGCTCGAGGTGGAGTTGCCGCGCGGCACGACGCAGACACTCGAGCTGCACCTGGAGGAGCCGCGTGGCTCGGCGCCACCACGGATCTGGCAGCAGCCCGGCGTGACGCCGCTCAGTCTGGATCTCGAAGACCAGCCCTGCTAGTCACGCCAGGAGCTGCTTCTGCACCTTGCCCATCGCGTTGCGCGGCAGCGCGTCGACGAAGCGCACCTCGTGCGGCCGTTTGTGCCGGGAGAGCTCGACGCCGACATGCTGGACGAGCTCGTCCGCCGCCGCACCGGTCGCGACGACGTAGGCGACGATGCGCTGCCCGAGGTCGTCGTCCGGCACACCCACGACGGCAGCTTCGGCGACCGCGGGATGGGCCAGCAACGCGCTCTCGATCTCGCCGGCCGCGATGCGGTAACCGCCGCACTTGATGAGGTCGTCCTTGAGCCGGCCGACGATGCGGAAGCGGCCGGCCGCGTCGACATCGGCCGCATCGCCGGTGGCGAACCAGCCGTCCGTGGTGCGCCCGTCACCCACGTGCAGGTAGCCGTCGAAGAGCGTGGCGCCGCGTACCTGCAGCTCGCCGAGGCCGCCGTCGCTGTCGACGATGCGCGCCTGCACGCCGGTGATCGGTGCGCCGACGCGCCCGGGTACGTGCGGCGCATCGGCGCGGGCGGCGAGCGTGATCAGCGTTTCGGTCATGCCGTAGCGCTCGATCGGGCCCTGCCCGGCAAGCGATGCGAGCGCATCGTGCACCGGGGTGGGGAGCGCGGCGCTGCCCGAGACGAGCAGGCGCGCGGCACGCAACGCCCGGGCGCATCCTTCGTCGGCCGCGACGCGTCCCCACACCGTCGGCACGCCGAAGTACAGGCTGCCGCCGGCCGCTGCGTATGCCTCGGGAGTGGGTCGTCCGGTGTGGACGAGCGGCGAGCCGGCGCGCAGCGCGCCGAGCACACCGAGCACCAGTCCGTGCACGTGGAAGAGCGGCAGACCGTGGACGAGGATGTCGTCCGGCGTCCACTGCCACGCGTCGCGCAGGCCGTCGAGATCGGCGGCGATCGCCGTACGGGAGAGCACGACGCCCTTCGGCCGGCCGGTGGTCCCCGACGTGTAGAGGATGAGCGCGGTGCCCGACTCCGGCTCGTGCCACGTCGTCGACGAGCGTTGCGCCGGATCGACGGGCACGCGCGCGATGTCCAGGCCGGGGCGGTCGGGGCCGAGCCACAGCTGCGCGTGCGAGTCGTGTACCGCGTGCGCGCGCTCGCCGGCGCCGGAATCCGCCGCGACGGGTACTGCCGGCACGCCGGCAAGCAGGCAGCCGAGCACACCGACGACGGTCGGCGCTGTGGGCGTGGCGTCGATCGCGACCGCGCGGGCGCCCGCGACCCGGTCGGCGACCGCCGCTGCGGCCGAACGCAACTCGTCTCCGCGAAGCTCGCTGCCGTCGATCTGCACCGGCGGCGGCTCGGCGGGGACGAGTCGCGAGGTCACGGACTACAGGCTCCCAGAGTGCGCGGGGGCTCGGCGTGCCAGCATGGCAGTAGCAGTAGCAGTCGCTACCGGAAGGCAGGAGGGCGGATGTCCCAGCCAGGTGACGGCGAGAACCCACCTCCCTACTACGGGCCGCCGCCATGGCATCCGGAACATCCGCAGCACTATGGGCAGCCGCCCGGATACCCACCGCCGCCGTACGGGCAGCCGCCCGGGTATCCACCGCAGTACCCCGGGCAGCCGGGCCTGCCGCCCGCACCGCCGTACCAACAACCGGGTTACGGCTACGGCTATGGCTTCGTCCTGCCGCCCGCACCGGTTCCGGGGGGACGCCTGGCGAGCATGGGCGCGCGCTTCGGCGGACTGTTGCTCGACGGGTTGATCGTCGCTGTGCCGGTGCTGATCATCGCCGGCGCCACCGGTGCCTTCCGCTCCACGCGAACGTGCACATTCGACGGCGGCTGCACTCGTCACTACGACTACAGCGCCGGTTGGGTGGTCGACCTCGTGGCGCTCGTGCTGGGCACGCTGTACTGGGCGTTGCTCGTGGGGTTGCAAGGACAGACGGTCGGGCACCGGGCGGCGGGCATCCGCGTGGTCGACGTCAACACCGGCAATGTGATCGGGCCGGGACGCGCCGCGGTGCGCTCGATCGTCCTGTCGCTCACCGGTGCGATCTGCACGCTGGGCTACTGGTCGCCGTACTTCGACAGCGTTCGCAGACAGGGTTGGCACGACAAGGCGGCGAAGTCCGTTGTCATACCTGCGCGCTGAGCGGCGTCGCGTCCGGGCGGCGCGGGTTGCCGTCCTGGCCGGGGCGGCGGTGGCCGCAGACGTCGCGCTCGATCCGCTGCATCGCAACGTCCCGCTCTGCCCGCTGCATGCGACCACGGGTCTGTGGTGCCCGTTGTGCGGCGGGCTGCGTGCGGTGGACGCGCTCGCGCATGGCGACCTACCCGCAGCGTTGCAGCTGAACGTGCTCGTCGTCGTCCTGCTGCCGTTGGCGCTCGCGTGGTGGTGGGACGCATCGCTGCGCGAGCGTCGCGGCGCGGCGGCGCGGCAGGTACCGCGGGCCGGCTACGTCGCGTTCGTCGTCGTTGCGCTCGGTTTCGCCTTCGTGCGCAACCTGCCGTTCGCGCATGTACTGCGCGGTTAGAGTCGCGACATGTCCGAGGCCCGTCCGCGTTGGTTCACCGAGCACGGCCCGGAACACACGCAGTGGTACATCGAGCGCATGCGGCGCAAGGCCGCCGAGGGCGATGACCTGGCCGGTGAGGCGCGCCTCGTCGATGCGCTCGTAGCGCCGGCCTCTCGGGTGCTCGACGCGGGGTGCGGGCCGGGCCGGTTGTGCCGCGCGCTGTACGAGCGTGGACATCATGTGGTCGGCGTGGACGTCGACGCGGGATTGATCGAGGCGGCCCGCGCGGATCATCCGGGGCCTGACTACGTGGTCGCCGATCTCGCGACGATGGAACTCGGCGGCGACGCGTTCGACGCCGCCCTGGTCGCCGGCAACGTGCTCGTCTATGTCACGCCCGGCTCGGAGCACACCGTGCTGCGCCGCATCGCGGCGCACGTCCGTCCGGACGGGATCGTCGTCACCGGCTTCGCGACCGATCGCGACTACCGGCTCGACGAGTTCGACAGCGACTGCGCCGCCGCCGGGTTACAGCTGGAGCACCGGTTCGCCACGTGGGACCTGCGTCCGTGGCAGCCCGACGCGTCGTGGGCAGTGACTGTCCTGCGCCGCCCGGCCTAGATCGGCGTCGACTTCGCGAGCTCGCGAATCTGGCGGGCCAACCCGCGCAGGATCTTGTGTGCCAGTGCGGGCACGTCGTCGAGCATCTCGCTGAAATCGTTGGGCGTGACGACCGCGATCAGCATCGGTGTCTCGGCGACCACGGTTGCGGTGCGCTCGCCCGGGTCGAGCAGCGCGGTCTCGCCGAAGTAGTCGCCCGGCCCGAGCTGGGCCAGGTGCTTGCCGTTGCGGGTCACCGCCGCCGTGCCGTCGAGGATGATGACGAACTCGCGGCCCGGGTCGCCTTCGCGTGCCAGCGTCTTGCCGGCCGGCACGTCGACCTCGGTGCTGAGCTTCGCGACGGTCTGCAATTCGTGCTTCGTGCAGGCCGCGAACATCGGCACCTGGGCCACGTGGTCGGTCAGTGAGCTGTGACGACTCATGCGCGGATGGTGTCAGCTACCGCGTCCGCCAGCAATTCGCGACGCGCAGTTTGCCGGTCGCAAGGCTGCGGGTAACCCGGTCGCATGGCCGAGAAGGAATCAGGGGTGCTCACCGGGGGTACCGGGACGGGCACCGCCCGGCTGCTCACGGCCAGAGCACGCGGCCGGGGGGCAGCGTGTTGATGCACCGGCCCCGAGCAACCGAACGGCACCTCCAGCCCGAGCAGCGCCCGAAACCGGTGCCGCGTTACGGGTTCTGCTATTGGCCGGGCGCTTTCGCGTACGTCTGCGCGGTCTTCGACTCGAACTCGTAGCCGACCGCGGGCTCCTCGCCGAGCACCCAGGCGTCGTGTCCGGGCTCGATCACGTACGCCTCGCCCGGGCCGATGTCTCCCTCGGTGCCACCGTCCTGCACGACGTGGATCGAGCCGGAGACCATGACACCGACGTGCCGGTTCTGGCAGGTGTCGGTGCCGGCGACCGGTTTGATGCACTCGGACCAGCGCCAGCCGGGCTCGAAGCTCATCCGCGCGACCTGGACGTCGCCGACGTGCACGACATCGACGCGTGTCTTCGGTGGAGTGCGAGTCTCGTCCGCCTTGTCGAAGCTCTTGTTCTCCATTCGATTCCCCCATGATGCATGCTGCCCCGGCGCACGGTGCGCTCACCGCAGAAGGTAAGTCCGTCCGATGGCGCGAACCAGCCTGCTGGCAGGTTGTTCCTCGCCCCGTAAGGCCATTTCGGCCCTGCGCGACCTAGCCTCGATGGGCATGACCCGTCGTCGGAGGCTGCTGCTGGGCGCGAGCGTGGTCGTCACGCTCGGACTGGCGTTCGGGCTGTACTGGTTCCAGCCGTGGAAGCTGTTCATCGACCACCGGGTGGACGAGGCGCTGCCGGCAGTCGCGACCGAACCGGTCGCCGAGGCGACCGCAACTCCGGCGGCGACGGCGGCGGCGACCGAGCAGGCGGCCGCACGCGCGCAGCCCGTCCTGCTTTCGCGAGGCACGTTCGTCAGCCACGAGCACTCGACGTCCGGGACGGTCAGCGTGATCCGGCAGCCGGACGGGAGCCGCGTGCTCGCCATCGCGAACCTGCGCACGAGCGACGGCCCGGTGGTGAAGGTGTGGCTGACCGACCAGCGGGTCACGAAGGATGGCTGGCACGTCTTCGACGACGGCCGCTACGTGAACCTCGGTGGGCTCAAGGGCAATCTCGGCAACCAGCTGTACCGCATCCCGGACAAAGCCGACCTGACGGTGTTGCGCAGCGTCACGATCTGGTGCGATCGCTTCGACGTGTCCTTCGGTGCCGCACAACTCCACTCCTACGCCGACTGAGCGAGGTTGACCGTGTCGAGTCCCGCCGACTATTCCGACCTTCGTGCGCTGTTCATCAACTGCACGCTGAAGCGCTCCCCGGAGCAGAGCCACACGCAGGGTCTCGTGGACGCGAGCGCGCACATCATGCGGACGAACGGCATCCATGTCGACGTCGTGCGCGCGATCGATCACGACATCGCGACCGGTGTGTGGCCCGACATGCGTGAGCACGGCTGGGCGAGCGACGACTGGCCGGCCATCTTCGAGACGGTGCTTGCCGCGGACATCCTGGTGCTTGCCGGGCCGATCTGGCTGGGCGACAACAGCTCGGTGATGAAGCAGGTGCACGAGCGCCTCTACGGCGGTTCGCACCTGCTCAACGATGCAGGGCAGTACTTGTACTACGGCCGGGTGGCCGGCTGCCTGATCACCGGCAACGAGGACGGCATCAAGCACTGCGCGCAGAACGTGCTCTACACACTGCAGCACATCGGCTACACGATCCCGCCGCAGGCCGACGCGGGCTGGATCGGCGAGGCCGGACCGGGCCCGTCCTACCTCGACGCGGGATCCGGCGGGCCGCAGAACGACTTCACGAATCGCAACACCGCGTTCATGACGTGGAACCTGATCCATCTCGCCCGGCTGCTCAAGGACGCCGGCGGCATTCCGGCGCACGGCAACCAGCGCTCGGAGTGGGACGCGGGCTGCCGCTTCGACTACGAGAACCCCGAATACCGCTGAGGTCCGGCGCACCGCCTGCGCAACGCATTACGAGTTGCGAACGAGCAGCGATTCGCTGCCCGTCGCCGCATACCCTTGCCGCATGGCGCAGGTCATGGTCGTCGACGACGACGACACGGTGGCCTCGGTCGTGGTCAGCTATCTGCAGCGTGCCGGACACTCGACCCGCCAGATCGGCGACGGAGCCGAAGCGCTGCAGGCCGTCGCGACCCACCCGCCCGACCTGATGGTCCTCGACCTCATGCTGCCCGGCCTGGACGGGCTCGAAGTGTGCCGGCAGGTGCGCATGAGCTGGCCGCGGCTGCCGGTCGTCATGCTCACCGCGCTCGCCGAACCCGACGACCGCATCGCCGGGCTCGAGCTCGGCGCCGACGACTACGTCACCAAGCCCTTCTCGCCGCGCGAACTCGTGCTGCGGGTCGAGTCGGTGCTGCGCCGGGTCGCGGACGCACCGCAGCCAGGACCCGGCCAGGTGCTGACCGCCGGCCCGTTGCGCATCGACACCGCCGCGCGCCGCGCTACCCGTGACGGCGCGGAACTCGCGCTGACCGTGCGCGAGTTCGACCTGCTGGCGTTCCTCATGGCCCATCCTGGCCAGGCGTTCAGCCGGGAACAGCTGATGCGCGAGGTGTGGGGCTGGACCTTCGGTGACCAGTCGACCGTCACCGTCCATGTGCGACGGGTGCGGGAGAAGGTCGAGGCCGACCCCACGAAGCCGACGCTGATCCAGACCGTGTGGGGAGTGGGATACCGGCTGGAGCTGCCGTGAACATCACCTGGCTCGACTTCTTCGAAGCGTTGCTCTGGTCGGCGCTCGCCGCGCTCGTGGTCTGGTTCGCGCTGCTGCCCGTGCGACGGCGCTCGTTCGGCGGGCTGCTCGTCTCGCTCGTGCTCACCGGCGCGGCCGCATCGGCCGGTGCGCTGATCGGCGGCGTGCACACGATGCTCGTCTCGTGGCGCGACTGGCGCACGCTGTTCGCGCTCACCGCGTTCTCCGCGCTCGTAACCGCAGCCGCGGCGTACGCGGTCGCGCGCCGGCTCGCGCGTGACAACGAGTCGTTGCGCAGCGCGATCGTAGAGTTCCGCGAGGGACGCGTGCCGTCTTCCATCGGGCCGCCGGTCACCGCGCAGGTCGCGCAGATCCGTGACGAGCTGCGCTCGACCGCCGCCGCGCTGCACACGTCGCGCGAGCGTGAGCGTGCGCTGGAATCCGCGCGCCGTGAGTTGGTGTCGTGGGTCAGTCACGACCTGCGCACCCCGCTGGCCGGGCTGCGTGCGATGGCCGAAGCACTCGAGGACGGCGTCGTCGACGACCCGGAGCTCTACTTCAAACAGATGATCGGCGCCGTCGACCGGCTCAACCAGATGGTCGAGGACCTCTTCGACCTGTCCCGGATCCAGGCGGGCGAGGCATCCCAGAACACCGAGCGGATCGAGGTCGAAAGCCTCGTCTGCGACTGCGTCTCCGCGCTCGAGCCGCTCGCGGCCGCGAACGATGTGCGGCTCACCGGCGTGGTCGACAGTCCGGTGGCGGTCGTCGGCAACGGACGCGAGCTCAACCGCGCGCTGACGAACCTGACCGCGAACGCGATCCGGCATACCCCCGAACGTGGTGTCGTGACGGTGCGCGCGGGCCTGCGGGAGGGCCGGGCCGAGGTCACGGTGTCCGACGGATGCGGCGGCATCCCGGTCGGGCATCTCGGCCGCGTCTTCGACGTCGGGTTCCGCGGCGAGACCGCGCGCACACCGCGCGACGACTTGCAACCTGCCGGGGCCGGGCTGGGCCTGGCGATCACCCGTGGCATCGTCGAGGCGCACGACGGCACGGTCGACGTGGTGAATACCGACGTCGGGTGCCGGTTCCGCATCCGCCTGCCTGCCGCTGACGCGCTCAGCTGACGTTGTCGGTCTGCAGGCTGCGCAGCAGCACGGCCAGCGCCGCCACGATCGCGACCAGCAGCCAGCCCGCGGTATGCACTCCCTGTGCGCGGCTGAGCCAGCCGAACAGCAACGACATCGGCACGAACGCGAGCCATCCCAGCGTGCTCGCGCCGGAGGAGACGCCGGCGCGAATGTTCGCCTGCACCGCCTCGTGCATCAGGAAGCTCGCCCGTACCCCGACCAAGGCCGCGACCAGCGCGACGACGATCTGCATCGCGATGAGCACCGGCAGGGACGAGACGGCGACGAGCAGGGTCGCCGCCAGCACCGGCGTCGCACCGACGGCGGTCACGACCCAGGCGCTGCTGAAATCGACCCGCGACGCGAGCCAGGCCCCGACGCCGATCGTGGACACCAGCGCTGCCCAGTACGGCCCGTAGAGGCTCGACGGCGCGTGCGCCGCTACCAACCACAGCGGGCCGAACTCGAACAGCACCTGCGCGGCGACCGCGGTGAGCGCGGCGAGCAGGATGACGCGCCGCATCGCCGGCAGGTCGACGAGCGCGCGAACCGTGCTCACCGCTTGCCGCCGGTAGCTCACCCGCTCGGCCGCACGGTGCAGCCTCGGCTCGCGGCAGCGCAGGAACCCGAACACCGACGCGGCCACGAGGGGGACGGTCGCGAAGTAGGTGAAGCGCGGGGAGAAGGCAGCGGCGAGTATGCCGCCGAGCACCGCGCTGACCACGAGTGAGACGGCCTCGACCAGATGCAGCTTCCCGATCCAGGCCTCGTACTCCTCGCCCGAGCCGGTCTCCTCGATCAGCGTGTCGTAGACGATGCTGTCGGCCGTTCCGGAGTCGAGTGCGAAGTGCACCCCGAGCAGCACGGCCGCGACCGCGTACATCGCCGGGTCGTTGCTCAACCCGCCGATGAGCGAGCTCGCGGCGAGCGCGATCGTGCCGAGCATCATGATGCCGGTGCGGCTCCAGCGGTCGGCCAGGACGCCGAACGGCACCTCGAGCAGCGGCACGACCACCGCGTACACGGCGGCAATCAAGCCGATCGCTGCCGCGTCGAAGCCGATGTCAGTCATGAACAGCTTCTCGACCGGCAGCCAGAACAGCAGGTTCTGCAGCCCGATGCCGACCCCCAGTGGGCGCAGCCGCCGGGCGATCGCGGCCGTCTGCTCGGGTCGGGTGCGGGCCCCGTCCGGCATCGTCGCGGTCATGGCTGGCTCCGGTCTGTTCTTGGTGACTTGCAACGTTAGGGAACGATCCCTAACATTGTCAACGTGAATATCGCGAGCCCGTCCCAGGTGGCCAAGCGCGTCGTGCGTCCCGCCGCGGAGACGCGCGAGCACATCCTCGACGTGGCCGAGCGGTTGTTCTACTGGGACGGCATCCGCGCGACGGGCGTCGACAAGATCACGCACGAGGCCGGCATCGCGCCGACGACCCTCTACCGGCTGTTCGCGTCGAAGGACGACCTGGTCGCGGCCTATGTCGACCGCTATGCGGCCGGGTACCGCGACTGGATCGATACCGTGACCGCCCCCGCGCCGGGCGTCTCGACGCGCGAGCGCATCCTCGCCTACTTCCACGGTCTGGCCGACCACACCGGGCCGGACGACTTCCGTGGGTGCCCGTTCCTGATGGCCCTGGCCGAGTACCCCGACGCGGATTCAGCCGCGCACGCGAGCGCGTCTGCGGTCAAGGCGTGGGTGCGTGACAAGCTGCGTGAGCTCGTCGACGAACTGCCCGGCGTGAAGCCGCGCGCCCGGGCGGCGGTGGCCGATCAGCTCGCCCTCGTCGTCGAGGGCCTCTACGGCTCGGCCGCCGCACTCGGCAGCGACGGACCGGCTCGGCGCGCGCGCGCCCTCGCCGCGCTGATCATCGACTCCGCCACCGGTCGGGCTTAGTCGCGATGGCGCAGTTCCCAGGCACCGGTCACTGCGGCGAGTAGCGCGATCCCGAGCGCGGCGATCGGGTCGGCGGTGTTCCAGTGCAGGGTCCGGGTCAGCACCAGGCCGACCAGGCTCAGCAGCGCAGTGGCCGCACCGACGAGCGTGATCAGCGCATCGGTGCGCAGCGCGGGACTCGGCACGGTCGGCGCGATCCGCAGCTTGATCACCGCGAGGACCGGGAGCACCACCACCGACACGGCCGCGACGAGCAGACCGGCGAGGTCTGCGTGGGCGCCGTGCCCGGACGCGAGGTGGGCGAGCGCGCCGGCCGCCACGCCCACCGCTACCGCCAGCAACGCCAGCGAGGCAATCAGATGGGCGCGCCGCTCGACGTCGTGCCCGGGCCGCCCGCCGTGCAGTTCCGCGCGGAACCGCCAGACCAGCACGACGGAGGAGAGCATGTCGGCGAGCACGTCCGTACCCGTCCCGATCAGTGCCGTACTGCTCGAGCGGACGCCGACCGCGATCGAGACGGCCCCGGCCACCAGGCTCCATGCGACGGCGACGTAGGAGATGGTCAGCGCGGACCGCACCGCGCTTCCAGTCACCCCGCCAGTATCCCAACCGACCTCAGCGCCTGCTCTACCAGCGGTGACGGGGTCAGACGAGGAGCCCGTCCACGACGACCTCGAGCATCGGCTTCACGGACGGGGCGGGCAGGTTTCCCTGGTCGACGACGCTTGCGATGCCGCCGACGAGCCGGGCGAACTGAAGCGAATCGACACCGGGACGGAGCGCGGCGCCGAGTTCGTCGATGATCTGGGCGTTGGCGGCACGCAGCGTCTGACACTTGGTGCGCATCGGTGAGGTGTCGTCCTCCATCGCCCGCGTGATCTTGGCAGGTCCGCCCTTGTGCACCGAGATCAGCTCGACGTAGGTGTCGAACCAGCGCAGGAGGAGTTCACGGGGTGTGCCGCCCTCGGCCAACACCTTGCCGACTGCGTCGTTGACCCGCTCGACCCATGCCTGCATCACGGCGTCGACCAGCGACTCGCGCGTGGGGAAGTGCCGATACAGGGTGCCCGCGCCGACGCCGGCGGCCTTGGCGATGTCGTCCAGCGGCGCGTCGTAGCCGCGGGTTCGGAAGGCCTGCCGAGCCGCCTCGACGATCTTGTCGCGATTGCGCGCCGCGTCCGCCCGCACGGTCGGCTCCCGTCCTCGAGAAATGTACTTGCTAACCGGAGAGTGTCTCCGTATCGTGGGTTACGGAAGCGGAGAGCCTCTCCACATCAGTCTAGGACGACTTGCGGCCAAACGCACGCAGGTCAGAACAGGACTTACCCGCATGTCTTCAGCACTACTGACCCGGCCCACCGAAACGGGACCCGCACGCCGCAACCCGGCGATCGGGATGTGGGTCGTGCTCATCGGCCAACTCATGCTCGTGCTGGACGCGACAATCGTGAACGTCGCGCTGCCGCACATCGCCACGGACCTGCATTTCGGCTCGGCCGGGCTGTCGTGGGTGCTCAACGCCTACAGCCTCGCGTTCGGTGGACTACTCCTGCTCGGCGGCCGCCTCGGCGACGTGCTGGGCCGGCGCCGGGTGTTCATCACCGGCCTGGGCCTGTTCACGATCGCCTCGTTCGCCGGCGGGCTGGCCCAGGCGCCGTGGGAGCTGGTCACGTCGCGGGCGTTGCAGGGCGCCGGCGCGGCGCTGTCGGCGCCGTCCGTGCTGGCCCTCATCGCTACCAACGCACCGGGCGAGGCAGCGCGCAACCGCGCCCTCGCTGCGTTCTCGATCATCTCCTCCGGCGGGGCCGCACTCGGCTTGATCATCGGGGGCACACTGACCGATCTGGTGTCCTGGCGGTGGACGATGTTCGTCAACGTCCCGATCGGTCTGGGCGTGCTGCTGCTCGTGCCCGGCCTCGTCAGCGAGACGGCTCGTCGCCACGGGCGCTTCGACTTCGTCGGCGCGGTATCGGCGACAGCAGCCGCCGTGAGCATCGTGTGGACCGTCATCAACGCGCCGGAGCACGGTTGGGGGAGCGTGCGCACGATCGGTGGCTTCGTTTTCGGCGGCGCCCTACTGCTCGTCCTGGCGGTCACTGAGCGTCGGCACCCGCACCCGCTGCTGCGCCCCGCCCTGTTGCGAAGCCGGCAGCGGATCGCCGGGCTGGTCGCCATGGCCGCCGTCTATGGCGGGATGCTCGCGACCTTCTTCCTCACCGTGCAGTTGCTGGCGCACCAGTTCGACTACAGCCCGCTTCGCGCCGGCGTGGCCTTCCTGCCCGTGCCGCTCGGCGTGTTCACGATGGCTCGCCTCGCCCCGCGCTTGGTGGCGCGGATCGGGCCGGCTCCGCTGATCGCCGCGGGCGCTGCGAGTGTGTTAGTCGCAATGGGACTGCTGCTCAACGTCAGTTCGACGACCACGTACGCGAACGGTGTCTTCCCGTCGTTGCTCCTGCTGGGTCTGGGCGCGGGCGCCAGTTTCATGCCGATCACCGTCCTCGCCCTCAACGGCGTCGAGCCCGAGCACACCGGGGCTGCGTCCGGCCTGCTGCAGACCATGCAGCAGCTCGGTGGCGCGGTCGGGCTCGCGGTGGTCGCCTCCGTGTTCGCCGGACGGAGCGCGCACGGTTTCGACTCAGCGCTGCGGGCCGGTTACGGCGCGGCGACCGTACTGGCAGCACTGGCAGTGGCCAGCGCGGCAACTCTGCTCGCGCGCCGAAGGCTAGCCACCGCGTAGTCCACGCCTGAGCGATCCATCTGCGCGGCGCCCGCCGGGCCCGCGGGCGCCCCGCCGACCCACCGGTCCCGGCGGTGCCGCGAGGATCCACGGGGAGGGGCGCGCGGGCGGCGGGGGGACGGTGGGCCGCCCCCAGGT
>JAICKR010000066.1 GCA_025927835.1 Jatrophihabitans sp. | reverse complement strand
TCAAGACGCTGTGGGACATCCTGCTGCCGTTCTCCGACTACGCGTTCAACAAGGCGCACTCCGCTGCGTACGGGCTCATCTCGTACTGGACGGCCTACCTCAAGGCGAACTATCCAGCCGAGTACATGGCCGCGCTGCTGACCTCGGTCAAGGACGACAAGGACAAGTCCGCGGTCTATCTCGCCGAGTGCCGGCACATGGGCATCCGGGTGCTGCCGCCGTGCGTGAACGAGTCGCATGCAGACTTCACCCCGACCGGCACCGACATCCGCTTCGGGCTCACCGCGATCCGCAATGTGGGCGCGAACGTCGTCGCCTCGATCGTCGCGACGCGCGCGGAGAAGGGCGCCTTCACCGACGTCGGTGACTTCCTGCGCAAGGTCGAGGCCGTCGTATGCAACAAGCGCACCATCGAGGGGTTGATCAAGGGCGGCGCGTTCGACTCGCTCGGGCACACCCGCAAGGGGCTCATCCTGTGCTACGAGGCGGCCGTCGACGCGGTGCTCGACACCAAGCGCAACGAGGCGATCGGTCAGTTCGACCTGTTCGCGGGCTTCGGCGAGGCCGAGGCGTCGCCGGTCGAGGACGTGTTCGCGGTGCGCGTCCCCGACGGCGAGTGGGACAAGAAGGTGCTGCTGCAGTTCGAGCGCGAGATGCTCGGCCTCTACGTCTCCGACCATCCGCTCTTCGGGCTCGAGAACGTGCTCGCAGGCGCGGCCGACGTGTCGATCGCCTCGGTGCAGGCCGACGCCGAATCCGAGCCGCAGAGCGTGACGCTGGCCGGCATCCTGTCGTCGGTGAACCGGCGCGTCACCAAGGCCGGTGCGCCGTGGGCGCAGGCGGTGCTGGAGGACCTCGAGGGCGCGATCGAGGTGATGTTCTTCCCTGCGACCTACGCGCAGGTCGCGCTCAACATCGCCGAGGACGCCATCGTGGCGATCAAGGGCCGCACCGACGCACGCGAGGACACGGTCAAGCTCATCGCGAGCGACCTCGTGGTCCTCGACACCTCCGAGGCACAGCGTGGCCCGCTGGAACTGCGCATCGAGGCCACCCGCTGCACCCCGCCGCTCATCGGCCGGCTCAAGGACGTGCTGACCACGCATCCGGGCACCACCGAGGTGCACCTGAACCTGCTGAGCACCAACAGCCCCCGCGTCGTCCTCGACTGCCGGGTCAACCCGACCGCCGCCCTCATGGGCGACCTCAAGGCACTGCTGGGACCGGCCGCCGTCTCGGTGTGAGCGGCGCCGGCCCCAGCGTCGTGCGTCGGCTACAGGGAGCGCTGGTAGCTGCGGAACGCGCGGGTCGCGAGCCGGCCCATCGCCACGGCGAGGGCCAGCAGGAAACCGAGCCGCGGCAGGATCGCGCCCCACTCGGCATGGCCCGACAGCGCGGAGCGCGCCGCCGTGGTGGCCCAGTCGACCGGGTTGTACCGGGCGACGTGGCGCACCCACGCCGGCGAGACCCGGGTGTCCATGATCGAGGACGAGAGGAACTGCAGCGGCAGCACGATGAACTGGCTGATGCCGATGAGCGCCTCCTGCTGCCGCACGAGCAGCGCGATCGCGTTGGAGAACGACGCGATGACCACCGAGATCAGGCAGGCAGCCAGCACCGTCACGAGGACTCCGACCGCACCGCCGTCGAAGCGCGCACCGGAGGCGTACGCGATGCCGAACACGATCAACGTCTGCACTGTCGTGGTGAGCGACTGGTAGGCCAGCGTGCCGACGATCATGGCGCCGCGGCGCACGGGGGAGGCGAGCAGCCGGTCCATCACACCGCGGTCCATGTCCTCGATGTAGACGGTGCCCGCCCACCCGCTGGAGAACAGCGCAGTCATCACGATCACACCCGGCGTGATGAACTCGAGGTACGAGCCGGAAGCCGCGGTGAACCCGGGGATGCGCACGACGTTGCGGAACAGCTGGCCGAACAGCAGCAGCCAGATGACCGGCTGCACCAGCGTGATCGCCAGGTAGGCCGGCTGGCGCAGCAGCGTGCGCACGGCGCGCGCGGTGAGGAAGGTGGAGTGCCGCAGCAGCGCGCCCGTCGCATTGGCCCGCCGGGCGCCGTCCGGCGCAGCGGCCATCGTCGGCAGCGGGGGAGCCGAGATCGTGCTCATGCCGCCGCCTCCTCGGCGAACTCGCGACCGACATGACGCACGTACACGTCGTCGAGGGATGGCCGGGCGACGGTGACGGAGGCGACCGCGATGCCGCTCTCGTCGAGCGCGGCGAGCACGCCGGGCACGGCCTGGGCGCCGGACTCGGCGCGCGCGCGCAGCCGTGTCCCGTCCGCCGACACCTCGCCGAGCCCGGGGACGCGTTCGAGCACCGCGACCGCGTGCGCCGCGCCCGCGACGAGCTCCACCTGCACCGTGTCGCCGCGCAGTTCGCTCTTCAGCTCGTCCGGGGTGCCCTCGACGACGACCCGGCCGGCGTCCACGATCGCGACGCGATCGGCGAGCCGGTCGGCCTCCTCGAGGTAGTGCGTGGTGAGCAGGATCGCGGTCTGCTCGTCCGCGCTCAGCCGGCCGATCTCGGCCCACATCGCGGCACGTGCCTCCGGATCGAGGCCGGTGGTCGGCTCGTCGAGGAACAGCAC
This sequence comes from Jatrophihabitans sp., assembly GCA_025927835.1. Lineage (GTDB taxonomy): Bacteria > Actinomycetota > Actinomycetes > Mycobacteriales > Jatrophihabitantaceae > Jatrophihabitans. The sequence goes on along the minus strand of JAICKR010000066.1, from coordinate 13,974 downwards.
GCGCGGACGGTGCACGAGCCCGATGGCGACGTCGAGCTTGCGCGCCATGCCGCCCGAGTACGTCTTCGCGAGCCGGCCCGCGGCGTCGGCGAGATCTAAGCGGGCGAGCAGCTCGGCCGCCCGGCCCCGCGCGGCCGAGCGCGACAGACCCTGGATGCGGCCGGCGAGCACGAGGTTCTCCCGGCCAGTTGCCATCGGGTCGCTCGAGGACTTCTGCGAGACGAGTCCGATCGCGTGCCGGACACCGTCGGGGTCGCGGGACACGTCGATGCCGGCGACCTCGGCGGTGCCGGAGTCGGCCCGCGCGAGCGTGGTCAGGATCTTGACGGTCGTCGACTTGCCCGCGCCGTTGCGACCGAGCAACGCGACGATCGTGCCGGCCGCGACACTGACGGACAGGCCGTCCAGCGCGCGCACCGGCGGACCACCGCGCCCGGCGGGATAGGTCTTGGTGAGCTCCGCGGCGACCAGCGCCGCAGCAGGGTTGGGTGACATGCAGGCTTCCTTCTGAACAGGGAGCCGGGCCGCGAGCACCTATCGTGATGAGTGCGCCTCGATCGGGCCTCGTGCCCGGCTCGGGTGTAAGGCCCCTGGCCGGTGTTGCCGCACCGGTCAGGGGTTTCAGCCTCAGGGGCTGGGCTGCTCGTTCTGCAGGATGCGCGCCTCCTCTCCGAGGTAGGCGACCGGGTCGGCCGCGATCTGCTCGAAGGACGTGCCCTCGGCGAACAGCTCGTGCATCCGGCGCCAGAGCTTCGTGCCGCCGAGTTCCGCGGTGCGGATGCGCTCGGCGAGCTGCTGGACGAAGGCGAGCTCCGCGGTGAGCATCGCGTGCCGGTAGTGCGCCTCGACGCTGAAGATCTCCGGCAGGTCGAATTCGGCGGCCACGTCGCCCGCGGCCTCGAGCGCGCGAATCTCGATGCGCAGCTTGTCGCTGCGCTGGTCGAGGAGCCGCGCGACCTCGTCCGGCGGCAGCCCGGCCATCAGCGAGAGCCCGGCCTCGAGCGAGGTGAACTCGCGCACCGGCGTGGAGAGCAGCTCGCCCAACCAGTCCTCGAACTCCTCGACGCCCTCCGGCGTGATCGCGTAGATCGTGCGTTCGGGACGGCGGCCCTCGCGGCTCGTCTCGCGGGTGGTGATCAGCCCGTGCTTCTGCAGCGACTCGACGACGGAGTAGAGCGAGCCGTAGTTGAGCTTGATGCTCTGCTCCTTGCCGCGCCGGCGCAGCGTCGTGTTGATCTCGTACGGGTGCATGGGGCGCTCGTTGAGACAGGACAGCACCGCGAGGGCGAGTGGGTTGGACACCCGGCGACGGCTCACGAAAGCTCCTCTGACTCGATTACTCGAAATGGAGTATTCGGTCGAGAGCGTGGGGTGTCAAGCCAGATCCGCCCAGGCTGCGTCCAGCCGGCTCCCGTAATCTCGGCACCGTGCTGCCCTCGTTGCCCGACGAACCACCCGGTGACGGCGCAGGCATCTCCGCAGACGACGTCGGCGGGTTCGACCAAGGCTCGCCGCTGAGCCGCTGGGCGCTCGCGCGCTACCTCGTCGGCCGTGCGATCGGCGAATCCGTGGGCCGCAGCCTGCTCGTCGTCGCGCTCGTGATCTTCGGCCTCGCCGCGGCGGCCGAATGGGGACTGGGCTCGACCTTCCTCGCCGTGGTGCTCGGCATCCTCGGGCTGGTGGTGCTGGTGCTGCGCACCGGGCTGCGCGCGATCCTGCGCCGGCTCACCGCGGCCGAGCACTACGGGCCGATCGAGGCCAGGCTGCGCCGGCTCGTCTCGGACACCCGCGGCGACGTGCTGCGCGAGCTGCGCCGCGTCGGGCTGCCCTCGCACGCCGCCACGCTGCCGCTGCTCGCGTTCCGGCTCACCGGCAAGCGGCGCACCGCGACGCTGGCGAAGCTGCGCGGCTTCGACGTCGACCGTGCGGTGCCGCGCAGCCGGCTCGACGAGTTGCACATGCTGCTGCGCTCCGGGCTGGGCGGGTCATAGCCGCATGACGACCGACACGATGGCGGTGCGCTCCGCCCGGCGCCGCGCGCAGCTGGACCTGGCCGCAGACGCCAAGGCGGCGGTGATCACGATCCTGCTGCTCGGCGTGCTCGGTGCCGCGCTCGGGCTGGTGTGGCAGTGGTGGAGCCCGCCGGGTCCGGTCGCGGCGGTGGAGTCAGGCGGGATCCAAGCCGGCGAGAGCGAGGCGTGGGCCGCGGCGGACGGGCGGTTCGCGGTCATCGCGGCGAGCGTCGGCCTGCTGGCGGGCATCATCGCCTGGGCGGTGCGGGCCAATCGCGGACCGCTGCTCGTGCTGGGGCTGACCGCCGGCGGCTTCGTGGGATGCGCGCTGACCGACGTCGTCGGGCACCTGGTGCGCGGCAACGGCAACACCTACGCGTGCGGCTCGGACACCGGCAAGTGCATCGACCACCTGCCGCTCTCCGTGCACCTGCACGCGCTGCTGCTCGTCGAGTCGATGATCGCGGTGCTGGCCTATGGACTGCTCGTCGCGTTCGCGGCGCGCGACGACCTGGGCCGGCCCGACCCGCTGCACGAGCAGTACCTAATTCGTACTCGTCACCAGGCGGACGACGGCGGGGGACACGGCGATGGTCCGGGTGCGCTTCAGCAGGGCAACCTCCCGCCGCAGTAGGGCCACCAACCGGGCCAGCCGGTGCGCGGTCGTGGGGTCGGTGAGCAGCGCCTGGCGCTCGTCCGGAGGCAGCGGCAGGCGCGCGCCGATCTGGTAGGACAGCTGGGTCGCGTCGCCGGGCAACTCCGCGCCGGTGGTGCGGCCGGCGAGCTGGCTGAGCAGCTCGTCGTAGAGCTCCATCAGCTCGCGCGCCTGCGCCGCGTGCCCGGTCGACAGGTCGCCCTCGGCCTCGTCCAGGAACTGCACGCCGGCACGCAGGTACGGCTTGCCCGCGCCGCGCAGCGACTCGATGCGGAACCGGCGGCTGCCGACGCACAGCAGGTCGGACGTGCCGTCCTCGGCCCGCTGCACGTCGAGGATCTCGGCGAGCGTGCCGATCGCCTGCACGTCCGGTGTGGTGCCGGCGCGCACGTGCGGCGACATCGCCTCGGTGCCCGAACGCAGCGCGACTACGCCGAAGCGGGCACCGCCCGGCGCCGCGGCGAGGTCGTCGAGCAGCTCCCGGTAGCGCTGCTCGAAGATGTGCAGCGGCAGCGGCATCCCCGGCAGCAGCACGTGGCTGAGCGGGAACAGCGGGATGAGCTCGGCCACGGCAGCAACGCTAGGCGCTCGCGGCCGGATTCGGCAGCGCCCCGGTCCGTAAACTGGCAGCCGTGCTACGACGCCTCGATCTGCGCAGTGGGTCCGCCGACCTGCGCCGGGTGCTGCCCCGCGCCGCCGTCGACGTGCAGGCCGCGCTCGAGGCGGTGACGCCGGTCGTCGAGGACGTAGCCGCGCGCGGCTATGCGGGCGCGCGCGACGCGACGCTGCGCTTCGACGGCGTCGACGTCGCCGAGCCCAGGGTGACGGCCGACGAGCTGCAGGCCGCGCTGGCCGCCCTCGACGCGCACGTGCGTGCCGCACTCACCGAGTCGATCCGGCGGGCCCGGCTGGTGCACGAGGCGCAGCGCCGCGACACCGTCGACGTGCAGGTCGTGCCCGGCGGCACCGTCACCGAGCGGTGGCTCCCGGTGCGCCGCGTCGGGCTGTACGTCCCCGGCGGGCTGGCGGTGTACCCGTCCAGCGTCGTGATGAACGTGGTCCCCGCCCAGGTGGCAGGGGTCGAGTCGATCGCGGTGTTCTCACCCGCGCAGCAGGACCACGGCGGCCGGCCACACCCGACGATCCTCGCGGCCTGCGCCCTGCTCGGCGTCACCGAGGTGTACGCGGTGGGTGGCGCGCAGGCGATCGCGCTCGCGGCCTACGGCGATGTGGCCGCGGGCATCGAGCCGGTCGACGTCATCACCGGGCCGGGCAACGTCTACGTCGCGGCCGCGAAGCGCATGGTGCGCGGCGTGGTCGGCATCGACGCCGAGGCCGGGCCGACCGAGATCGCGGTGCTCGCCGACGCCACGGCCGACCCGGTGCATGTCGCCGCCGATCTCATCAGCCAGGCCGAGCACGACACGCTCGCGGCTTCGGTGCTCGTCACCGACTCGGCCGAGCTCGCCGACGCGGTCGACGCCGAGGTCGAGCGGCAGGTGGCGCTCACCAAGCACACCGAGCGGGTGCGCACGGCGCTGTCCGGCGACCAGTCGGCCACCGTGCTCGTGCGCGACCTCGAGCAGGGCCTTGCCGTCGTCGACGCCTATGCGGCCGAGCACCTCGAGGTGATCACCGCCGACGCCCGCGGCTGGGCCGAGCGGGTGCGCAACGCGGGCTGCATCTTCGTCGGGCCGCACGCCCCGGTCTCGCTCGGCGACTACTGCGCCGGGTCCAACCACGTGCTGCCCACCGGCTGCACGGCGCGGCATGCGTCGGGGCTGTCCGTGCAGTCCTTCCTCAAGGGCGTGCACCTCGTCGAGTACTCGGCCGCGGCGCTGGCCGAGGTGGCCCCGCACGTGCTGGCCCTGGCCGAGGCCGAGGACCTGCCCGCACACGGCGCCGCCGTCTCCGTCCGGCTCCGATGAGCGCCGCGCGACGCACGCGGTGCGAGCAATGAGCTCGGGGCTCGACGACCTGCCGCTGCGCGACGAACTGCGCGGCGAGTCGCCCTACGGCGCGCCGCAACTCGACGTCGCGGTGCAGCTCAACGTCAACGAGAACCCGTACCCGCCCAGCGAACGGGTGGTGGCCGAGATCGCGGCCGCGGCCGCCGACGCGGCGCGGACGCTGAACCGCTACCCCGACCGCGACGCGCTCGCCCTGCGCGCCGACCTCGCCGCCTACCTGACCGCCGACGGCGGGGTCGACCTCGACGTCGACCAGGTGTGGGCGGCCAACGGCTCGAACGAGATCATGCTGCAGTTGCTGCAGGCCTTCGGCGGCCCCGGTCGCACCGCGGTCTCCTTCGCGCCGACCTACTCGATGTATCCCGAGTACGCCCGCGACACGCACACGCGATGGGTGGCCGGCCGGCGCGCCGACGACTTCACGCTCGATCTCCCGCACGCCCACGCGGTACTCGAGCAGCACCAGCCCTCGGTCGTGCTGCTCGCGTCGCCGAACAACCCGACCGGAACCGCGCTGCCGCTCGCCGAGATCGAGGCGATCGTCGACGCGGCGCCCGGTGTGGTCGTGGTCGACGAGGCGTACGGCGAGTTCCGCCGGGCCGGCGTGCACAGCGCGCTCAGCCTGCTGCCCGACTCGCCCCGCCTGGTCGTCACCCGGACGATGTCCAAGGCGTTCGCGTTCGCCGGCGGCCGGCTCGGATATCTCGCCGCCTCGCGCGCCGTCGTGGACGCGGTGCGCATCGTGCGGCTGCCGTATCACCTGTCCGCGGTGAGCCAGGCGGTGGCCCGCGTGGCGCTGGCCAACGCGGACGAGCTGCTGCATGCGGTCGACGAGTTGCGCGCCGAGCGCGACCGCACCGTGGCCTGGTTGCGGTCCGTCGGGCTGCAGGCCGCCGACTCCGATGCGAATTTCGTACTGTTCGGCACGTTCCCCGACCGGCACGCCGTGTGGCAGGGCCTGCTCGACCGGGGGATCCTCATCCGGGAAACTGGTCCGGACGGCTGGCTGCGGGTGTCGATCGGCACGGCCGAGGAGATGGCGGCGTTCCGCCGCGCACTGGAAGAGGTCATGGGATGAGCGCCAACGCGGTTGGCTCCGTCTTCGGGCGGCGGATGGGGAGGCGCACGTGAGCAGGACCGGCCGGGTCGAACGGCAGACGAACGAGACGAAGGTGCTCGTCGAGCTCGACCTCGACGGGTACGGCGCGACCGACGTGTCGACCGGCGTCGGCTTCTACGACCACATGCTCAGCTCGTTCGGCAAGCACGGCCTGTTCGACCTCACCGTCCACGTCGAGGGCGACCTGCACATCGACGCCCACCACACCGTCGAGGACACGGCGATCGCGTTGGGCCAGGCGTTCGCGCAGGCCGCCGGCGACAAGGCCGGCACCCGCCGCTTCGGCGACGCGCTGATCCCGATGGACGAGACGCTCGTCCAGGCCGCCGTCGACCTGTCCGGCCGGCCCTACCTCGTGCACAACGAGCCCGCCGGCGCACCGGCCACCATCGGCGCCGACTACACCACCACACTGACCCGGCACGTGTTCGAGTCGTTCGTCTACCACGCCGCGATCGCGCTGCACGTGAACGTGTTCGCCGGTCGCGACTGGCACCACGTCACCGAGGCGCAGTACAAGGCGGTCGCCCGGGCGCTGCGGGCCGCGGTCGAGATCGACCCGCGGGTGCAGGGCGTTCCCTCGACCAAGGGTGTTCTGTAGCAGCTCATGAAGCGCGTCCTCGTGCTCGACTACGGGTCGGGCAACCTCCGCTCTGCCCAGCGCGCGCTCGAGCGCGTCGGTGCCGAGGTGACCGTCAGCGGTGACGCAGCGGCCGCCGAGCGCATGGACGGGCTCGTGGTGCCGGGCGTCGGCGCGTTCGCCGCGTGCATGGCCGGGCTGCGCTCGGTCGGTGGCCAACCGCTCGTGTCCGACTGGGTGGCCCGGCAGCGGCCGCTGCTCGGCATCTGCGTGGGCATGCAGGTGCTCTTCGACGCCGGTGTCGAGCACGGTGTGCAGACCGACGGCCTCGGCGTGCTGCCCGGGCGGGTCGAGCGGCTGAGCGCGCCGGTGCTGCCGCACATGGGCTGGAACACCGTCGCCGCGCCCGACGACTCGCGGCTGTTCGCCGGCCTGGACGCGGACACCCGGTTCTACTTCGTGCACTCCTACGCGGTGCACAAGACCGACGGCGCGGTGGCCTGGACCGAACACGGCGAGCCGTTCGTGGCCGCGGTCGAGCGGGGCACGGTCAGCGCCACCCAGTTCCACCCGGAGAAGTCCGGCGATGCGGGCGCGACGCTGCTCCAGAACTGGCTCGATTCGCTATGAGCAAGGCCAGGCAGCTCGCGCGGGCGGAGCGCGAGCGCAAAGCCGCCGCGGCCGCCGAGGTGGCGCGGGCGGAGCAGGAGCGACTGGCGGCGCAGCGTGTGCGCCGCGAGCGGCGTGAGCTCGCCTGGCGGCGGCTGCGCATCTGGCAGCACGGCGCCCGGTTCCGCCGTAACCGAGAGCGCTGGGGTTGGCTCGGCGTGCTGGTGTTCCTCGGATTGCTCGTCACCTACCTGTTCACCCGATCGATCGGTGCGCTCGTCGGCACCGCGTTGATCTTCGTCATCGCGGCACCGGTGCTGGTGCTGCTCTTCGTGGATCGGAAAGACCGATGAGCGACGCCTGCGGAGCGAATCGATGAGCACGAGCACTCTCGTGCTGCTGCCTGCCGTCGACGTCGCGGACGGGGCGGCGGTGCGGTTGGTGCAGGGCGCCGCGGGCACCGAGACGTCCTACGGCGACCCGCTCGAGGCGGCGCTGACCTGGCAGCGCGACGGCGCGGAGTGGATCCACCTCGTCGACCTCGACGCCGCGTTCGGCCGCGGCGACAACCGGGAGTTGCTCGCGTCGGTCGTCGCGCAACTCGACGTCGCGGTCGAGCTCTCCGGCGGCATCCGCGACGACGCGTCACTCGAGGCGGCGCTGGCCACCGGTGCGGCGCGGGTCAACCTCGGCACCGCGGCGCTCGAAGCGCCCGACTGGGTGCGCTCGGCGATCGCGAGGCACGGGGACAAGATCGCGGTGGGGCTGGACGTGCGCGGCACGACGCTCGCCGCGCGCGGCTGGACGCAGGAGGGCGGCGACCTCTGGCAGACGATGACCCGCCTCGATGCCGACGGCTGCGCGCGCTACGTCGTGACCGACGTGCATCGCGACGGCACGCTCACCGGACCCAACCTGCAGCTGCTGCGCGACGTGTGCGCGGCGACCGACGCCGCGGTCGTCGCGAGCGGGGGAGTGTCGTCGTTGGACGACCTGCGCGCCATCGCCGGGCTCGGCACCGTCGAGGGCGCCATCGTCGGCAAGGCCCTCTACGCAGGGGCGTTCACCCTGCCCGAGGCGCTCGCCGCCGTCGACTGACCGGAGCAACGCGCACAAACCGGCGGTATGCCACTACATTCCCGCTCAGGGTCGGCCTGAACCGCCGCGCCGGTGTGGCGTGCAAACGAAACGTGGGGGTTCCACAGCGGCTGGGACAATGGCGGGGTGTCCGTCGCCGTCCGTGTGATCCCGTGCCTCGACGTCGACGCGGGCCGGGTGGTCAAGGGCGTCAACTTCGCCGGCCTGCGCGACGCCGGTGACCCGGTCGAGCTCGCCCGCCGCTACGACGAGCAGGGTGCGGACGAGCTGACCTTCCTCGACATCACGGCATCGTCGGCCGGGCGGGAGACGACCTACGACGTGGTGCGGCGCACCGCGGACCAGGTCTTCATCCCGCTCACCGTCGGCGGCGGCGTGCGCAGTGTCGCGGACGTGGACGCGCTGCTGCGCGCCGGTGCGGACAAGGTCGGCGTCAATACGGCGGCGATCACCCGTCCGGAGCTCGTCACCGAGATCGCGCAGCGCTTCGGCAACCAGGTGCTGGTGCTCTCCGCCGACGTGCGCCGGGTACGTGCCGGCGACGCGTCCACCGCGAGCGGCTTCGAGGTCACCACGCACGGCGGGCGTCAGGGCACCGGCATCGACGCGGTCGAGTGGGTGACCCGTGCCGCGGAACTCGGCGCCGGGGAGATCCTGCTGAACTCGATGGACGCCGACGGCACGAAGGACGGTTACGACCTCGAGCTGATCCGGTTGGTACGCACCGCGGTCGACGTGCCGGTCATCGCGAGCGGCGGCGCCGGAGCGGTCGAGCACTTCGTCCCCGCCGTCGCGGCCGGGGCCGATGCCGTGCTCGCCGCCAGCGTGTTCCACTTCGGCGACTTCGGCGTGGGGGACGTGAAGGACAGCCTGCGCGCGGCCGGCCTGGCCGTGCGCTAGATGCCCATCCGGGCCTTCTCGAGCGCGGCGATGTCCGGCGCCGGCCCGTCGTAGTCGATCTGGGCCACCGATTGCCGGCCGAACGCGAACAGCGCGAGCTCGAGCGGAGCACCGCTGACCGTGACGGCGACTCCGTCGCGCTTGGCCCGGCCGGTGCGCACCTCGCCGTGCTCCGGCGAGTACAGCGCGACGCCGACCGGCGCGCCGCGCATGGTCAACCGGATCAGGCCGGGTAGCCGCTTCCACACGGAACGCTGCACGTACTCGGGCAATTCGCGCGCCGTCCAGCCGGCGCGGGCGCGGCGCACGTCCTCGTGATGGACGAGGTACTCCAGCAGGTTCGCCTGCTCGCGCACCGCCGGGACCGACCACGCCCAGGCGACCGGCACCAGGCCCACCCGGTCGTGCCACGACGGTCCCGCGTCGACGGCGTCGACGAGGTGCTCGTAGGGGTGGCGCCGTGCGAAATCCTCCAGCGCGCGTTCGGCACGCCGCTGCAGCGCCGGCACCGGGATGCGACCGCTCATCTCGACGATCGAGCGCTCCCGCAGCACGATGTGCGCAGCGAGCTGTGCGGCGGTCCAGTCTCCGCAGAGAGTGGGCGAATCCGGGGGCACAGAGCGTAAGGTTTCCGCTAATGCATGCCGTTCGACGACGGCGAGATGCGCCATGCCGGGAGCGTAACGATGTCACGACGAGCTTCGGACCTGTATGACGACGAGGTCCGCGAGACACCGTCCACGGTTGTGTGGGCGGTAGCCAGCGGCACCGCGTCGGTGCCCTTCCTCGCCGTCTATGCGGTGTTGTTCATCGTCCACGGCGGCTTCCACAAGGTCGCGCCGCCCGACATCACGAGCACCGCCCACGGCGAGCTCGTGGCCGGCATCATCGCCCTCGCCGGCTTCGTGGTCGCGGTGATCGCGCTGCTGTGGATGCTCAACGGCCGGCGGCGCTGGCCCTTCGTCATCGTCCAGGCGGCGATGCTGGCCACCGCCATCGACTTCATCCTCGACGACACCAAGGGCGGCCGGTTCGTGTCGTTCGTGGTCGCGGTGACGGCAATGGCGGCCATCGTGCTGGCATTCGCCCCGGATTCGTGGGAGCACGTCGGCCGCCGCCGGCCGATCCGCCGCACCCGCACGGCGTCGCCCGACGACGCGGCGCCGGGCGGCGGCGAGGCGCAGCTGGCCACCTTCGACGCGTCCCACGACACCACGGAACTGACCAAGGATTTGGCAAGGGCGGACTGAGTCCGCCTACGCTGCTCACAGCCCACACCCAAGGGTCACCTAGGCGCCGCGCTCAGGATGGGCACAGCGGGGACCAAGTCAAGTCCCTCGACACTCTGGGGTGGCAAGCGGAATGAGTGCGGCAACGGTGACTACTTCCAGCAACACGAAGCGGCGTGTGCTCGTCGTCGATGACGAGGACAATGTCACGCACCTCGTGTCCTCGGCGCTGCGTTTCGACGGGTTCGAGACCGTCACGGCCGACAGCGGGACGTCGGCGCTCGCGAAGGTGGCGGAATCCGACCCGGACCTCATCGTGCTCGACGTGATGATGCCCGGCCTGGACGGGCTCGGGGTGCTGCAGAACCTGCGCGCGGCCGGCTCGCAGGTGCCGGTCATCTTCCTCACCGCGCGCGACGCGGCCAGCGACCGCATCGTCGGGCTGCGCGCCGGTGCCGACGACTACGTCGTCAAGCCGTTCAGCATCGAGGAACTGCTCGCCCGGGTGCACGCCGTGCTGCGCCGCGCCGCGCCGGAGGCCGGCCGCGAAGGCGTGCTGAGCGTCGCCGACCTCGAGCTGGACGAGAACAGCCACGAGGTCACCCGCGCCGGGGTCGAGGTGCACTTAACCGCCACCGAGTTCGAGCTGCTTCGCTATCTCATGCGCAACGAGCGCGTGGTGCTCTCGAAGACACAGATCCTCGACCGGGTGTGGAAGTACGACTTCCAGGGCCAGTCGAACATCGTCGAGCTCTACATCGGTTACCTACGCAAGAAGGTCGACAACGTCGAACCCAAGCTCATCCACACCATCCGTGGCGCCGGTTACGTCATCAAGGCGCCGCGCGCGTGATGTTTCCGCCGTGACCGGTTTCGAGTTCGTCCCCTCGCCGTCGAAGCCGCGTCGGCTCTGGCTGCGCAGCCTCACCTCGCGCCTCGTGGCCGGCGTCGTCGCACTCGTCATCGTGCTCGTCGGCGTCATCGGAGGATGCACGTATCTCGCCCTGCGCTCATTCCTGCTCCAAAGGTTGGACCAGCAGCTGGCGCCGATCGCGCAGGCGAACGAGAACGTCATTACGCTCTGCCTCACCTCGCCGAGCGGTACGTGTCCATTCCGGTCCAACGTCGGCTACCGATCGCCTCTCACTGAATGGATCGCAGTCCTCAACTCCGACGCAGCCTCGGTCGGGTCCGTGCAGTCCTCCAGCTTCCTTCGGGGGATGTCGTTGTCGACAACGCAGCGGCACGCCATCGTCACCAGCCCCAAAGGCATCCGAAACCTCACCACGACAGACCATCAACAGCTGCGCGTGAGCGTTTCGGAGATCGACCTGCCCATTGGCAAGTACGTGGTCGTCACCGGCCTCTCGACCGCGGAGGTCGACCGCACGCTAGGGCGGTTGGTCGCGATCGAGGTGATCATCGGCGGCGCTGCGATCGCCGTCGCCCTGGTCGCCACGTCGTTCGGCGTGCGGCGCAGCCTGCGCAACCTGTACACGGTCACCGGCACCGCGCAGGAGGTCGCGGCCGAACTGTCGCCCGAGGGCGCCGGCCTCGATCGGCGGGTGCCGGTCGTCGAGGAGGGCACCGAGGTCGGGCAGCTCGCCGAGTCGATGAACACCTTGCTCGCCGCGGTCGAGACGCAGTTCGCGGCGCGGCTGGAGAGCGAGCGGCTGCTGCGCCAGTTCCTCGCCGACGCGTCGCACGAGCTGCGCACGCCGCTGACCTCGATCCGCGGCTATGCCGAGCTCGCCCGCATGCAGCGGACCGCGGGCGAGGCGCAGACCGGCAACGGCGACAACCTCGACCGCATCGAGTCGGAAGGCACCCGCATGTCCCGGCTCGTCGACGACCTGCTGCTGCTCGCCCGCGGCGACGCGGACGGTACCGAGCATGCCCTGGAACAGCAGATCGTCGAGGTCACCGAGGTGCTCGACGACGCGGTGAGCGGGTCGCGTGCCGCGTTCCCCGACCGTCCCATCGACACCGACTTCGGCGTGACCCCCTTCGTGCTCGGCGATCGCGACCAGCTGGTGCGCGTCGTCCGCAACCTGATCACGAACGCGGCGGTGCACACCGCGCCGGGCCGGCCGATCCTCGTGCGGTCGTTCACGGACGCGGGCGGCGCGGTGGTCACCGTCGCGGACGGCGGCCCGGGGCTGCCCCCCGACGAGGCCGCCCACGTGTTCGAGCGATTCTGGCGCGCCGACAAGTCGCGCACCAGGGCGCGCGGCGGATCCGGGCTCGGTCTGTCGATCGTGGCCACGATCATCCACGCCCACAACGGCTCGGTGCGCTTCGACAGCGACGTCGAGTCCGGCAGCACGGTCACACTGTGGCTGCCTGCCGCATCGGATTAGGGGCCGTTCGGCACAATCGACGGCATGTCGCCGCGCGATCCGTCCGAGCTGGACCCGGAGATCGCCGCGCGCCTCAAGCGCGACCCGGCGGGGCTCGTCGCGGTGGTCGTGCAGCAGTACGACTCCGGCGAGGTCCTCATGGTCGGCTGGATGGACGACGAGGCGTTGCATCGCACGCTGACCACCGGCCGGGCGACGTACTGGTCGCGCTCGCGGCAGGAGTACTGGGTGAAGGGCGAGACCTCGGGGCACGTCCAGCAGGTGAAGTCCGTCGCGCTCGACTGCGACGGCGACGCGCTGCTGGTCAAGGTTGACCAGGTCGGGCCGGCCTGCCACACCGGTGACCACACCTGCTTCGACGCCGACGATCTCCCGGTGACCCGGCCATGACCTCGTTCGGTCGGGCCGATCTCGACCGGCTCGCGCACACCCACCGGCTGGTGCCGATCACCCGCACCCTGTTCGCCGACGCCGAGACGCCGGTCGGCGTATACCGCAAGTTGGCCGCGGGCCGGGCCGGGACGTTCCTGCTCGAATCGGCCGAGCCGGGTGCGTCGTTCTCGCGTTGGTCGTTCGTCGGCGTCAACGCCGCGGCCGCGCTGTCCGTGGCCGAAGGCGAGGCGACCTGGACGGGCGATGTGCCGCCGGGCGTGCCGACCTCGGGTGACCCGCTGGCCGCGCTCGGCGCGGCGTGGCGCGCGATGAAGGGGCCGCGGCTGCCCGGGCTGCCGCCGTTGACGGGCGGCTTCGTGGGCTATCTCGGCTACGACGTGGTGCGTCGCATCGAACGGCTGCCGGACAAGGCGGTCGACGAGCTCGGTCTGCCCGAACTCACGATGCTGCTGGTCACCGATCTCGCGGCCGTCGACCACCACGAATGCACGGTCGTGCTCATCGCGAACGCGATCGTGCGCCCGGAGATGTCCGGCGCCGAGCTCGATGCCGCGTACGCCGACGCGGTGCGTCGCCTCGACGGCATGCAGGCGGCGCTGGCCACACCGTCCGAGCCGACGGTCGCCACGATCGCCGCCGCGGCACCGAAGGAGGCCGTCTCGCGCACTCCGGCAGGCGAGTACCAACCCGCGGTGGAGCAGGCGCTCGAAGCGGTGCGGGCCGGCGAGGTGTTCCAGATCCAGGTCGGGCAGCGCTTCGTGGCCGACACCGACGCCGATCCGCTCGACGTCTACCGGGTGCTGCGCACGCTCAACCCGTCGCCGTACATGTACTTCCTGCGTACTGCGGATGTCGACATCGTCGGCTGCTCACCCGAGGCACTGGTGACGGTGAAGGACGACCGTGCGGTGCTGCACCCGATCGCCGGTACTCGCCGCCGCGGCGAGACCGCGGAGCAGGACGCCGCGCTCGCCGCCGAGCTCGTCGCCGACCCGAAGGAGCAGGCCGAGCATGTGATGCTCGTCGACCTCGCCCGCAACGACCTCGG
>JAICKR010000025.1 GCA_025927835.1 Jatrophihabitans sp. | reverse complement strand
GAGCAGGACGCCGCGCTCGCCGCCGAGCTCGTCGCCGACCCGAAGGAGCAGGCCGAGCATGTGATGCTTGTCGACCTCGCCCGCAACGACCTCGGCCGGGTGTCCGCACCGGGCAGCGTGCAGGTCGTCGAGTTCGGCGCCGTCGAGCGCTACAGCCACGTGTGGCACATCGTGTCGACGGTCGAGTCGCAGGTCGCCGTCGGCATGGACGCCTTCGACGTGCTCACCGCGACGTTCCCGGCCGGCACGCTGACCGGCGCGCCGAAGGTGCGCGCGATGGAGCTCATCGACGAGCTGGAACCCGTGCGCCGCAACGTCTACGGCGGCGCAGTCGGTTACCTCGACGCCGCCGGCGACCTCGACATGGCGATCGCGATCCGCACCGCCGTGATGCGCGACGGCAAGGCGTATGTGCAGGCCGCGGCCGGCATCGTGGCGGACAGCATCCCGGCGAACGAGGAACAGGAGACGCGCAACAAGGCGCGCGCGGTGCTGCAGGCCATCGCGACGGCGGAGACGCTGCGTACCGTCACATGAGGCGATACGCGCTCTTCGCGATTGCATTGCTGCTCGACCTCGCCGGCGCCGGCGCCGCGTTGCTGATCGGACTGCGCACCTGGCAGACCATCACCACCGCGCGGCCCGCCCCGCTGCACGACGACGTGCTGCGCGTGTCCGGGCGCACGGTCGACGCCGCGCCCACCGCGTTCGCGCTCGTGGCGCTCGCCGGCGTGGTCGCGGTGCTCGCGACCCGTGGGGTGCTGCGCCGAGTCGTCGGCGCGGTGCTCGTGCTCAGCGGTCTCGGGCTCGTGTGGCGCGCGGTCGCGTCCGCGGGCGCGGTCGGCACACATCGCGCACGGGCTCTCGTCGCCGGTCATCACTCGACGGTTGACGTGTCGACCGTCGTGCCGCACGTGTCCACACACGCGGTGTGGCCGGCGTTGACCGTCGTCTGCGGCCTGCTCGTCACGGCGTCCGGTGCGCTGATCGCGTGGCGCGGCCACCGGTGGGTCGTCATGTCGGCGCGTTACGAGGCGGCGCCTGCGGCCGAGGCCGACCCGGGAAAGGCGGCCGCCACACTGTGGACCGCACTCGATCGGGGCGAGGACCCCACCGACTGACAATCGTCCGCACACGGCTACTCTCGATGCGAGCACACCGGCGCTAATA
This sequence comes from Jatrophihabitans sp., assembly GCA_025927835.1. Classification (GTDB taxonomy): domain Bacteria; phylum Actinomycetota; class Actinomycetes; order Mycobacteriales; family Jatrophihabitantaceae; genus Jatrophihabitans. The sequence goes on along the minus strand of JAICKR010000025.1, from coordinate 25,295 downwards.
ACACATCGAGAACACATCGACAGGGAGGCCGTCCGGTGGCGAGCGTCTTGGACGACATCGTCGCGGGAGTCCGTGCGGACGTCGCGACGCGAGAGGCCGCGGTTTCGCTCGATGCCATGAAGGAACGCGCCGCCGGCGTGCGTCCCGCGCACGATGCACTTGCCGCGTTGCGCGCACCCGGTGTCGGCGTGATCGCCGAGGTGAAACGGCGCAGCCCGTCGGCCGGCGCACTCGCCGCCATCGACAATCCCGCATCGCTCGCCGCGCAGTACCAGCTCGGCGGTGCGCGGATGATCAGCGTGCTCACCGAGCGGCGCAGCTTCGGCGGCTCGCTCGACGACCTGGACGCGGTGCGTGCAGCGGTTCAGGTGCCGGTGCTGCGCAAGGACTTCGTGGTCGGTTCGTACCAGGTGCACGAGGCGCGCGCACACGGTGCCGATGCGGTATTGCTGATCGTCGCTGCGCTCGAGCAGAACGTGCTCATCGGGCTGCGCGAACGCGTCGAGTCACTCGGCATGACCGCACTCGTCGAGGTGCACACCGAGGAAGAAGCGTCACGTGCGCTCGATGCGGGCGCGCGGGTCATCGGCGTCAACGCGCGTAACCTGCGCACGCTCGATGTCGACCGGTCCACCTTCGAGCGCATCGCGCCCGGGCTGCCCAGCGAGGTCGTGAAGGTCGCCGAGTCAGGTGTGCGTGGGCCGCTCGACCTGATCGAGTACGCCGCGGCCGGGGCGGACGCCGTGCTGGTGGGGGAGTCGCTGGTGACCGGTGCCGATCCGCGGCACGCCGTGGCCGAGCTGGTCACTGCCGGGGCGCATCCGGCAACGCCGCGCCCGTCGCGCTAGGCCTCGCGTAGTCCTCAGCCGCGGCGCCACCGCAGCGGGGCGCGACGCCGCGGGCCCGCGTCCGCGTCCTCGACCGGGACGGGCAGCAGCACGCCGTCGGCGTCCATGACCCAGGTGCAGTCGCCTGCGGCGAACGACTGGTCGAGCAGCGCCGCCCACGGTGTCGACGAGGTGTCCTGCGGGGGCGCGACGCTCAGCCCCGACTGCGGGCTCGAGTTGGGACGCGGGCAACGGGTGGTCAGGGTCATGGTCGACACGGTGATCCTCCAGAACGGTCGGCCGGCACCGACTCGTATCTGCTAGAACGACGCCGCGGCCCGATCGGTACGCTGACGTCATGCACCGGGCACGCGCGCAGAGCGGGCGATGGCACGGCTGACGCCGTCCCCTTTCCCGACCCGACGCTGGAGCCACGCATGCCCGCTGAGAACGTTCCAGACCTGTCCGGACATTTCGGTCCGTACGGCGGCCGCTTCGTCCCGGAAGCCCTCGTCGCCGCCATCGACGAACTGACCGCGGCCTTCCACGAGACGCAGGCCGACCCGGAGTTTCGCGCCGAGCTGGACCGGCTGCTGCGTGACTACACCGGCCGGCCCTCACCGCTCACCGACGCGCCCAAGTTCGGCGAGCACGCCGGCGGCGCGCGCGTGTTGCTCAAGCGCGAGGACCTCAACCACACCGGCTCGCACAAGATCAACAATGTGCTCGGGCAGGCACTGCTCACCCAGCGCATCGGCAAGAAGCGCGTCATCGCCGAGACCGGTGCCGGCCAGCACGGGGTCGCCACCGCCACCGCCGCGGCACTGCTGGGCCTCGAATGCGTCGTGTACATGGGCGAGGAGGACACCCGCCGGCAGGCGCTGAACGTCGCGCGGATGCGCCTGCTCGGCGCCGAGGTCGTGCCCGTCACCACCGGTTCGCGCACGCTCAAGGACGCGATCAACGAGGCGATGCGTGACTGGGTCACCAACGTCGAGACCACGAACTACGTGTTCGGCACGGTCGCAGGGCCGCACCCGTTCCCGATGATGGTGCGCGACTACCAGCGCATCATCGGCGACGAGGCGCGTGCGCAGGTACTCGAGCGCTGCGGCCGGCTGCCCGACGTCGTCGTGGCCTGCGTCGGCGGGGGCTCGAACGCGATAGGCATCTTCACTGCGTTCGTGCCGGACGAGGGGGTTCGGCTCGTCGGCTTCGAGGCCGGCGGGGACGGCGTCGACACCGGCCGGCACGCCGCGTCCATCACCGGGGGAGCGCCGGGCGTGTTGCACGGTGCGCGGTCGTACCTGCTGCAGGACGAGAACGGCCAGACCATCGAGTCGCACTCGATCTCGGCCGGCCTGGACTACCCGGGTGTCGGGCCGGAGCACTCGTACCTGCACGACATCGGCCGGGCCGAGTACCGCCCGATCACCGACGCGCAGGCGATGGAGGCGTTCTCGCTGCTGTCGCGCACCGAGGGCATCATCCCGGCCATCGAGTCCGCTCATGCGCTCGCCGGTGCCCTGCAACTCGGTCGCGACCTCGGCCCGGACGCGATCATCCTGGTCAACCTGTCCGGCCGTGGCGACAAGGACGTCGAGACCGCGTCCACGTACTTCGGGCTCGTGTGATGACAGCAGTAAGCGACGCGCTGGCGAAGGCCAAGGCCGACAACCGCGCGGCACTCATCGGCTACCTGCCCGTCGGCTACCCGTCCGTCGAGCTGTCCATCGCGGCGATGCGTGCGCTGGTCGAGGGCGGTGTCGACGTCGTCGAGGTCGGCGTCCCGTACAGCGACCCGGTGATGGACGGGCCGGTGATCCAGCGGGCCACCGAGCACGCGGTGCGCGCCGGTGTCGGGCTGCGCGATGCGTTGCAGGCCGTGCACGCGGTGGCCGAGGCCGGTGCCGCTGCGGTCACGATGGGCTACTGGAACCAGGTGGAACGCTTCGGCGTCGCCCGCTTCGCCACCGAATTGTCCGCGGCCGGCGGTGCGGGCGCGATCACGCCCGATCTCATCCCCGAGGAGGCCGGCGAGTGGATCGCCGCGTCCGATGCGGCGCAGCTCGACCGGGTCTTCCTCGTCGCGCCGTCGTCGACCGACGCACGCATCGTGTCCACCGCCGCCGCCACCCGGGGCTTCCTCTACGCGACCGCGGTGATGGGCGTGACGGGCGCGCGCGATCGGGTCGGCACCGCAGCCGAGACGCTCGTGGGCCGGGTGCGCACGCTCGCGCCGGACCTCGCGGTGTGCGTCGGGCTCGGCGTCTCCAACGGCGAGCAGGCCGCGGAGGTGGCCGGCTTTGCCGACGGCGTCATCGTCGGCTCGGCGCTCGTGCGCTGCCTGCTCGACGCACCGGACGAGGCGGGCGTGGCCGCGGTGCGCACCCTCGCCGCCGACCTCGCCGCCGGAGTCCGCCGCCGCTGAGTCGCTCGTTGATCAACAGGCGCGAATCGCTGCCGTGCGACCGTTGGCGCCTGTTGATCACGTAGGTGTTCGGGCGGACCCGGGCGAAGTAGAACCGACCCGCGTCGGATGCGCGACCGCAACGGCCGCGACCGCCTCGGCCGGGCGGCCGAGCAGTTCGTCGCGGGTGCCGCTCTCCGTGCCCGCGGCTACGGGACGATGAGGAGCTTGCCGGTGCTGCGCCGGCTCTCGAGGTCGTCGTACGCGCGGGCCGCATCGTCCAAGCCGTAGGTGCCGCCGATCTGCACCCGCAGCAAGCCGTCGGTGATCGCCGCGAAGACGTCACGTGCGCGCCCCAGCAGTTCGTCGCGCGTCGCGATGTAGTGCCCGAGCGTGGGCCGGGTGAGGAACAGCGAACCGCCGCGGTTGAGCCGCTGGATGTCGAACGGCGGCACCTGCCCGCTCGACCCGCCGACGAGGGCGAGCAGGCCGCGCGGGCGCAGGGACGCGAGCGACGCGTCGAAGGTCGCCTGGCCGACGCTGTCGTAGGCCACGTCCACGCCGTCGGGGGCGAGCGTACGGATCGCCGCGGCGAGATCGTCGACCTCGTCGTAGCGGATGGCCTCGTCCGCGCCGCGTTCGCGCGCGATCGCGATCTTCGCCGCGCTGCCCGCAGTGGCGATCACCCGCGCGCCCTTGGCCTTCGCCAGCTGGACGAGCAACTGGCCGAGCCCGCCCGCCGCGGCGTGCACGAGCGCGGTCTCGCCGGCGTGCAGCGGGTAGGTGGAGTTGACGAGGTAGTGCGCGGTCATGCCCTGCAACATGGCCGCGGCCGCGATGTCCAGTGGCACCGAGTCCGGCACCGGGACCGCCTTCGCGGCGTCGACGACGACATGCGTCGCGTGCGAACCGACACCGGGGATGTTCGCCGCGGCCACCGCGTCACCGACAGCGACGTCGTCGAAGCCGGCGCCGCCCTCGACACCGACGCCGACCTCAACTACGTGGCCGGCGAACTCCTCGCCGAGGACGAACGGCGTCTCCATCGGATAGACGCCCTGGCGCCGGTAGACGTCGATGAAGTTGATGCCCGACGCCGCGACCTCGACCAACAGCTGGCCCGGTCCGGGCGCGGGTCTGTCGAGTTCCTGAACCTCGAGCACCTCGCGTCCACCCGGCGCGGTGACCACAACGGCTCGCATCGAATCGCCCACATGACCACCGTAATGACCAGGCAGATACCGTGTGCAGGTGCACGTGCTCGCCTCCATCCCGAGCCCGTCGCGCAGTGTGTGGCACCTGGGCCCGCTGCCGGTGCGGGCCTACGCGCTGTGCATCATCGCCGGGATCCTCGTCGCCATCTGGTTGACCAACCGGCGCTGGCGCGAGCGCGGCGGCAATCCGGAGCACGTGTGGGACGTCGCCGCGTGGGCGATCGTGCTTGGCATCATCGGCGGCCGGGTCTATCACGTCGTCACCGATCCGGAGCTGTACTTCAAGTCCGGCCGGCATCCGCTGGACGCGTTCAAGATCTGGGACGGCGGTCTGGGCATCTGGGGCGCGATCGCGCTCGGGACTGCCGGCGCGTGGATCGGCTGCCGACGGCGCAAGATCAAGCTCGCGGTGTTCGCCGACGCCGCGGTGCCCGGCGTCGTGTTCGCGCAGGCGATCGGGCGCTGGGGGAACTGGTTCAACAACGAGCTCTACGGCGGCGCCACGAGGCTGCCGTGGAAGTTGCAGATCCACTGCCTCGACATCGACGTCGGCAAAGCGTCGGTGTGCCCCGGCACCCACTCCACTGTGCTCGGCTACTTCCAGCCGACGTTCCTGTACGAGTGCCTGTGGGACATCGCGATCGGGGTCGGGCTGATCCTCGTCGACCGGAAGCTGCGGCTGGGCCGCGGCAACGTGATGGCGCTCTACGTCATGGGCTACACCGCGGGCCGCGCCTGGATCGAGGCGCTGCGCACCGACCACGCCAACCACGTCCTCGGGCTGCGCCTCAACGACTGGACGAGCATCGTCGTCTTCCTCGGCGGGCTGATCTGGTTCGTGCGGCACGGCGGCTTCCACGCCGAACGCGAGGCGAGTCCCTACTTCGGGCAGCCGCCGGCACGGCCCGCGGACGAACCGGAGCAGGTCACCGCTGATGACTGACGCGCTCAGCGAGCTGCCCGACCTGCCCAACCCGGAGATCCATCACGAGCACCGCGACGTCTCCGGCGGCTGGCTCCGTCCAACGGTCTTCGGGATGATGGACGGCCTCGTCTCCAACTTCGCGCTGATCGCCGGCGTGGCGGGCGGTTCGGCCGGCAGCTCCGCGGTGGCGCTCGCAGGGTTCGCCGGGCTGGCGGGTGGCGCGTTCTCGATGGCGGCCGGCGAGTACATCTCGGTGCAGAGCCAGAACGAGTCGACCGCGGCCGAGCTCGAGGTCGAGCGGCACGAACTCGTGCACAACGCCGAGGCCGAGCTTGCCGAACTCGCCGGGATGTACGTCGCGCGCGGCGTGGAGCCCGAGCTCGCCGAAAAGGTCGCGCGGCAGTTGTCCCGCGACCCCGAGCAGGCGCTGGTCATCCACGCCCAGGAGGAACTCGGGGTCGACCCGACGCAGCTGCCCAGCCCGCAGGTCGCGGCGATCTCGTCGTTCCTGGCGTTCTCGGTGGGCGCGGTGATTCCGCTGCTGCCCTACGCACTCGGGGCCACGAACCTTTGGATATCGGCGATCCTGGCGGTTGTGGCCCTGTTCATCGCAGGCGTCCTCGCGTCGCGGTTCACCTCGCGCAGCTGGCTCTATTCGGGCGCCCGCCAGCTGGCCTTCGGCGTGCTGGCCGCGGCGGTCACCTACGGCGTCGGCTCGCTCTTCCACGCCGCAAGCGGATAGGCGCGCGGCCCGATCTGATTCAACACTCAACCGTTGTCACTTTCGGCTGGGGCAAAAACGTCATGGGAATGTCAGCGCGTCCTTCTAGACTGGCGCGACCTTGTGCGGGGGAAAGGGGAACGTCGTGCGTTCGTGGGCCGAGTGGGTGCTCCGGCATCGCAAGTGGATCATCGGTTTCTGGTTTCTCGTCATCGTCGTCGGTGGCGCGCTGTCGAACACCGTCAACAACCGGCTGACCATCGACTTCTCGTTGCCGGGTCAGCCGGGCACCGATGCGGCCCACAAGATCGAGAAGTTGCTGCACAACGGCGGCGAGACCAGCCCCTATCTGGTGAGCCTCACTGCGCCGGCCGGCAAGACCGTCACCGGCAACGAGGCCGCGATCGGCAAGGCGTTCGCGTCGCTCACCAACGCCGTGCCCAACCAGCACCTGCGCATCCTCGACGAGGCGAACACCGGCGACAAGGCGTTCCGCACGAAGGACGATCGCACCGCCTACGCGATGGTGTTCTACCTGTTCGACCACTCGCCGTCGGCCAAGCTGCTCACCGATCCGATCCGGGCCGCGACGGCCAGTGCGGCGACGGCGAATGGGTTGACCGGCGCCACCGTCGGCGTGACCGGCGAGGACGTACTGGCCTCCGGCGACAGCAGCAGCGGTCCCGGCGTGCTCGGCGAGACGCTGCTCGGTGCCGTCGGCGCGCTCGCGGTGCTCGCGTTCGTGTTCGGTTCGTTCCTCGCGCTGCTGCCGCTCGTCGTGGCCGCCGCCTCGATCCTCGGCACGTTCATCATGCTGCTGCCGATCACCTACGCCACCAACGTCTCGTTCATCGTCGAGTTCCTCATCGCGCTGATCGGGCTCGGCGTCTCGATCGACTACTCGCTGCTGTTGGTCACCCGCTGGCGCGAGGAGAAGGACCACGGCCGGGACAACCACGAAGCCGTCAAGGTTGCCATGGAAACGGCTGGTCATGCGGTGCTGTTCAGTGGCATCACCGTCGCGATCGGCCTCCTGGCCCTCATCGTGTTGCCCGTGCCGTTCATGCGCAGCATGGGCTACGGCGGCGCGCTGATCCCGGTAGCGGGCGTGCTGACGACGCTCACGTTCACTCCCGCGATCCTGGGCGGCATCGGGCCGCGCATCGACTGGCCCAAGATCCGGCACGAGAACCGGGCCAGCCGCGCGTGGAGCCGGTGGGCGCGACTCATCGTGCGCCGCCGCTGGATCGCCGCCGCGCTGGCCATCGCGATCCTGGGCGCGCTCGCCAGCGTGCTTTTCGGCGCCAAGATCGGCCAGGCGTCGTCCGCGTCACTCGCGCACAGCGGCAAGGCCTACGACGCGTTGCAGCAACTCGAGAAGGGCGGCATGCCCAACGGCACGCTCACCCCGATCGAGATCATCGTCAAGAGCGGCGCGAAGGACACGGTCGCGGCTGCGGTGCGCAAGGTCGACGGCATCGACAGGGTGCTGGTGCCCGACGATGCGTCGAGCAACGACGCGGCGGCCGGCGAATCGGTCATCGTCGCGATCCCGACGAACGAGACGGTCAACTCGAAGAGCGTCGGTGTCGTGCGCGACGTGAAGGAGGTGCTCAAGGATCAGGACGGCGTCCTCGGGTCTACCGGACTGGGCGCGGCGCAGATCGACTTCCTGCATGCGGTCTACGGCAATTTCCCGCTGATGCTCGGCATCATCGCGGTGCTCACCTACATCCTGCTCGTGCGCGCCTTCCGGTCGCTGCTGCTGCCGCTCAAGGCGATCATCCTCAACCTGCTCTCGCTTGCCGCGACCCTCGGCACGATGGTGCTGTTCTGGCAGGACGGGCACGGCTCGAAGGCCATCTTCAACATCTCGGCGACCGGCGCGATCACGTTCTGGATACCGCTGATGGTGTTCGCGTTCCTGTTCGGGCTGTCGATGGACTACGAAGTCTTCATCCTGTCCCGGATCCGGGAGGAGTACGACGGCGCGCGTTCGACCGATGCGGCCGTGGTCGAGGGCATCGGGCGCACCGGCAGGTTGGTCACGTGCGCGGCGCTGATCCTGTTCCTCGCGTTCGCCGCGCTGGCGTCGGGCCCCGGCACCGATCTGAAGACGCTGGCCACCGGCCTCGGCATCGGCATCCTGCTCGACGCGACGATCGTCCGGTCGCTGCTGGTGCCCTCGCTGGTGTCGCTGCTCGGCAAGTGGAACTGGTATCTGCCGGCCGGTGTGGCCAAGCTGCTGCGCGTCGAGCCGTCGTACCCGCACCCCGAGCCGCCGCGCCGCGAGGTGCTCGACCCGCCGGAGGAGCCGGCGCTCACCCACTAGCGGGATTGACCGACCGACCGGTCGGTCTGTAGGTTCGCCGGGATGAACGCTCGCGCGACGACAGGGGAGTCGAATGCCGACCTTCCCGGTGTCGACCTCGCGCGCCTTGCCGAGTGGCTGGACGCGGCGCATCCTGGGCTGCGCCGCGGCGACCTCGACGGCGAGGTCATCGCCGGCGGCAAATCGAACCTGACCTATCGCATCGGCGACGGCACGAGCACCTGGGCGTTACGCCGCCCGCCGCTCGCGCACGTGCTGCCGACGGCGCACGACATGGTGCGCGAGTACCGGGTGATCAGCGCGCTGGACGGGACCGCGGTGCCGGTCGCGCCGGCGATCGCGCTGTGCGACGACCCGGACGTGCTCGGCGCGCCGTTCTACCTGATGGGCTTCGTCGACGGCGTCGTGCTCGACCGGCCCAAGGTGCTGGCCGGTCTCGACCCCGCCGGCGCGCAGCGCTGCTGCGAACTGCTGATGGACACCCTCGTTGACCTGCACGAGGTCGCACCGGAGAGCGTCGGGCTCGCCGACTTCGGCCGCCCCGCAGGCTTCCTGGCCCGCCAGGTGCGGCGCTGGCACCAGCAGTGGGAGGCGTCCGAGACGCGTCCGCTCGCCGAACTCGGCGCCACCGTCGAGCGGCTCGACGCCGCCCTGCCCGAGCAGTCGGCACCCGCGATCGTGCACGGCGACTACCGGTTGACGAACGTCATGTTCACCGCGGACGTGAGCCGCATCGCCGCGGTGGTCGACTGGGAGATGGCCACGCTCGGCGATCCGCTGACCGACGTGGGGCTGCTCGTCGTCTACCAGGACCTCGCGCAACAGGGCGACACGATCATGCCGCGGATGGTGCCGGAGCGCGGCTTCCTCACCGCCCGGCAGATGGTGGGCCGCTATGCCGAGCGCTCGCCGCGCGACCTGGGCCGGCTCAACTGGTACGTCGGCTTCGGCTACTTCAAGCTCGCGGTCGTCGCCGAGGGCATCCATCACCGTTACCTCGCCGGCAAGACCGTCGGCGAGGGATTCGATCACTTCGGTGCCGCCGTGCCGCTGCTGTTGCGCGCGGCACTGCAGGCCCTCGAGGAGGACTAGGCATGGACTTCGCATTCAGCGCTCGCTCGCTCGAGTTGCAGAAGGAGGTCGAGCGGTTCCTCGAGGAGTTCATCTACCCGGCCGAGCACGTCTTCGAGGCGCAGGCCGCGGCCAACCGCGCGGCCGGCACGCCGTTCCGCACGCCCGAGGTGCTGGCCGGCTTGAAGGAGGAGGCGCGCAGCCGCGGGCTGTGGAACCTCTTCCTGCCGTCCGAGGCCAGCTCGCGACCGGAGGGTGATGCGGCGGAGGGCGGCGCCGGGCTCTCGGTGCTCGACTACGCGCCGATCGCGGAGCTGTCCGGACGTTCCGGGGCGATCGCACCCGAGGCGATGAACTGCGCGGCGCCGGACACCGGCAACATGGAGCTGCTCGCGATGTTCGCCAGCGACGAGCAGCGCGCGCAGTGGCTCGACCCGCTGCTGCGCGGGGAGATCCGGTCCTGCTTCTCGATGACCGAGCCGGCCGTGGCCTCCTCCGACGCGACCAACATCGCGCTCACCATCACCGCGGACGGCGACAGCTTCGTCGTCGACGGCCGCAAGTGGTGGTCGACCGGCGCGCTGCGCCCGGAGTGCAAGGTGTCGATCGTGATGGGGGTCAGCGACCCCGAGGCGGCGAAGTACGCGCGGCACTCGATGATCCTCGTCCCGCTGGACACCGCGGGGGTCACCGTCGAGCGGTCGACCAGCGTGTTCGGCTACGACGACGGCCCGCACGGGGGGCACGGCGTCGTCCACTTCGACAACGTGCGGGTGCCGCGCGAGAACCTGCTCGGCCCGCAGGGGGGCGGCTTCATGATGGCGCAGGCGCGGCTGGGTCCGGGCCGTATCCATCACTGCATGCGCGCGCTGGGTGTGGCCGAGCGCGCCCTCGAGCTCATGTGCACCCGCGCGCAGTCGCGCTCGACGTTCGGCCAGCCCATCGCGAAGCACGGCATGGTGCAGGAATGGATCGCCGAGTCCCGGCTCGCGATCGAGCAGGCCCGGCTGCTCGTGCTCAAGACGGCCTGGCTCATCGACACCGCCGGCGTGCGCAGCGCCCGAACCGAGATCGCGGCCATCAAGGTCGCGGCGCCGCGCGCCGCGTCCTACGTGCTCGACCGCGCGATCCAGGTGCACGGCGCCGCGGGCGTGTCGGGTGACACGCCGCTCGCCGAGGCTTGGGCGCAGCTGCGCACGCTGCACCTGGCCGACGGCCCGGACGAGGTGCATCTACGCTCGGTCGCGCGCGAGGAGTTGCGCCGCCATGACGACCGGAGTTGACGCCCGAGCGCGGGTGCTCGACGCCGCGGTGGAGTTGTTCGCCCAGCACGGTTTCGACGGGACGAGCGTCAACCAGGTCATCGCGCGGGCCGGCGTCGCGAAGGGCGGCTTCTATCACCACTTCGCGAGCAAGGAGGCGCTGCTGTACGAGGTGTACGGCGACCTCATCACCCACCAGCTCGAAGGAATGGACGCGATCCTCGCCCGCGGGCTGCCGCCGGCGGGCACGCTGCGCGCGCTCATCCACGACCTCGTCACCACGACGGCGGCCAGCGCACGTCCGGCCCTGGTGTTCTGGCGCGAGATGCACCGGCTGGGCGACGAGCGCACGGCCGACTACCGGCGGGCCCGGCGCCGCTATCACGACGCGGTGCGCATGCTGATCCGCGATGCGCAGGTCGCCGGCGAGTTCGCTACGGTCGCGAGCGCGGACACGGTGACCTTCACGATCTTCGGCTACGTCAACGAGCTGCCGCTGTGGTACCGACCCGCCGGCCGCAAGAAGCCCGCCCAGCTCGCCGACGAGCTCGCCGATCTCGTCCTCGCCGCCCTGGAGGTTGCATCACGATGAGCGCTCGCGCGAAGAGCGATAGGCAGAGCGGCTGGGGACTCACGATCCCGTTGCTCGGCGTCCCGCTGGCAGAGCACGCGGACATCGTCCGTGCGCTGCCCGACCTCGGCTACACCGATGTGTGGTCGGCCGAGACGAACGGCGCCGACGCGTTCACCCCGCTCGCGCTGGCCGCCGCATGGGAACCGACGCTGCGACTGGGCACCGCGATCGTCCCGGTGTACACCCGCGGGCCGGCGCTCATCGCGATGTCGGCCGCGGCGCTCGCCGCCGCTGCGCCGGGACGGTTCGTGCTCGGCCTCGGCGCGTCCAGCCCGGTGATCGTCGGCAACTGGAACGGCATCGCCTTCGAGCAGCCGTTCCGGCGCACCCGCGACGTGTTGCGCGCGGTGCGCACCGCGCTCGCGGGCGAGCGGGTGGACGGCGAGTTCGACACCTTCACCGTGCAGCGGTTCAAGCTCGAGCAGGCCCCGACCCCGCCGCCGCCGATCCTGCTCGCCGCGCTGCGCCCGCAGATGCTGGCCCTGGCCGGGCGCGAGGCCGACGGCGCGATCCTCAACTGGCTCGCGCCCGCCGACGTGCCGCAGTGCGTGGCGGCGGTGGCGAACCCTGACGCCGACATCGTCGCCCGCGTGTTCGTGTGCCCGACCGCCGACGCCGAGCACGCGCGCAGCATCGCGCGGCTGCTGATCTCGACCTACATCACCGTCCCGGCGTATGCGGCGTTCCACGACTGGCTGGGCCGCGGCGAGGTCCTCAAGCCGATGCATGACGCGTGGGCGGCCGGCGACCGCGCCGGCGCCGCCGCCGCGATCCCCGATGCGGTCGTCGACGACCTGGTCGTGCACGGCCCGCCGGAGGTGTGCGCGGAGCGGGTCGCGGAGTACGTCGCGGCCGGCGTGCGCACCCCGACGATCGCCCTGTTGCCGACACCGGACGGCGCGCCGACGCTCGACCTGCTGCGCCGGCTTGGCCCGGTGGCCCGATGAACGTCGCGGGCAGGAACGTCGTCGTCACCGGCGGGGCGAGCGGTATCGGTGCCGCGCTGGCCCGTCGCTTCGCGCACGCGGGCGCGCGCCGCGTCATCGTCGTCGACCGCGACCTCGGTGCCGCGCAGGCGGTCGCCGACGAGGTCGACGGAGTGGCAGAGGCGGTCGACGTCACCGACCCGGCCGCAGTCAACGGTCTCGTCGAGCGCACAATCGCCCGCGACGAACAGATCGACCTGTTCTGCTCGAACGCCGGTATCGCCACCGGCGTCGGCCTCGACGACCCGGGCGACGCGTGGCACCGCGCGTTCGAGGTGAACACGATGGCGCACGTCTATGCGGCCCGCGCGGTACTGCCGGGCATGCTCGAACGCGGCACCGGTTACCTGCTGCAGACCGCCTCGGCGGCCGGCCTGCTGACCTCGCCCGCCGACGCGCCGTACGCGGTGAGCAAGCACGGCGCGGTCGCGTTCGCCGAATGGCTCGCGGTCACCTACGGCGGCCGGGGCATCGGCGTCAGCGTGCTCTGCCCGATGGGCGTGGCCACCCCGCTGCTCATGGATCCACTGGCGGCCGGCGAGCCTGGGGCGCAGGCCGTGGCGGCCTCGGGCGAGATCATCACGCCGGAGCAGGTGGCCGAAACCGTGCTGACCGGGCTGGCGGAGGAGAGGTTCCTGATCCTGCCCCATCCGCAGGTCGGTACGTTCTGGGCGCAGAAGGCGTCCGATCCGGATCGCTGGCTGGCGGGCATGCGCCGACTGCTCGACCGACCGTAGCTCTACCGACCGTACGAGGGAGATACAGATGGCAGGCGTGGAAGGTCGCGTGGCACTCGTCACCGGGGGCGCGCAGGGGATCGGGGCCGGGGTCGCCAGGCGGCTCGCCGCCGGTGGGGCGGCCGTCGGCGTGCTCGACCTGCAGCAGGACGCGGCGCAGCAGGTCGCGGACGAGATCGCCAAGGCCGGTGGCCGGGCCATCGGCCTCGGTGCGGACGTCTCGAAGCGCGACCAGGTCGAGGCCGCGGTGGCCACGGTCGCAGGCGAGTTCGGCGGGCTGCACATCCTGGTCAACAACGCCGGCGTGATCCGCGACAACCTGCTGTTCAAGATGACCGACGACGACTGGACGATGGTGATGGAGGTGCACCTGCGCGGCGCGTTCCTGTGCAGCCAGGCCGCGCAGGCGCACATGGTGCAGGCCAAGTACGGCCGGATCATCTCGATGTCGTCGACCTCGGCCACGGGCAACCGCGGCCAGGCGAACTACTCGACGGCGAAGATGGGGCTGCAGGGCTTCACGAAGACGCTGGCCATCGAGCTCGGCCCGAAGGGCATCACCGCGAACGCCATCGCGCCGGGCTTCATCGAGACGGCGATGACGAAGGCCACGGCCGAGCGGATCGGGACCACGATCGACGTGATGCGCGAGGGCGTGGCCTCGACCGTGCCGGTGCGCCGCGGCGGCCTGCCCGCCGACATCGCGAACGCGGTGGCCTTCTTCGCGGCCGAGGAGTCGGGCTACATCACCGGCCAGGTGCTCTACGTCGACGGCGGCTCCGAGCTCCTCTGACGCAGCGCACGTAGGCTGGCAACGTGTTCGCCACCCTGTCCGACCGCCTCGACAAGATCTTCACCGGCCTGCGCGGCAAGGGCCGGCTCTCCGAGGCCGACATCGACGCCACGGCGCGCGAGATCCGCATCGCGCTGCTCGAGGCCGATGTCGCGCTGCCGGTCGTGCGCCAGTTCATCGCGCGCATCAAGGAGCGGGCGCTCGGTGAGGACGTCTCGAAGGCGCTGAACCCGGCGCAGCAGGTCATCAAGATCGTGAACGAGGAGCTCATCGCGATCCTCGGCGGCGAGACCCGGCGGCTGCAGTTCGCCAAGCAGCCGCCGACGGTGATCATGCTCGCGGGCCTGCAGGGCGCCGGTAAGACCACGCTGGCCGGCAAGCTGGCGCGCTGGCTGCGCGAGCAGGGGCACGCCCCGCTGCTGGTGGCCTGCGACCTGCAGCGGCCGAACGCGGTCACCCAGCTGCAGGTGGTCGGCGAGCGTGCCGGGGTCGCCGTGTTCGCGCCCGAGCCGGGTAACACCGACGGCGGCCGAACCTCCAGCGGCCCGGGCGGGGACCCGGTCAAGGTGGCCCGCGACTCGATCGAGTTCGCCCGCCGCGCCCAGCACGACATGGTGCTGGTCGACACCGCCGGCCGGCTGGGCATCGACGCCGAGATGATGCAGCAGGCGGCCGACATCCGCGACGCGGTCCAGCCGGACGAGGTGCTGTTCGTCGTCGACGCGATGGTCGGCCAGGACGCGGTGAACACCGCGGAGGCGTTCCGCGACGGCGTCGGCTTCAGCGGCGTCGTGCTGACCAAGCTGGACGGCGACGCGCGCGGTGGTGCCGCGCTGTCGGTCCGCTACGTCACCGGTCAGCCGATCATGTTCGCCTCCAACGGGGAGAAGCTGGAGGACTTCGACGTCTTCCACCCCGACCGGATGGCCTCGCGCATCCTCGGGATGGGCGACATGCTCACCTTGATCGAACAGGCGCAGCAGCACTTCGACGAGGCCGAGGCCGAGAAGATGGCCGCCAAGCTGTCCGGCGGCATGCAGAACTTCACCCTCGAGGACTTCCTGGACCAGCTCATGGCGATCCGCCGGATGGGCCCGATCGGAAACCTGCTCGGCATGCTGCCCGGCATGGGGCAGATGAAGGACGCGATCAGCCAGGTCGACGACAAGGACCTGGACCGCACCGCCGCGATCATCCGCTCGATGACCCCGGCCGAGCGGGAGAACCCGAAGATGATCAACGGGTCGCGCCGGCTGCGGATCGCGAACGGCTCGGGCGTGCGTGTCAACGACGTCAACCAGCTCGTCGACCGGTTCTTCGAGGCCCGCAAGATGATGGGCCAGCTCGGCGGCATGGGCATGCCCGGCATGCGCCGGGCGAGCAAGAAGGCCAAAGGCAAGAAGGGGAAGAAGGGCAAGTCGGGACGCGGCCCGACACAGCCGAAGATGCCGGCCGGTTTCAACCCGGCCGCGTTCAACCCGGGCGCATTCAGCCCGGGCGGCGCACCGGGTGGGACGAGTCAGCTGCCGCCTGGCGTGCAGCTGCCGGACCTGTCCAAGCTCAACCTGCCGAAGAAGTAGCCCGCCCGCACTGCGCGAAGGGACGGCCTCAGCCGAGCCGGACGTCCTCGACGTTGGCGTCCTCGCGGCCCCAGCCGAGGGTGAGCACCCGGACCCGCACGCCGTGTGCCCGCGCGAGGGCGGCCACGCCCTCGCCGAACGGGATCCGGCGCCCGTTGTAGGCAGCGCGCACCGGGGTGACCTCGTGCGGCACGCCGCCGGTGACCAGGGTGATCACGAAGTCGTCACCGGTACGGACCGTGCCGGTGTTCATTCCCGCCGCGGCGATCAGCCTGCCGCCGGGCTGGTTCATCCCGAGTTCGACCCGTTCGATGCTCGACCAGGCGTAGAACTCCGCGTGATCGGTGCTCCAGCCGATGCCGTTGTCGTCGGCGAAGGCGGCCGCCGGCACCGCGGGCCCGACGGCACGCGTGGCACGGGTGGCCCGGGCGACCATCACGACCACGACGGTCCCCAGCACCGCGAGGATCGCGGCGGCGAGGTACTGGCCGAGCAGCAGCACCGCGACCGCGGGCACGTACGCGAGCACCAGCAGCCCGCCCAGCCGGCGCTGCCACCAGCTCCCGCCGGACAGTCCTCCCCAGCCGCCCAGCCGCAACTCGACCGGTGCCGTCATCGGCCGATCCCCGCCGAGCACGCCCCCGGTTTCACTTCTCGAGCTCCTTGACGGTGCCGTCGAGCTGCTTGACGGTCTCGGTCACGGCCTTGGCGCCGTCCTTGTCCAGGAACTTCATCACGTCCCCGAGGTGCGAGCCCTCCATGCGCTGATGCCAGCGTTCGAGCGCGGTGATGATCGGTTGGATCTTCTGCGCGATCTCACCGAGCTTGCCGGTGTAGACGGTGATCTCCATCTCCACCCGCGTCGTCGTGGTCTCGATCGACACAGCCTGCAGTTCGCCGTCGAACGTGATCACCTCGACCGCCGCCTCGAGCGAGACCCCGAAGGTGAACCACGAACTCGCCAGCGCAGCCAGGATGTACAGCACGACCCGTTCGACGAACTCGCTGACGACGCGGAACACCTCGTCGCGCGTCATCGCCACGAGCACCCCGGCCGCGGTCGTCAGGCCGGAGACGGCCGCCGCCGCAGCGGCGGCCGAGCCGTCCAGCCCGGTGTACACCGCACCGGCCTGGCGGTAGTGATCGGCGGCCTCGCCCTGCCACGAGTGGGTCGAGGAGAACTCGCCACCCAGGTCACCGGCCGTCTTGGCGAGCAGTTCACTGATGTTCGCCCAGGTACTCGCGACCGCCGCGATCTCGTCCGGATCGCCGAGCATCGCGTCGACCGGCTCCTTCAGGAACCCGATGTGGCTCACCAGCCAACCGATGCCGGCGGAGAACAGCCCGCCCATCGGGTCCAGCACCAACCCGAGGATGTCCAGGGTTTCCATCACCGAGTCGACCGTGATGTCGACGGCGCTGGTCGAGGACGAGGTCAGGTCGTCGATCAGGGACTTGCCGTCACCGAGGAAGCCGACGCCGGACGTCCAGTCCGTGCCCTCCGGTGCGACGATCAGGTCGTTGCTCATTGAATGATCTTCTTCAGGCCGCGGGAGGTCTGTTCCTCGGCCAGCTCGTAGACGTCGACGTTCTTGGTCAGCGACTGCTGCATGGCGCGGCCGAGCGTCCCGGTGCCCGTGATCATCGTCTTGGCCGCGGCCGCGACGGTGCCCAGCACGGGAACCACGAGCGGCGAGAAAAGCAGACCGTACGGATGCACACCGCCGATGCCCTCCTGCTTCGCCGCGTCCGCCGCGTGTTCGATCGTGCCCGCAAGCTGCCCGAGCCGGGCCGCGTGGCTGCGCAGCTCGGCCGGATCGACCTGGTAGCCGCTCATTCGTCCGTCCTCATTCGGTGTCCTCCTCGGCGGCAACGGGCGGCACGGCGTCGCGCAGCATCTGGTAGCTCGGGTTGTCCGGCCCGACGAGCGCGCTCATCGCCTCGGTGCTGCGCGCGGATGCCCCCGCGCACGCCTGCCGGTAGGCCTGCAGCACCGTCGTGCTCAGCTTGCCCAGCGGCAGCTCGCCGGCCTTGGGTCCGAAGCGCAACTCCTTCAGCACGCCACCGGCGCCGACCACGACGGTCACCGCGCCGTCGCGCGAACTCGCGGTGATCTCCGTGGCGGCCAGCCGGGCGCGCACGTCCGCGGCGCGCTCCTTCAGCTGTGCCATCCGCGCCTGGTGCTCGGCCTGGAACTGGCGCAGGGCCTCGGCCGTCGGCAGACCGGAAAGATCCACTCGGTGCTCCCGTACCTCTCGTGCTGACGTCTCACCGTGCCCGTGTCGGGCCTGCTATACCCGCCGCGCGGAGCGCTATCACGCGCGGCGCCGCACTGGTGATCATGCCGCACGAGGCGCGTCGTCGCTGAGCCGGCCGGGGCGGCCCGTCGCGCTCCAGGAGGCGCCGTGCGCGAGAGCGCGAGCTGTTCAGCACCCGCACCGGTAGTAAGTCGACAGGCTTGCGCTGATCAGTCGGCCGGCTTACGCAGGGTGTCGGCCACCTGGGCCGGCACCAGCTCCAGGCGACTGAACGCGCGGGTGAACCGGCCGGTGCCCGCGGTGAGCGAGCGCAGCGTGATCGCGTAACGGACCAGCTCGGACTCGGGCACCTCGGCGTGCACCGTGGTCCGCTCCATGCCGACGTGCGCGGTCGGGTCGGGCTCGGTGCCTGTGACGCGTCCGCGACGGCCGGACAGGTCCGAGAGCACACCGCCTACGTGCGCGTCGGGGACGGTCACCTCCAGCGCCGCGATCGGCTCCAGCAGGGCGGGCCGCGCGGCGGCCGCGGCGTCCTTGACGGCCAGCGCGCCGGCGGTCTGGAACGCGGCATCGGAGGAGTCGACGCTGTGCGCCTTGCCGTCGATCAGGGTGACCTGCACGTCGGTCAGCGGGATGTGGTCGTTGTCCAGCCCGCTCTCCAGCTGTGCGCGCACACCCTTCTCGACCGAGGAGATGAACTGCGAGGGCACCGAACCGCCCACCACCTTCTCGGTGAACTGCACGCCGGAACCGCGCGGCAGCGGTGCGATGATCACGTCGCACACCGCGAACTGCCCGTGCCCGCCGGACTGTTTGACCAGCCGGCCGTGGCCGCGCGCCTCGGCCGTGAACGTCTCGCGCAGCGCGATCCGCAGCGGCACCGTGTCCACGTGCGCACCTGTCGAGCGCAACCGGTCCAGCACGACGTCCGCATGTGCCTCGCCGAGGCACCACAGCACCAGCTGGCCGGTGTCCTGGTGGCGCTCGACGCGAACAGTCGGGTCACCCGCGGTGAGCCGGCCGAGCGCCTTGGCCAGCGCGTCCTCGTCGCCGCGCGTCGCCGCCTGCACCGCGATCGGCAGCAGCGGCTCGGGCATGTCCCACGGCGCGATGAGCAGCGGGTTCGCCTTGTCCGACACGGTGTCGCCGGTCTCGGCGCTACCCAGTCGCCCGATGGCGCAGATGTCCCCGGCGATCGCGCGCTCGATAGGCCGCAGCGTCGCACCGAGCGGTGAGTGCAGCTGGCCCACCCGCTCGTCCGCGTCGTGGTCCGGGTGGCCGCGATCGGCACCGCCGTGCCCGGAGATGTGCACCTGGCTCTCGGGTGTGATCGTGCCGGAGAAGACTCGTAGTACCGACAGCCGGCCGAGGTAGGGATCGACGGTGGTCCGCACGATCTCGGCCACCAGCGGGCCGTCCGGGTCACACCGCAGCTGCGGCCCGGGCGTGCCGTCCAGCGTGGTCGTCGTGGGCGGGTCCAGCTCGACGGGCGAGGGGAAGCCGCCGGACAGGATCTCCAGCAGTTCGGCCAGCCCCAGCCCGGTCCCGGCACAGACCGGGATCACCGGGAAGAACGTGCCGCGTGCGACCGCTGTCTCCAAATCGTCGACGAGCACGTCGAGACCGATGTCCTCTCCTGCGAGATACCGGTCCAGCAGCGATTCGTCCTCGCTGTTGTCGATGATCGCCTCGATCAGGTTGGCCCGGTCGGCGTCGATGTCCACGCCCGCCGTGTCGTTGGACTCGGCCGGTGGGAAACCGTCGGAGTAGTCGTACACCGTGCGGGTCAACAGCCCGACGAGCGCGTGCGGTGCCTCGCCCTCGCCGGCCCCGCTCACCGGCAGGTACAGCGGCAGGACGGCCCGCCCGTCGGCGCCGCCGAAGACCTGCTGGCACGCGGCGACCGCACGCGCGTAGTCGGCGCGCGGCGCGTCCAGTTTGGTGACGACGACAGCGCGCGGCATGCCGATCGCGCTGCACTCCTCCCAGAGCGAAACCGTGATCGGATCGATGTCCTCGGCTGCGGACACGACGAACAGTGCGGCGTCGGCGGCGCGCAACCCGGCGCGCAACTCCCCGGTGAAATCGGGGTATCCGGGTGTGTCGAGCAGGTTCACCACCACGCCGTCCCACTGCAGCGGGCACAGCGACAGCGCGACCGAACGCTGTTGCGACACCTCGACCGGGTCGTGGTCGCTGACCGTCGTACCGTCCGCGACGCACCCGGCGCGCGGAATCACTCCGGTGGCGGCGAGCAGCGCCTCGACCAGGGTCGTCTTGCCCGCGGCGGAGTGCCCGACGAGCGTGACGTTGCGCAGTTTCTCCGGACGGTCGGCCGTGTCGAACGAGGCCGTCGAGGTACGGGTGGCGGCCTTCTTGGTCGACATCTCGGCGGCCTCCAGGACGATGCGGCGACAACGGACTGTCTTCGCATTCGACACCCGATCGGCCAGCCCCACAAGCGATGCGCACAGATCGATCGCGGCCGGCCGCTATCGTGGTAGCTCGCCGACCCAGCGCGCAACGGTGCGCTCACACCGCCCCGACACCGGAACGGATCACCCGACAGCGTGTTCACCGCATTCTTCCGTGTCCTGTTCATCAGGCTGCTCACTCCGTTCGGCAGCTGGCTGGCCAGGATCGGCGTCACGCCCAACCTCATCACGGTCGTCGGTACGCTCGGCACCATCGCCTGCTCGGTCGTGTTCTTCACCCGCGGCTGGTGGATGACCGGCACGCTCACGATCTGGGCGTTGACGATGTTCGACGCGCTCGACGGGCTCGTCGCGCGCGCCGGCGGCACCGCGTCGAAGTTCGGTGCGGTACTGGACTCGACCTGCGACCGGTTCGCCGACGCCGCGGTCTTCGGGACGATCGGGTGGTACTTCGCCCTGCACGGCCAGCGCTGGATGCTGCTGGGCGCGCTGTTGTGCCTCGTGCTCGGCTCGGTGACCTCGTACATCCGGGCGCGAGCAGAGGCGGCCGGCTTCACCTGCTCGGTCGGCATCGCCGAGCGCACCGACCGGCTGATCATCGTGCTGGTCGGCACGGGGCTGACCGGCTCGCCGTTCCACTGGCCGTATCTTCAGGCGATCGCGCTGTGGCTGCTCGTCGCGGCGTCGACGGTCACCGTCGGCCAGCGGATCGCCACGGTCTACCGCCAGTCCAAGGCGTTGCAGGCGGCGGAGGCAACCTGATGTTCAGCGGCCTGCGCGACCGGGCGGTCGATCTCGGCTACGCAGCCGGGTGGAGCGTGGTGAAGTCGGCGCCGCACGGGCTCACCGAGCGGGCGTTCCGTGCCGCCGCCGATGCCGCCACCGTCCGCAACGGCGGGGGAGCGCGCCAGCTGCGCAAGAACCTGAGCCGCGTCGTCGGACCGCAGACGTCCGAGGTGCGGTTGGACGCCCTCGTCGGCGCGGGGTTGCGCTCCTACTCGCGGTACTGGCTGGAGACGTTCCGGCTGCCGAAGATGGACCCGCACGAGGTCGTCGAGCGCACGACGGTGCGCACCACGGGCCGCGAGAACCTCGACGCCGCCCTCGAGCGCGGCAAGGGCGCCGTGGTCGCCCTGCCGCACTCGGGCAACTGGGACGTCGCCGGCCTCTGGCTCGTGGCGCACAGCGGACCGTTCGTCACGGTCGCCGAGCGGCTGCGTCCGGACTCGCTGTTCGAGCGGTTCGTCGCGCACCGGGAGAGCCTGGGCTTCGAGGTGCTCCCGCTCGGCCGGCACGACCCGTCGCCGATGGGCACGCTGGCCCAGCGGCTGCGCGAGAACAAGGTCGCCGCCCTGGTCGCCGACCGCGACCTGTCGCGCCACGGCGTGCCCGTCCAGTTCTTCGGCGAGCCGACCCGGATGCCCGGCGGCCCGGCGATGCTCGCCGCGACGACCGGCGCCGCGCTGCTTCCGATCAGCTTGTGGTTCACCGACGACGGCGGCTGGGGCCAGCGCATCCACCCGCCGCTGGAGGTGCCCGAGGGCCGGCTTCGCGACCAGGTTCCCGCGCTCACCCAGGCGGTGGCCGACGTCCTCGCGACCGGGATAGCCGAGCACCCGGCCGACTGGCACATGCTGCAACCGCTGTGGCTCGCCGACCTGCCCGCGCGGCCGGACCGGGAACGCGGCGAGCCGGCGACGGCGGGACAGGGCTGATGCGGATCGGCATCGTCTGCCCGTACTCCTGGGACATCCCCGGGGGCGTGCAGGCGCATGTGCGCGATCTCGCCGAGAAGCTGATGGAGCTCGGGCACGCCGTATCGGTGCTTGCGCCGGGGGACGAGGACATGCCGGGTCTGCCGCCCTACGTGGTGGCCGCAGGCAAGGCCGTCCCCATTCCGTACAACGGCTCAGTGGCCCGGCTGCAGTTCGGCGTGGTGTCCGCGGCGCGGGTGCGCCGCTGGCTGCGCGACGGCGCGTTCGACATCGTGCACGTGCACGAGCCCGCGCCACCGAGTCTGTCCTTGCTGACCTGCATGATCCACGACGGGCCGCTGGTCGCCACCTTCCACGCGGCGACCGTCCGGTCCCGCTTCCTCGCGATGTTCGACACCGTGCTGCAGCCGTTCCTGGAGAAGCTGAGCGGACGGATCGCGGTGTCCCCGGCGGCGCGCAAGGTCATCGTCGAGCATCTGGGCGCCGACGCGGTCGTGATTCCGAACGGTGTTGCCGTCAAGCACTTCGCGACCGCTTCGCCGTTGCCGGGCTACCCGCGCGAGTCGGGCGGCACCATCGGCTTCATCGGACGCTACGACGAGCCGCGTAAGGGCATGGACGTGCTCGTGGGCGCGCTCGAACAGCTCGTGCCGCAGCGGCCCGGCCTGCAGTTGCTGGTCGCCGGCCGCGGCGAGGCCGAGGACTTCCGCACCCGGCTGCCGAAAGCGCTGCGTCAGCACGTGGAACTGCTCGGGCAGGTCAGTGAACCGGACAAGGCCCGGATGTTGCGCAGCGTGGACGTGTACTGCGCGCCCAACACCGGCCAGGAGAGCTTCGGGGTGATCCTGCTCGAGGCGATGGCGGCGCGGACCGCTGTCGTGGCCAGTGACCTCGAGGCGTTCCGTCAGGTGCTCGACGGGGGCCGGGCCGGTGAACTGTTCGCGACCGGGGACAGGGCGGCGCTGGCCGGGACGCTGGGCCGGGTGCTCGACGACGCGGCGCTGCGGGCCCGGCTGATCGCCGCGGCGGACGTCGCCGTCGCGCCGTACGACTGGGACGTGGTGACCCGCGCCGTGCTGCGGGTGTACGACCTCGCGATCGCGGGGGCGGGCGCCCGCTAGAGTGCGGTGGCGTGCTCCCCGTCGGATGGCTGGTCTTCGCCGTCGTCCTCGCCGTGCTGCTGTCCATGTGGGTGACCTTCACGCTGACCCGGCTGGACCGGTTGCACGCGCGGGTGGACGCGGCGTGGGCGGCCTTGGACGCCCAGCTGGTCCGCCGTGCCGCGGCCCTGCAGCATGTGGCCGAGTCGCCGGACAGTGGCCTGCCGGCACCGCTGCGCGCGCCGTGTGACGAGGTGGCGCGGGAGGCACTCGCGGCGCGGACCCAGGACACCGCACGGCAGAGCACCGAGAACGCGGTCGGGCGCATGATCAGTTCGGTCGCGGAGGGAGCGGACCTGCTCCGCCCCGACGTCGAGGCCGAGCTGGGTGAGGGTGCCGAGCGGGTGCAGGTGGCCCGCCGCTTCTACAATGATGCGGTGCGCGACACCCGCGCACTGCGTTCTCGCCGGATGCCCCGGCTGCTGCGACTCGCCGGACGGCGGGCCATGCCGCAGTTCTTCGACATCGACGACACGGTGAACCTGCCGGTGCGTCGGCCCGAGACCGCGCCCGCCGCAGATGCGGGTCCAACCGATGCGAAGGATGCGATATGAGCTTGTCCCGCCGGATCACGGGTGTGGCCTGCGTCGCGGCGATGGCCGTCAGCCTCAGTGCGTGCGGTGGGTCGAGCAAGAAGAAGAGCCCGCCACCGAGTTCGACGGCACCGGTGACCACACCCGCTCCGTCCACCAGCTCGGCGGCGCCGCCGGCGCCTGCGGTCAAGTCGGTGAACCCGTTCACCGGGCTGTCCACCAACGCGCACAAGGTGGTCGCCGTCAAGATCGACGACACCGGCAACGGCCGGCCACAGGTCAACGTGGACAAGGCCGACATCGTCTACATCGAAGAGGTCGAGGGCGGCCTGACCCGGCTGCTCGCCGTGTACAACACGGTGCTTCCGACGGTTGAGGCGGTGCGCAGCACGCGGGCTGCCGACCCGGAGATCCTGGCCCAGTACGGGCCGATCGCCTACGTCGCGTCCGGCGGCTCGCACAACCCGCTGGCGGTGCTGGACCGGTCCAACCTGCGCACGTCCATCAACGACCGTGGCGGGCCGGGTTTCCAGCGTGACGGCAGCCGCCCGGCGCCGTACAACCTGCGGGCCAACCTGGCCACCATCGGCGCGCGGCTCAAGGGCGCCACCGCCAAGAACATCGGGTTCACGTTCTCCGCCACGATCCCGAACCGCCCGTTCGGTCCCGGAACGCAGCTGCGCACGCAGGTCGGTGGCACGCCCGTGCAGTTCAACTGGAACGCACACACGCACCGGTACGTCCGGCTCATCGGCGGTGCGGTGCAGCACACCGCCGCCGGCACCACGATCGCCACGCCGAACGTGATCGTCCAGTTCTGCAAGGTGACGGTCTACAACAAGGACCGCGACGTGCTGGGCAACCCGAACATGTACACGCACACGGTCGGCACCGGCAAGGTCATGGTGTACCGCAACGGCAAGGTGATCAGCGGCACCTGGTCACGGCCTGCCGCCAAGGACGGCACGACGTTGAAGGACCGGCACGGCAAGGCGATCCCGCTCGCGCCCGGCGGTGCCTGGGTGGTGCTGGTCGCGACCAACGCGCCGCTGCACTGACTTACTTCGCGCAGTGAAGGGCCGTACCGACCCATCCCACTGCCCCGCACTGACACCGACGTGACGGCGGCCACCGGCAGTCCACCCGGTGGCGATCGGCCGGTGCTGGGTACCGCCAGGGGCACGTAGAATCGGTGCCATGTCCGACCAGCAGAACACCGACCAGCAGAACAGCGCCGGTACCCCCGAGCACTCCGTAGGCACGGCCCGCGTGAAGCGCGGCATGGCCGAGATGCTCAAGGGCGGCGTCATCATGGACGTCGTCACCGCCGAGCAGGCCAAGATCGCCGAGGACGCCGGCGCCGTCGCCGTCATGGCGCTCGAGCGGGTACCTGCCGACATCCGCGCTCAGGGCGGCGTCTCGCGGATGTCCGACCCGGACATGATCGACCAGATCATCGCCGCGGTGTCGATCCCGGTGATGGCCAAGGCCCGCATCGGGCACTTCGTCGAGGCGCAGGTGCTGCAGTCGCTCGGCGTCGACTACATCGACGAGTCCGAGGTGCTCACGCCGGCGGACTACGCCAACCACATCGACAAGTGGCGCTTCACCGTGCCGTTCGTCTGCGGTGCCACCAACCGGGGCGAGGCGCTGCGGCGCATCACCGAGGGCGCGGCGATGATCCGCTCCAAGGGCGAGGCCG